>JAXFOH010000094.1:0-2047 GCA_034180465.1 Opitutales bacterium
CTATCCATAATGAAAGAAAAATTTTTCCCAACTTAGTCGATTTATTCAAATATTCAACTTTTTTCTTTTTAAACGCCTTTAAACGCACGAGGGCGGCGCAGGTGCGCTTTCATCTTGTGGCGCAGGGTATTTGCTCCGCAAATATTTACCCTGCTTTGTCAGTGAAAAAAGTTTAGTTTTTCCCAAGAATAAGGACAACAAAAGTTGCCATTTTCTATAAAATTCGCCAACCATTACGCTCTCGGCTGTTGTTGACTCGCGTTTGCATACGCAAACCGTTTGACACGCTGCAGCGTGCCCTTCGTGCGCGATATTCAAATTAAGGATCAATAAACCTACGGCAACAATACTCTTTTCTCCGTTAATTGAGATAGTCTTTCGACAATTTTTTCCCCATAGCCTCTTTCGGGCATGGCTGCTTCATACGAAGCTTTTCCCAAAGCCGCCGCTTTTTATATTCCGAAAGGTATATACGGCTCCACATGAATCTCCGACACCGATGAAAGCATATTTGCCAAATCGGCAATTTTATGCAGACAAACATCGTCGTCGTTTAACGTCGGAATCACGGGACAGCGCAAAAAGATACGCCCGCCCCTGCAAGCACCGTCTTCCGCAATGAACTTGTCTATGGTTCTGAGATTGTCAAGAATAACACCTAACGGTTTACCCGTGTAATCAATATGTTTTTTTTCGTCCAAAATTTTTACATCGAACAACCACAAATCGACAAGCGGTAAAAAGCGCATGAGTACCGATTTCGCCGCATAGCCACTTGTTTCAACCGCCGTATGAACTCCGTGCGATTTCGCGCCGCTTAATAATTCGAGCGCAAAATCGGGAGCGGACAACACCTCGCCCCCCGAAAGAGTAAGCCCGCCCGACGATGCCTCGTAAAAATCCTTGTCTTTTAGAACTTCCTCCAATACGGATCCCGACGTCATTTCTTTCCCTATTGGCGTCCCGTCTAAATACTGCCCTACGCCAAAATCCTGACTTTCCGGAGAATGGCACCAAACACACCGCAGCGGGCACCCCCTAAAAAATACGACTGTGCGTATTCCGGGACCGTCGCGGGTCGAAAACTTGTCTATCTTTAAGACGACCGCTTTTTGCATTGGCGCTATGCAAGTCTGTGGCGCTCTATAACCTCATTTTGCCAACGCTCCGACAACGCGACAAAGCGCGCCGAAAAGCCACAAACCTTTACCATCAAATCCATATGACGTTCGGGATGTTTTTGCGCATCTAAAAGCTCCTCTACAGAATTGCAATTTGGCTGCAGAAGATGTCCGCACTTTTTGGCAAAAACTCTAAATATAGCGGCAAATGTCTCGGGAGTCATCGCGTGCTTATCGAATGTAAGGTTTGCATTCGACGCTATCAGACATTCGTGCGGGAGAGTAGCTATCGAATTCAACACAGTTGTCATTCCCTCTTTGCAACGATATTCGCTCGGCGAAAAACCCTGCGCAAATCTATCGCCGGCGTATCTGCCGTCGGGAGTCGCCTTTGCGCCGTTGCCCCAATACATAAACTCTCTGTATATTAAAATCGCCAAGTGGTACGAATCGTTTTGATCGGTCGTAAATCCCTCTATATCGTCATGGATTTTCCGCATCCACCATGCCATTTGCTCGCACGATTTTTTTGAACCGTCCCCCCAATATGGAGCCTTTAAGACCTCGGAACGCAAACGTTGGGCGTTCTCTCCCTCCCAATTATTGCGTACTGCCGACAAGAGTTCTTCCACCGTGCAAATTTTCCTGTCGAAACAAACGTATTCCATCGCCAAAAGCGAATCGACAACATTGCCCAAAAAGGCCAGTGTAATCACGCGCGGACGCGACGCGACACCGCCGTCGGTAGTATCGCGCCTGCTTTCTACAGCTCCTTTTAAACACATGGAATAAACAGGATACGGCGAAACTTTTGCAATCTGCCTTCCGTATCTTGTATATTGCCCCATCACGCTTCTGAAAAATTTTATAAAATTCCGATATGCAATGCGCCGCGCATCGACCGCACTTTTTGCTCTTTGCAATGG
>JAXFOH010000027.1:0-4396 GCA_034180465.1 Opitutales bacterium
CACTACAAACGCATTAGAAACGCCGATTCCAACAGCCGGCTTTTAAAAGATTTAAAAGACGTTGAAGTTGAAAAAAGCAACATTTTGCTTGTGGGCCCCACGGGCTCGGGCAAAACGTATTTGGCAAGAACTTTGGCAAAGATGCTAAATGTGCCATTTGCCATTGCCGATGCTACAAACGTTACAGAGGCAGGCTATGTTGGCGAAGACGTAGAAAATATTGTGCTAAACCTTTTGAGGGCTGCAAATTTCGATATAGAAAAAGCCCAGCGCGGCATAATTTATGTAGACGAAATCGACAAAATTGCCCGCAAGATGGAAAATGTTTCGATTACGCGCGACGTTGGCGGCGAGGGAGTACAACAGGCATTGCTTAAGATTTTGGAGGGCTCGGTTTGCAACATTCCGCCAAAGGGCGGCCGCAAGCACCCCGATCAGGAATACATCAGGGTAGACACCCGCAACATTCTCTTCATATGCGGCGGCGCGTTTGTTGGGCTTAAAGACATTGTAGACAGACGCACAAAAAATTCGTCTATGGGCTTTTCGCAGGAAAGCGAAAACGACACCTTAGGCGGCGAATTGTCGTCGTCGCAAATACAGCCCGAAGACCTTGTAAAATTCGGTTTTATACCCGAATTTATAGGCAGGCTTCCCGTTGTTTGCGCGTTGAACGAGCTTAAAAAGGCCGATTTGGTAAATATCTTAACATCGACAAAAAACTCGCTTATTAAGCAGTATAAAAAGCTGTTTGCCTACGACGGCATTAAGCTTGAATTTACCGATAAGGCCATAAACGATATAGCCGAAAAGGCTATAGAACTTAAAACGGGGGCTCGCGGCCTGCGCTCTATAATGGAGTCGGCAATGCTAAAATACGCCTACGAAATTCCCGATATGAAGAAAAAGCCCGAAACAATTACAATAGACAATCTTTAAACCGCAAAAAACTCCGAAGAAAAACACTTCGGAGTTTTTTTATTGCCTAATAGTTTTATGGGTAGAATGCCTCTATCGGCTTCGGTCGACAGAGACAATATATAGCCTGTTCATAAGCAGCGAAACCGCATACGACAATATCGCCGCAACAACGCCCGCCGCAGACGCCAAACAATCCAAATAAAGCATACACATCGACAAATTATACGAAGTTGTCTTCGGGAACAAAAACATTAAATACGCACCAATTGAAAGAGAAAACAGAACAAAAAACCACCATAGCAAAATCAAAATAAGCATTTCGGCGGAGAACTGCCTGCGCCTGCGCTCGCAGCCAATTTTTATGCAGTATACAACGCTATAGCACGGCAACAATATATTGAAAAACGGAATAAAAAAGCTATAGCCTAAAAATGCGGCACTAAACTGCGTTGTAAGCAGCGTTCGTTTTGTTTTTGCAACTTTTGCAACAGTTGCCAAATAGCGCGAAAACGTAAAAGCCGCCGAAATCGTAAAAAAGAAAATCGCATAGCCTATATATTTTTTCATTTTGGTTGCGCACTGAAAATCTATAAAAATATCGTCTACCTTTATGTTCTTTGCAATTTTTAGGCCTTCAACGTAATCCGCAATTTTTAAAGTATAGAACACAAAAGCGGCAATAAGGCATAGCAGCACATACACCAACGCCCTAAACGATGTAGAATATTTTTCTATTAAAAGTTCGCGCCTTGATTTTTCGCTGAAATTTAGAATGCGCAAATCCCTGCATTCCGAAATCGAAAGCGGCATTGCCATTCCGTTTTTCCACACTTTTGTTTGGCCGCCTAAAGTGCCGTGTTTAAACAGCAAAACAAGGCCGTCTGTTGTAAGCGGGCCTTTTTTATTACCGTTTTCGTCTATGTAAAACCACATGTTTTTAAAATCCTAAAAATGCTATTTGCCTATGCAAAACTTCGAAAATATCTTGTCTAAAATTTCTTCGCAGTCAACCTTGCCTACAATTTCGCCCAAGTTTTCAAGCGCGTTTCTTATTTCGCTGGCAGCAAGCTCGGCAGGCATATCGTCTAAAATAAGCTTTTTTGCCGCTACAAGCGAATTTATTGCAAATTCCATATTTTGCGCGTTCTTTGCGCTTACAAGAATGTCGTCGTTTTGCGGAACTATGTATTTTTCGGCAACGAAAGCCAGAATCGCCTCTCTTAGCGTTTGCGCGGCATGCAATGGTGCTTTGCACGAAATTTCAACGCGCCTTACGCCGTCTAAAAGCTGCAGAGCCTCGTCGTTTGAGGGCAAGTCTTTTTTGTTTAAAACAAGCAAGGTATTGTTTTGCCCTACAAGGTCTTTATACTCGCAAATGTCGGGCTTTTGCGAGGAGTCTACAACCAGCAAAATCATATCGGCTGCTTTGGCGGCTTCTTTTGCGCGCTCCACACCAATTTTCTCGATTTTATCTGTAGAATTTCTAAGGCCTGCAGTGTCGGTTATGTTAAAAAGATAGTCTCCAATATTAAGTTTTTCGCTTATAAAGTCGCGCGTAGTTCCCGCAATGTCGCTTACTATCGCCCTTTCAGAACCTAGCAGCAAATTAAGCAGCGACGATTTGCCCGCGTTCGGCTCGCCTATAATTGCCAAATTTATGCCGTTGTGCACCGCCTTTGTATATTTGGAATTTGCCACCATATTGGAAAGTTTTAGGCAAATGTCGTCCATAAGGACAACTATTCTGTTTTTATCCTCTTCGGGAAGGTTGTCTTCGGGGAAATCTATGTAGGCTTCAACCAAAGCGCATACGTTTACCAGCGAATCGGTATAGTCGTTTATGCGCCTGCCAAGTTCGCCTGCAAGCTGTTTTTGCGATGCCGTTAAAGCCGCCTGGCTTCTTGCCGAAATTGAAAGCGAAACCGCTTGCGCCTGCGACAAATCAAGCTTTCTATTTAAAAACGCCCTGCGGGTAAATTCGCCGTGGTCCGCCATGCGGCAGCCTTTTTTTACAAGGTCGTCGAGCAGCTTTTGAACAATAAAGGGGTTTCCGTGCGAAAATATTTCCAAACAGTCTTCACCCGTATACGAAGCTGGGGCTTTAAAGTATACATACAAAACGCTGTCTACCGTTTTTTGAGAAACATCTTTATAGTTGCCCAAACATGCAATTCTGGGCTGCACGCTTTTGCCGAAAGATTTTTCGGCAATCTCTTTGCACAGGGGTCCCGAAAGCCTTATGCCCGCTATTGCGCTTTCGCCTGTAGGGGTAGACGGCGCGCAAATTGTATCGTTAAAACCGCTCATTTTTCTTTTTTAGAATACTTTATGTATAATAATCCGAACAAAGTCGAAACAATAAAAACAATGCCCGCCGCCGTAAGCGAATTTATATATACACTAAGTTTTGTCGTCCCTGTTTGCGCGGCAAAGTCTATATTTTGCGCCTTTTGCCAGTCGTTAAGGCGGCCGTAAAAATGCGTGAAGGCAAAAATCCAGCCAATAGACGCCAAAAACAGCCCCGTAATAAGCACCGTTAGTTTTTGCATTTTCGACATATCAATAACCCCTCTTTTTTATTGCGCTCTTTAAAAGCTTTAAATCTAAAACATCGCCACTTTTTATGCCGTGTTTTGCAAAAAACCCCGCGTTTGCCTCTACGCAATACAGCACATTGTCAGACGCTGACTGCACCGAATCCAAATTGTGCGGATACAACGGCCTTACCTCAAGCAAAACGCCGTTTGCGTCAAAAAACGCCAAATCTAGCGGTATGCTCGTGTTTTTCATCCAAAAAGACATTCTTTGCGGCGTAAAATATACAAACACCATTGCCTGATTTTCGCCTAAAGATTGCCTATACATAAGCCCCCTTGCCTTTTCGCTTTCGCTTACGGAAATTTGCGCGGCAAAGGCGGTATCGGCAATTTTCATATCAAAATAGTCCGAAAACGCGGCAGCTTGGTTTACCGATTTTTCGTCGCAGGCTGCAAAAAGCAAAGCCGCAAGCATTGTTGCAAAAAATTTATACATTTAATGATTTATGTTGCCCGACAAAAAAAAGCGTGCAACACTTTTTTTGCAATATGAAAAGAGAAATTTTGTTGTATGCAAACAGCGATTCGAGTTCGGATATGCTGTATTTTGCCCAAAGCTTTATACCCGACGACTTTTTTGCCTTCACCCAAAACGGCGAGCGTTGCGCAATTTTAAGCCCGCTTGAAATAGGCAGGGCAAGGAAGGAATCGGCATTTTCTCGCATATACGAATACGCCGACGAACGCGAAATATTCAACGAGCTTGGGCTTAAAAAATTTTTGGTACCGCGCAATTTCCCCGCCTTTATGCTAGAAAAACTGCGCAAGGCAAACTTCGACATTGTTGTTGCCTCCGGCGAAATTTTTCCCGAAAGGGTTTTTAAAGACGAACGCCAAACCGCTGAAATACGCAAGGCGAATATGGTTTCGGCAAAATG
>JAXFOH010000066.1:0-25975 GCA_034180465.1 Opitutales bacterium
ACACGAATAAAGCGCGACAGGCTTAAAATTGCACTGCCAAAAGCAATGTCTTCGAAACCGATAGACGAAGACGGCAATTTTGTTGAAGTACCAAAAACACCTGTGCGCCCGAAAACAACCGATTTGCCCAAACTCGAGAAACTACCCGTTCAACAAAGCAACACGGGCGGCGGCAATGTATACGGTAGCGACGCTTCTATTACGCTTCGCAAAGGCCAGTCGAAGGAAATGGAAACCGACTTTAAATTTAACAGCCTTGGCGTGCCCGAAGAAATGCAGGGTGGCAGAACCCTAATAAAAGTTCAGGTAAAAAAATAGCCGCAAGAGGGCGGCGTTTTTTTGCAAAGACTAAAAGTTTTGGCGCAAAATGCCCCTTAAAAATTTTCTTTGCTTTTTTACAAGTTTAAGGGTGTTTTTAGAAATTTCGCAAAACAAAGCACCGGTATCCACATTGCCGCTTTCTATGGCCGCAAAACATTCTTTATAGCCTATTGCCCCCATGGCCGAAGAGTTGTTTTTTACATTCAAATCAAGCAGCTTTTTGCACTCGTCCAAAAGCCCATTTTCGAGCATAGTTTTTGTTCTTCTTGCTATGCGCTTTTCAATTTCGGCATTATCGAAATCTAAAGTTTCAACGTCCCTTTCTATGTCGCCAAAAGGGCACGGCTTTGACTTAAATTCGGCGACAATATCGGCAAGTTTCTTGCCGCTTGCCAAAATTCTTTCAATAGCCCTTGCGCTTCTTCGCGGATTTTCTATGTCCACAAAGTCTGCGGCGTTGCTGTCTAGCTTTAAAAGCTCTTCTTTTAAGGCGTTTGTTCCGCCCAAAAGCTCTATATTCCTTACAGATTGCCTTATTTCAGTTGGCACTTGTATGTCGTCCATAACGGCGCAAAACCACGCCTTTAAATAAAATGGGCTGCCGCCTGCAACTACAATGTTTTTGCCTTTAGCCAAAATTTCGGCAACGGCTTTTTTTGAATATTCTACATATTTTGAAACGTCGAACATTTCGCTTGGGTTGCACACATCTATTAAGTGGTGTTTAACGCCGCGCATTTCGCTCGGCTTAAGCTTTGCAGACCCTATGTCCATATATTTATAAACCTGAACCGAGTCGCACGAAATAACTTCGGCGTTGTTTTGCAAAGCATATTCTACAGCCCTTGCGCTTTTGCCCGAACAAGTAGGCCCGCTGATGATTTTAACTTTTGTGCGCATTTGCCTGTTCGTTTAAAAATGTTAAAAGTTTTTCGGCATAGCTTAGGCTAATGCCCTTTATTTCGGCAATGCTTTGCGGGGTTGCCTTTTTTAATTCGTTTATGGAACCGAATTTTTTCAAAAGCTCTATCTTGCGTTTTTCGCCCATTCCGAAATCGTCTAAAACGCTTTCCCTTATTTTTTTTGCCCTTAAAAAGGCGTTAAACGAGTTTGCAAAGCGGTGCGCTTCATCGCGAATTCTTTGCATAAGTTTTAGGGCTTCGTCGCTTTTGGGAAGTTTTATTTCCGAATAGTCGGTTGCCAAAACAATGGTTTCTTCGCGTTTGGCAAGGCCAACAATCATTTTTGGACGGTTTTGAACCTCTTCAAAAACTTTGTTTGTCGCCGACAACTGTCCCTGTCCGCCGTCTATAACAAGCAAGTCGGGCGGGGTGTCTACCCTAAGGTATCGGCGTTTTACAACTTCGTTCATAGCTCTAAAGTCGTCGTTGCCGACAAAGCTTTTAATCTTAAAATGCCTGTATTTTGACTTGCAAGGCATTCCGTTTTCGAACCTTACCATAGAAGCCACGCAAAAACTGCCAGAAATATGCGAAATATCGAAACATTCCATTGTTAAAATAGGCTCTTTTGCTCCCAAACATTCGGTTAGCCTGGCAATCGCCTCTTGCGCTACTTTTTTGGGGCTTCGTGAAAGGTCTGCCGCCGAATTTCTCATTCGGTTTAGCTTTAAAGTTTCCTTTACGGCTCTAATCAAGTCCCTATATTTTGCCGCCTCCTCAAACTTAAGGTTATCCGAGGCTTTTTGCATTTTGTCTTCAAAGTCGTCAAGCAATTCAAGCGAGTCGCCCTTTAAAAACTCTACGGCCTTGTCTACCCTTTGCATATATTCCCCTGCCGATATTTTTTTGTTTTCGCCGTAGATTTCGGCGCGGGCGTCGCTGTATAGGGTATAAAGGCCGTTTTCGTCTTTTTGGGGTTTTGCATCCGACGAAATTATCCCGAAATTTTTCTTGAGCAAGGCCAAAACCTCTCTTATGCGCGCGGCTGTCGGATACGGACCAAAATAGGCGCAGTTGTCGTCTATTCTGTTCCTGCAAAGCGAAAATACGGGAAGCTCCCTAAAATATTCAACCCTTAAAAGCAAAAAGTTTTTGTTGTCTTTTAAATCGGTATTATAGCGCGGCTTCCATTCGCCGATAAGGCGGCTTTCCAGTATCAATGCCTGCTGCTCGTTTTTGGTTTCAAAAAATTCCAAATCGTCTACGGTGTCTACCATGTATGGAATTTTAAAACTGTGCAACTTGCGCGATTTTTGGAAATATTGCGAAACCCTTTTTTTTAAATCCTTAGCTTTGCCTATGTATATTGCCTGCCCGAAGGCGTCTTTCATAATATAAACGCCGCTTTTATGGGGCAAATTCAACACTTTGTCTTTAAGGTGTTCGTTCATTGTATTTTCGGGTTAAAGCCTTTTTATAATATGTCGCTTTAATGCAAAAATATCCATAAATTTTAAAGGAAAAACAGCTGTGTGGCTCCCCCTTGTGCGTCTTTTTTGCGCTCGCGGCGCGGCTTGGGTGTTGCCCCTTTTGCCGAGTCTAGCCTGCAAACAACAATGTTGCCTTCGTTTTCTATCTCGCTAAGCACGCTTTTGGCTCTTTCTATAACTTCGTTGGGTAGGCCTGCCAGCTTCGCAACCTGTATGCCGTAAGATTTATCGGCTTGGCCGCGCTCTATTGTTCTTACAAATATGATTTCGTCGTTATATTCCCTTACGCAAACTTTGTAGTTTACAAGCCTGTTTAAAAGCCCCTCTAATTTTGTAAGCTCGTGGTAATGTGTTGCAAAGAGTGTTTTCGGGCCCGATTTTTCGTCGCCGTGCAGGTATTCTACTATTGCCCAGGCAATGCTAAGGCCGTCGTAGGTGCTTGTTCCCCTGCCTATTTCGTCTAATATAATAAGCGACTTATTTGTTGCGTTGTTTAAAATATTTGCCGTTTCGTTCATCTCGACCATAAATGTCGAGTTGCCGCGCGAGAGCTCGTCGGAGGCTCCAACGCGGCTAAACACCTTGTCGATCAGCCCCATTGTGCATTCCTTTGCAGGAACAAAGCAGCCCATTTGCGCTAAAATTGCAATAAGCGCGGTTTGCCTTATATAGGTTGATTTGCCCGCCATATTCGGCCCCGTTATAAGGGCAATTTGTTCGCCGCTTGAAGATAAATAAGTGTCGTTGGGCACAAACTTATCGGAAAGTCCCGTTTTGCCGTTGGCAAGCATTTGCTCTATCACAACGTGCCTGCCCTGGACAATGTCTAGCGTGTCGGAATTGTCTACTTTGGGTAGGCAATAGTCCCAATCTAGGGCAAGCTTGGCATACGAGCAAAATACGTCTACCTTTGCAAGGGTTTCGGCGGTATCTATAAGATGGTCGAAATTTTCAAGAACATAGTCTACAAGTTCGTCGAAAATCTTTTGCTCGAGCTGCAACGCCTTTTCTTCGGAATTTAAAATTTCGGTTTCCTTTTTGCGAAGCTCGTCGGTGGTAAATCTTTCGGCGTTTACAAGGGTTTGCCTTCTTATGTAGTGGGCCGGCACCAAATGCAAAAACGACTTTGTTACCTCTATGGAAAATCCGAAGGGGGCGGTGTGCTTAACTCTTAAATTTTTAATGCCGGTTTGCGCCTGCTCGTTTGCCTCGAAGTCGGACAGCCATTTTTTTGAATTTACGCTTAGGTTGCGCGTGTCGTCCAACTCTTGGTTAAAGCCGCTTCGTATTACGCCTCCTTCGGCTATTTTTATCGGTAGCTCGTCGTTAAGAGCGTTTTTAAGGCGTTCCTTTAATTCGTCAAATGTTCCGATATTTTCCGCCAAATTTTTGCACAAAGTGCCGTTTACTGATTTTAAAAGCTCTTTAAGCGGCTCTATTTCGTCTAACGTCGAGGCAATCGCCCCAAGTTCGCGTGGGTTTTTTACGCCGTTTTTAAGCCTGCCTAAAATTCGCGGCAAGTCTTTTACCTGCCCCAGGCTTTTTAACAGTTTTTCGCAAAGAGCTGGCGAGTCGAACAGCTCTTTTGCCGTTTGCCCCCTTAGGCGTATTTCGTCTAAATCCATTAGCGGCGACGCCAAATAAGATTCCAGCAACCTGCCGCCCGCCGCCGATTGCGTGTAGTCTATAAGGCTTAAAACCGAGCCGTTTCGCGAGCCCGAAACCGTCTTAAAAAGTTCCAAATTACGCTGGGTGGCGGCGTCTATCGACATATATTTGCCCGAATCGTACTTTTTTATCGAGCGCAAATTTACGGGGCTGTGCCTTAAAGTTTCGGCAGAATAAAATATCAAAGCCCCCGCCGTTCCCAAAGGTTCAAATTCTCTTTTTATGCCGAAGCCGTCTAGCGAGATTCTGGAAAGTGCCCTTGTAGTTTGCTCGAAGCCGTATTCGCGGTCGAAAACATAATCGGGCAAAAGGGTAATAGGGCACAGGTCGGCAACGGCTCTGAAAATGCAAAGCCAGCCCGAAAGAGATGGGTTGCTTTTCCATTCTTTAGACCTTTCTTCGGGCAAAAGTATTTCCTTTGGCGAATTTGCCGAAAATACGGGTATAAAGTCTTCGGGGTTTTCAAATTGGGCGGTTAAAAACTCGCCCGTGCTTACGTCTATCCACGAGGCGAAAAGGCGGCGTTTTTTTATATCTATGTCTACCGCATACATATAGTTGCGCTGCTTTGCCGAAAGCTGGTAGTCGTCTATAGAGGTGCCCGGGGTTAAAATCCGGCTAATTGAACGCTTTACAAGCTTGCCCGCCACTGGTTTTTCGTCTTGCTCGCAAATTGCCACTTTTTTGCCCTTTTCTAAAAGTTTGGGCAAATATTGCTGTAAAGCGTGGTAGGGAATGCCCGCCATGGGGCTGCTTTGCCTTTTTGTAAGTGTAATGCCCAAAATTTTCGAGCCGCAAACGGCATCGTCGAAAAACATTTCGTAAAAATCGCCCAGTCTGAACAGCAACAAAGTGTCATTGTTGAGGGATTTTTTAAAATCCCAATATTGTTCCATCATGGGGGTGAGTTTTTCTTTGGGCATAATATTTACTAAATAAAAAGAATAATTTTTGAGAATTCAAACACTTATTTTTAAAAATAATTTAAAAAATGTGTTGCTTTTTACACACAAGGGCGTAACTTGTAAATCTTTTAAAGGGGTGTTTGCGCATATAAGTATAGTGCAAATATTGACCATAAATTTCTAAAAAACACAGCAATATTCAAATGAAACAGGTAAAAATCCCAGTAAAGGTTCGTCAGGAAACAGGCAACAACACAGCAAAACGCTGCCGTAAAAGCGGCGGCATACCGTCGGTAATCTACGGAGAAAGCGGCTCGCAGGCCCTCGTAGTAAACAAGGCGGATTTTTCCAAGATCGAAAAGTCGGTCGTTGGCAAAGCGGTATTGCTCGAATTGGATTTCGGCGACGGCAAAGAAGGCAATTACGCAGTTATTAAAGAACTCGACAGAAACCCGATTTCCGACGACGTTATGCACATCGACTTTCTCGAAGTTGTTCGCGGAAAGCCCATGCATGCGGTTATTCCCTTCCGTGTATTCGGCGAAGCAGACGGCGTTAGAAACGGCGGCGGCGTAGTGGAGGTTTACCACCGCGAAGTTAAGGTTATTTGCCGCCCGAGAGACCTTCCCGAAGAAATTGTGGTGGATATTACCGACTTGAAATTGGATCAGGCAATTACAGTTGCCGACTTGCCCAAGCTTGAAGGCGTTGAATATAACGAACATAAAGACAGAGTTTTGGTTTCCTGCTTCGTTAACAAGGAAGAAGAAGAGGAGGAAGAACCCGCTCCCGCAGCAGCCGAAGGCGATGAGGCAGCAGCTCCCGCAGCAGACGCAAAAGCGGCTCCCAAGAAATAGTTTTAATTTTAAAAACGCAGCCTAGGGTTTTTGCCCGAAGCTGCATTGTTCTTTGATATGTCCAACATAAAGCTGGCAGTTGGGTTGGGAAATTCGCCCGAAAAGTACGCCAAAACAAGGCACAACACGGGGCGCAATATTCTAAATTTGATTGCCGAAAAATGCAAAATAAGCTTTTCGCCCAATAAATATTGCAACGGGCAAACGGCAACACTGCCGCTCTTTGGCGATAACCTTATATTGCTAAAGCTTGAAGGCTATATGAACGAAAGCGGAATAAACCTGAAAAAGGCTCTTTCGTTCTACAAGTTAAACATTTCGCAAGTGGCGGTGGTATACGACGACACCGCGTTCGACGTAGGCCGCGTTAAGATTAGCGTGGGCGGCTCGGACGGAGGCCACAACGGAGTGGGCAACATAATATCGCTTTTCGGCGAAGGCTTTACAAGAATCCGCGTGGGCATAGGCGCAAAACCGTATAAGACTATGGATTTGGCTGACTATGTTCTCGGCGCGCTTTCTGATGCCGACTTGGCAAAAATGCCTGCGGCGGCGGACACGGTGCTTGAAGCGTTCTCTATAATGAAAAAAAGGGGCGTGGAGTTTGCACAAAATACAATTAACCAAAAAATACATAAAGATGAAAAACAACAAATATAGCGCAGTATTCATTCTCGACACAAGGTCTTACGAAGAACCCGTAGAAACTCTTATCGAGAAGCTAAAGGGTGTAATCGCCTCGGTTGAAGGCAAAGTTTCGGAAGTTGAAAATATGGGCTCGAAGCAGTTTGCAAGAGTTACCGACCGCAAATTCCCCACGGGAATTTATGTTCGCATCAATTACGAAGGTCCCACAACAAGCGTAAACGCAATTAAAGAAAAGTTGCGTTTGGACAAGACTGTAGACCGCGTGATGATACAGGTTGCCTAATCAGCCATTTTTAACGTAATTAAGAAAAGACTGTAAAAATGCCATCATTCAACAAGGTTATTCTGCTTGGAAACTTGACGAGGGATCCCGATTCAAGGCAGACGCAAAGTGGAACGGTTATATGCCGTTTTACCATTGCTGTAAATCGTTCGTACACCTCGCAAGACGGCACGTTGAGAGACGAAGCCTGTTTTATAGATATTGAATGCTTTGGCAGGACGGCCGAAAATGTCGCCAAGTATTTCGGTAAAGGCAAGCCCATTTTGGTAGAAGGCAGGCTGCGCCAAGATACTTGGGAAGACAAAACCACAAACCAGAAACGTTCAAAGCTTGTTGTAGTTTTGGAGAGATTCGAATTTGTGGGCGGCAAAAATTCCGAAGGCGGTTTTGAAAAATCGTACGACTACGAATCTTCAAGCCCTTCGCAAAGGCAGCCGGCAAGCCGCCAAAGAGACGTTGCTAAAGACGACATTGAAGACGACGACGTACCATTTTAATGCAAATTTAAACAAAAAATAAAA
Organism: Opitutales bacterium; assembly: GCA_034180465.1. Lineage (GTDB taxonomy): Bacteria > Verrucomicrobiota > Verrucomicrobiia > Opitutales > Intestinicryptomonadaceae > CAKUIA01. The sequence goes on from JAXFOH010000066.1 coordinate 7,596, forward strand.
ATTAGAAGACTATAAAGATATGGCTACAACACAAGTATTGTTGATTAAACCCGTAGAGAATCTCGGCGGCGAAGGCGAACAAGTTTCGGTTAAGGCAGGCTATGCACGCAACTTCTTGTTCCCCAAAAAGTTGGCTGTTTCGGTAACTCGCGCCAATAAAAAGCAAATTGAAGCTCTCCAAGCAAGAAGGGCTGCACGCGAAGCCCAAGAGCTTGAAGCCGCAAAAGAATTGCAGGCAAAAATCGAAGCTATGAATATTGCAATAGCTGTTAAGACAGGCGAAGGCGGCAAGCTTTTCGGTTCGGTAACGGCGCAGAACATCCTTGCCAAGATTGCCGAAAACGGCGTAGAACTCAATAAAAAGGCGGTTTCGTTGGCTGCTCCTATAAAGGACTTGGGCAAGCACACCGCCCACATTAAGCTTCACAAAGACGTAAAGTTCGAAATCGGCGTTGAAATCGTTTCCGAAAACCCCGTAGAAGAGGTTAAGGAAGAAAAACCCGCCGAAAAAGCGGCCGAATAAGTCGGAAGTTTTTTAGAATATGGACCGCCGAAGGGGCGACTATTTTTGTCCGAATGTTTTTAATGTTTTGACAATCTCCCTTCGGCGGTCTTTTTTATGTTTCGTATATTCACTAAATGGCCGATATTAAAAATTTTGCAAAGAAAGACAATTTGCCGCAAAAGGGGCAAATGTCTTTGTTGGCACCCGAGCTTCCCCATAGCGAAGACGCCGAAATCGGTCTTCTGGCAAGTATGATTTTAGATAGCGACAATTCTACGGTTGTAAACGCCTGCATTGTCGCAAAGCTTACCCCCGAATACTTCTTTTATCCGAAGCACCAAAAAATATACGCTGCAATTTTGTCGTTAAATTCCGACGGAATGCCTTGCGATATTGTTACATTAACCGAAGCACTACTAAAGAGGGGCGACCTTAATTCGGTTGGCGGGCCCTCGGCAATAGCCGATATTGCAAACAGGCTTGAAAGCTTTGCCCACTTTAAAACGTGGCTTGAAATTGTGCGCGAAAAATATTTTATAAGGGCCCTTATTCGCTCTTGCACAAAGGCAATAGAAGACGCGTACAAGTCGCAGGGCGATTTCGAAAATTTTATAGACGGCGTAGAGCAGCAAATAATGCAGATTAGCCAAGACCGGATTTCGGATACGGCGCAAAGCATTAACGGCGAAATAGACAAGGCTGTAGGCATAATAAACAAAATGATTCAGGGCAAGGGCTCGTATACGGGCGTGCCAACGGGCTTTACCGATTTAGACAACGTAACAAGGGGCCTGCAGAACAAGGAAATGATTGTTATTGCCGCGCGCCCGGGTATGGGTAAAACATCTATTGCGCTTAATATGGCGGAATCTGCAATGTTTGCCTATAACAAGCCCACAAAAGTTTTGGTGTTTTCGCTGGAAATGTCGGCCGACTTGCTTGCAATGCGTATGATATGCTCTAGGGCGAAGCTAGACCAGGAAACTTTGCGCAAGGGCAGCTTTCTTAACAGCGACAAGCAAAAAGACCTTATTGCCGTGGCAAGAGAGCTTAAAAACGGAATGATGTGGATAGAAGACACCTCCGATATGACGATTTTGGAGATGCGAGCAAAGGCCCGCCGCATGAAGCAGCAGCACGACATTGGCCTTATTATTGTAGACTATTTACAGCTGCTAAAGGGTACCGACAGCCGCGTTCCGCGCGAACAGCAGGTTGCCGAAATTTCTAGGGGTATGAAGGCAATGGCAAAAGAGCTTGATTTGCCTGTTGTTGTTCTTGCCCAGCTAAACCGCGAAACCGAAAAAGACAACCGCGACCCGCGCCCGAGCGACTTGCGCGAATCGGGGTCTATAGAGCAAGACGCCGACTTGATTTTGCTTTTGAACTGGAAAAAGAAAGACGGCGACGAGCAGCTTACAAATTCGCAAAGGCTTGTAAAACTTATTATAGCCAAGCACAGAAACGGCCCTACGGGCGTTGTAGACTTGGTGTTTAACAGAAACTATACACGATTTGACAATTATTTGCCCACAAAAGATGAAAACGCTTAAAGTATTTGCAATGGCGGCAATGTCGCTGTTTATAGCAGGCACGGCCGCAGCGCAAGCTCAACAGCCTGCGGCGCAGCCTTTGGTAGACCAAATTTCGGTAAAGATAGAAGGCTCGCAAAACGTTTCGAAAGAGGCGATTTTAGCTCATATGAAGCTTAGAAGCGGAATGCAGTTCGACCAAAAGGCGTTGGACGCTTCAATACGCAGCCTTTATTCTACAGGGTTATACGACCACGTTGAGGCTAAAAAAACTTTGGACATAGGCGGCAGAATGGACATTGCCCTAAAGGTTATAACACGCCAGCGCATAGGGCAGGTTGTTTTTAAGGGCAACAAACGCTATTCGGCATCGCGCCTAAGCGACGAAATTCAAACCTATTCGGGCGCGCCATTAGACGAAATTAAAATCAAAAAAGACGTAGACAAACTTAAGGAATTTTACCGCAAAAAGGGCTATTCATTGGCGAAGATTAAATATTCGGTAGAGCGCAACAAAGAAACGGGTGTCGGCGCAGTTATTTTTGACATAAACGAGGGCGGCGACATTAAAATAATAAACATACTGTTCGAAGGTTCGCCCCAGTTGGAGGAAGAAGGCTCTAGTTTTTGGACAAAGGCTTTGAATATGATTCAAACCAAAAAGGAGGAAAAGTCCGCCCAAATAAAAGTTTCGGCCGACGACCTTTTGGGTATAATGAAAACCGATACCTGGATTCCCGTAATTTCATACCTTACCGACAACGGTCGCTTTAAGGAAAGCGAGCTTGAAGACGATATCGAGAAAATTAAAAACTACTACCGCAATTTGGGCTATCTGGACGTTGAAATAGACGAGTCGAAAATAAGGTTCGAATTTCCCGACGCCGACAACCCCGGCGATATGAATTTGATTATTTCAATAAATGAAGGTCGCCAATATAAAACGGGCAAAATTACAATGAAAGGCAACAAGCTTTTCGATACCGATTTGCTTATGCAGCTGCTCGACATTTACGAAGGCGACGTATTTTCGCCCGCCAAGGTAGATTCTTCTGCCGAAAGCATTAGAGACTACTACGGACAATACGGCTATTTGGATTCTTTTGCCAGAATGAAGCGCAAGCCCAACCTAAAAACTGGCGCAATCGACTTGGAAATAGAGATTGTAGAAAGCGAAAGATTTTATTTGGAGTCTATATATATTAGCGGCAACGAAAAGACCAAAAGCGAAGTTATTTTGCGCGAATTGGCACTTGCCCCCGGCGAAATTTTCGACTTGGTAAGAATGAAGGATTCCGAAAACAGGCTTAAAAACACAAGGTTTTTCGACGAAGTAAAACTTAGCCCCGAAGCTTCCGGCATTCCCAACAGGCGCAATCTTAAAATTACGCTTAAAGAGGGCAGAACGGGTAATATCACATTCGGCGCGGGCTTTTCTACGGTCGAAAACCTGGTCGGCACTGTTGAATTGACCCAAACAAACTTCGACTGGCGCAAATATAGCAACTATTTTCAGGGCGCGGGGCAAAAATTCCGCATAAGGGCGTCTATAGGTTTGTATTCTAATCAGGTTATAGTAAGCTACGAAGAGCCTTGGGTGTTCAACCGCGAATTGGCGTTTGGTACCGAGCTTTTCAGAACCGATTCGGGCTATTATTCCGACTACTATTCCGAAGTTAGGTTGGGGGCAACTTTCTACTTAAGAAAGCGCATCTACGAGCTTATAGAAACAAGGCTTTCGTATACGGTAGAAGACGTACAAATCTACGACGTAAGTTCCGATGCTCCCTCGTTTATTAAAGACGAAGCCGGGCATCGTTCCATCTCGCAGGTTGGGCTAAGCTTTTTAAGAGACAACCGCGACAATTATATGATGCCCACAAGCGGTACAAGGTTTGAACTTTTGCAAAACGTAGCAGGTGGTCCCCTTATGGGGCAGACAAACTTGTATAGGCTTGAAGGCAGGGCAGGCTGGTGGATTCCCACCTTTGAATGGGGGTCTCAAGTGCTTTCGTTTGTAGGCAGGGCGGGCACCGTTATGGGCTACAATAACAAAGACGTTCCGTATTTCGAAAAATACTTCTTGGGCGGCGGCTACAATATGCGCGGCTTTAAATACCGCAAAGTTGGCAGGCTAGACTCGGCAACAAAAGAACCTTTCGGCGGCGACAGCTTTGCGTATTTGTCGGTAGAATATTCGGTTGAAGTGTTCAATCCCGTAAGGTTTGCCGTGTTCTATGACATTGGCTTTGTAAATGCCAACGATTGGGATTGGGACCCTTCCGACTATAATTCCGATTTCGGTATAGGCTTAAGAATTGTGCTTATGGGAGCACCCATGCGCATAGACTTGGGCTTCCCAATGCGCACAAGCGAATATAACGACAACGGAATGCAGTTTAACTTCTCTTTCGGAACGGTTTTTTAAAAAACCGTAAAAATTTGGGAACAAAAACCGATAAAAGCTTACCAATATAACAATTAAACCAAATAATTATGAAAAAACTATACACGACATTGTTTGCGGCGTTTTTTGCGGCCGCTCTTAACGCGGCTCCAGTAGTCCTTGTTATGGATATGCAAAAGGCCCATATGAACTACTACAAGGCAAAGGAAGCCCAACAGCAGTTGCAGGCTTCGGCTCAGGCTACAAAAGACGAGCTTGGCAAAATGGACGTTAAACGTCAGGCTTTGATTAAAGACTTAAAGGCGGTAGAAGAAAAATTGCAAAACAAGGCTTTAACCGACGATGCCAAAAAGAAGATTGTAGAAGAAGCCCAGCCCAAAATGGCAGAATTGCGCCAGTTAGAGCAAAATATGCAGCAAATGTCGCAAAGCACACAGCAAAGGCTTAACCAAAATGCCCAGCAAATTGGCCTTCAACACCGTAAGGAAATTATGGAAGTTGTAAACAAGATTGCAGCCGCCAAGAAGGCAGACTTTGTTCTCGAAAAGAACGCGCTATACTTTTCGAAGCCCTCGGCAGACATAACCGACGAAGTTATTGCCGAAATCAACAAGAACGCCCCTGCCGACGTTCCCGCGCTTCCCGCAAAGAAATAGTTGCTATTAAAAACTTTTTAACTGGGTGCAGGCCTTTTTGGGCTTGCACCTTTTTTGTGCATTTTTGCCGCAAAATATGCAGTTAGTTTGCCTTGTATGCCCGGTTTGTTGCCGGCAATATGCTCGGCAAAATTTCTGCAAAATAAAAAATTTTTCAATAAAAACTTGTTTTTTTTACACTTTTAGTATATTCCCCTTTAGGGAAATAAACTATGAAAACTAAGCTTAACAAGTACGACAAACTGTTTTTCCGCAGTGCGGACGATTTCTTCCCCGAAATGGCTCCCGAAGCGTTGACTTACGACGACGTTTCGCTGGCCACGGAATATTCGCAAATTTTGCCCCGTCAAACCAGGGCAGACACTTCTCTTTCCGACAGGATAAAGCTTTCTACCCCCATTATCTCGTCGGATATGGATACGGTTACCGAATATAAAATGGCTATTGCAATGGCCAGAAACGGCGGCTTGGGGCTTATCCACTACAATATGTCGCTGGAAAACCAGGTAAAGCAGGTTGCCAAGGTTAAAAACTACATTCACGGGCTTATTCAAGAACCCGTAAAAGTTTCGCCCGAGCTTTGCATTGGCGACGTTCTGCACACAATAGAAGAACATAAATACCGCTTTAGAACTTTTCCCGTTGTAGACGAAAAGGGCAACTTGGTCGGCTTGTTGCCAGGTAGCGTTGTTAAAGAAAGATACGCCGCAATGAAGGTTTGCGAAGCTATGACGCAGCGCAAAGACCTCTTTACAATTTCGGTAGACAAACTAGGCAAAAACCCGATAGACGCCGCCGACAAATTCTTTACCAAAAACTTCGGCGTGCACAAGCTTTTGGTTGTAGACAAAAGCGACAAACTAAGGGGCTTGTTTACACTTAGCGACATAGAGCAGATTATAAACGACAACCAGTCGATGGTAAAAGCCTCGCGCGATTCAAGCTTTAGGCTTATGTGCGGTGCTGCCATTTCGCCCCTGCGCGACAAAAACGGCAATCTCGACAAAGACAGAATTTTGGGGCATTTGCACAATTTGATGAAAGCGGGGGTAGACGTTGTTGCGGTTTCCACCGCCCACGGCTATACCTCGGGCGTAGGCGAAATGGTTCGCTTGGTTCGCTCGGCAAGCAAAGATATTACCATTATTGCGGGCAACGTTACCAACGCAGGCGGCGTAGAATTTTTGGCGAATGCAGGTGCCGATGCAATCAAGATTGGTCAAGGTCCGGGCTCTATATGCACAACAAGAATTGTTGCGGGCGTAGGCATTCCCCAGCTTTCGGCGTTGTATGTATGCTCTAAGCAGGCAAAAGAGTCGAAGGTAAGGATTATCGCCGACGGCGGCATTACAAAGTCGGGCGATATGGTAAAGGCATTGACTTTAGCCGATGCCGTTTTGTGCGGCAGTTTGTTGGCGGCTTGCCCCGAAGCTCCCGGTCAAATAATGGAAATTAACGGAAAGTCGTATAAGCAATATCGCGGTATGGGTTCGTTGGCGGCAATGAAAGACGGCAGCGCAGCCCGCTACGGACACGATTTTAAAGTTAAAACCGACAAGATTACCGCCGAAGGCATAGAAGCTTTAAAGGAATTGTCGCCCGATTTGGATACATTGATTGCCCAGTTTGTAGGCGGCATACAAAGCGGCATGGGCTATATAGGGGCTGCAACCTTAGCCGAGCTTAAGTCAAAAGCGCGTTTTTGCCGCATAACGAATGCAGGCCAAAAAGAAAGCTTCCCCCACGATGTTATAGAGGTAAAAACAAACAAATAGTTTTTAGCCCTAAAAAAATTAAAACGCCCGCATTGCAAAAAAGTGCGGGCGTTTTTTGTAACATTTTTGCGTTGCCGTTATTGCGGGGGCAGCAGTCCCCTTAGTGCTTTTGCAAATTCCTGCGTGTTTAGCGTGTTTTTAGAAAGATACAAAGTTGCCCCCGCCTGCATCCCCGTTTTTATATCGTTGGGTGAATCTTTGTAGGAAAGCAGCACTACGGGAATATTCTTTAAAAATTCGGCGCTTCGTATTTTCTCTACAAGCTTAATTCCGTTCATTCGCGGCATATCTACATCGCTTACAACAATGTCGTATTTTATAAGCTTCATTGCATTTACGGCGTCTACGCCGTCTATTGCAGTATCCGTTAAATAGCCTATGTTTTTAAGTATTTTAGCCGTCTTTTCCCTAACGGTTTTCGAGTCTTCAACCAGCAAGGCACGCTTGTGCTTGTCGTCGGATTTCGATTTTTTGCCCAAACCGTTAATAATCGAGTCGGTGTCTAAAATAATTATTGGGTTCGATTCGTTGTCTATGGCATATGCCCAAACCGAGGCAACCTTTTCCAGCAGTCTGTCTAGCGGGCGAATCACCAACTCGGCTTCGCCTACAAGCTCGTCTACTTGCATTGCATATAGCTTATCTTTCTTTATAAGAACAAAGTTCTTTTGCGTTTCGGAGTCTTCGCCAATCAGCAATTCTTTTTTTAGATTTATAATTTCTATGTTTTGCCCTTCGAAATTAAGAATGTTGCCCGAAATTTGCGCCTGATTGCCCGAAACTGTTTTTAGGATTTTTTCAAGCGCAAAAGCGTAGGGCTGCCCGTTTAATTTTGCTATAATGCAGTTTAGCACCGAGCGGCTAATTGGCAGCATAAGCGTAAAGACTGTGCCTTGGGCAACTTTAGACTCTATCTTAACAGAGCCGCCAATTTCCTGCAAAAAGCTTAAAACAACGTCTAGCCCAACGCCCCTGCCGCTTATTTGCGTAAGCTTTTCGCTCATCGAAAAATTCGGCAAAAACAAAAATGCGTAAATTTCATCGTCGCTCATCATATCCAGTGTAGGCTTGTCGGAAAGCCCCTTTGCAACAATTTCCGACTTAAGGCGGTTTATGTCTATGCCGGAGCCATCGTCGGCAATTTTAAGCACAAACATAGAGCGCGAGTGCACAGCCTGAATTGATATTTTGCCGCGTTCGGGCTTGCCCAAAAGCCTGCGAAGCTGCGGGTCTTCTATTCCATGGTCGCAGGCGTTGCGTATTATGTGCATAATGCAGGTTTCAAGCCTCTTTAAAAGTTTTCTGTCTATAAGCGAACTTTCGCCCGAAACCGAAAAGTCTATCTGTTTGTTCAGGCTTTTTGCAAGGTCTCTAACCATTCTTGGCACCGCAACAAGAATGTCGCTAATTGGGCGCATTGTTCCCGAAACCGCCTCGGAGTGCAGCCTGTCCGACAAGTCGGTGTTTTTGTTTGAATATTCTACAAGCGTTTCAAGATTTGTCGCTATTTTAACAAGCGCGTTTTCCAAAATTCTCTTGCTTGTTTTCAACGCCGACAAAACTTCTTTAGACCCGTTCGAAGCTTCTAGCTCTAATATGCACGAGTCTATTTTAAACACCGCGTTTTGGGTATAGTTTTTAATTTGCGAAATGTCGCTTTGCACCGAGTGTATGCGCCTGTTTTCTATAAGGCTTTCCGCGCTTAAAGACATCAGTCTGTTTAGGTAGTCGAACGAAACTTTGATGGAATCGTCGTCGGCTGCGTTTTGCGTGTTTTGGGCAGGCGAAACCTTGGGCAGGCTTACCGATTTTTTGTTTAAAATATTGTCTATGGCGGCAATCAACGCCTCGCAATATTCCGTATTTTCCTTTTTAAACGAGTTTGCAACCAAAGCCTTTATGTAGTCGGAGCACGCAAACAAAACGTCGTTCGACTGCGGCGAAACCTTTATTTTGCCGCTTTGCAAAGCAACAAAAAAGTCCTCCATCTTGTGGGCTAGGTCGGTTATGCGCGTTAGCGAAACAAGTCGCGAAGCCCCTTTTAAACTGTGGCAGTCGCGCATAAGCTCGGTTATAAGCGAAATGTTTTCTGGATCTTTTTCAAGCTTAAGCAGGTTTGCGTCTATGTTTGCCGAGCGCAGTTGCGCTTCGTCCATAAACAGGTGCAAAATGGCGTCGTCGGCGTTAAGGTTTGTGTTGTCGTTTAAGTCGGTGTTCACAAATACCTTCTTTCTATTGCAGTCTCAAGCAATTCGGCGTCTAGCACAAGGCATTTGGTGCCAAAGTAGTCGAATGCGGCACATTCAAACATTGCGTTTTCGTCGTCGTAGGGTTCGCATTCGGCGTTTACCACCCCAAAAATATCGTCTACTAAAAAAGCAACCTTAAGCTTGCCGAATATGCAAACAATAGACATCTTTGGGTATTGCGCGCATATTTCGTTGGTATTTATCCCCAAAATTTTCGGCAAATTTGCAACAATTACAATTTCGCCGCCTATGTTTGATATGCCCGCAATTCTGCCGTTGTCTATGTGCGGCAGCGAGTGTATCGACTGCAGCAATGCCGGCTTATACACAAAAGCAATGTCGAATGCAAAAAGGGTGTCTTTGCACTTGAATACAATGTAGCTGTTGTGTTTTTGCATTATTCTTTTGTGGAGAATTTTGAAATTTCGTATGTGATTTTTTCGACCGCAAAATTAAGTTCGCGGCGCATTTCCAAAAACTGCGCAAGCAGTGCCGACGATTGGTTTGAGCTTTTTATCATAGCCGAAATAGAGCCCTTTAGCTGCGACGCCTTAAGGCTTTGCGACGAGATGGAATCTCTGATTTTGCCGAGTTCGGGTATAATGTCATCTATTGCCACTGCTGTTTTTTCGAAAAGCACAAAGCTGTCTAAAACCTGTCGGGCGGCCTTAGAAATGTCGTCGCCAAGCTTGGCGGTCTCCTCTTTCGACACGTTTGCCGCCGACATCATATCGTCTATAATCATTGCCGCGCTTTTCGATTCGCCGTTGGTAAGCTTTGCCAGCCTTGAAATTTCGCGCGCAATCCTTAAAAATTCGCCCGATTTGCCCTCCGACTTTTCCGCTTCTATAGCAGCCGTTATGCTAAGCAGGTTCGACTGCGCCGCAATTTTGTCTATTCGCTCCAAAACAAGCTGGGCTTTTTTTGCCCTGTCTTTTATAAGGTCTATCCTCTCGCCGACAATTTTTGCCGCGCCAACCAAACTGTCGGAAAATTCCGCCGCATTTCTAATCTGCTTTTTGCCCGACTGCGTTGTAAGCGCGCTTGCCTTTGTCGTTTGAGAAAGAGATGAGACGTTTTCAAAAATATCCTTTGCCGATTTTTCCATTTGGTCGGAATTTCGGTCTATCTCGCCCATTGCTGCACCGAAATTCCTTACCGATTCGCCGTATTCGGTAGATGCCGACGTAATTTTTTCGGCAGATTCTAGGAGCCTGTAGTTTGCGTTTTTTGTCTCCTTAACAAGGGCTGCAATTCTCGAGGCAAGCAAATACATTGCGTTGTTAAGCTTTGCAGTTTCGTCGCGGCTCGGGGGAACTTCCTTTATGGCAACGGCTGTTTTGCCCGCCGCCAAACTTTCGGCGGCGGTAGTGGCATTCTTTATTTTGGATATAAACCCGTTCGAGAACAAAAGCGTAAAAAGAAATATCGCAAAGCCCGCAGCAATTTCCAGAAAAGAGTTTATAAAAGTGTCGTTTAAGTCGGCATATAGCGAATTTTTTGGGGCAATTTGCACCAAAACCCAGTTGCTTGGGCGAATTGGTACAAAAGACACCGCATATTCCGAATTCGCCTTTTCGTCGGCAAAGAACGACACATTTGCCGCCTTGTATTCGTTTTTGGTTACGTTTCTTAAAATGTCGCGGTAAAGGGTGCTAAAGCGCGAAAAGTCGGTCTGCGCCGAAACGCTTTCGTCGCGCACAAGCTTGCCGTTTTTAGACTGCAAAAACGAGGTGTTAAAAGTGTCGTTGTCTTTATTTGTGTAAAGGTCGTCTACCGACGCCGTGCAAATCGACATATCCTTCGTGCACGATATTATCTTGTTTTGGTCGCTTATAAGGAAAAATACGGCGTCTTTGGTAGACTTGTATTTTTCGAGCATATCGGCAATGTAGTTTAAATTTCTGTCGAAGGCAACTTCGCCCGCAAAACGGTCGTCTACAATAATTGGGTAGGCGTATTCAACCGTTAAAACCGAGTTGTTGTAAATGTTCGGCTGGGTTATAAGGGGCCCTATTTCGTTAGAAGTTAAAAACTTGTTCTTTATGCCCGAATAGTATTCCGAGCTTTCCATGCCAACAAGAGGCTCCATTTCAAGCCTGTCGTTCTTGCGCTTCCAGTAGCACAAAAATCTGCCGTTTTGGGTGTTTTCAACCCAGTTTTCAATGCTTTCGCTTGTGGGATTGTTTTTAAAGTCGTACGAATCGAAAAAGTTTTTCGACAGCTTTTCGGGCGAGTCTCTAAGCTCTATAAGCGACTTATACGCCTTCATATCGTTAAAATCGGCGTTCGGCTCGTACGAAACAGAGCATCCCGAAAAGTTCCTGAACTTTGCAAGCATATCCTTCATATAGGCAACGCTTGCGGTTCTGTTGCCGAAAAGCGAAGTGCCCAAAACGCTTGCGGTAGAAGTTACCAGCGTAATGCCTTCGGTATTGCCCTTCGAAATTACCGCAGCGGCGTTCTGCGTGTCGGCAACAAAGGCTTCGTCTGAAAGCTTTTTGTGGACCAGAAAATCGCTTTGCGAGTCGTACAAGCTAATGGCGGTTATGGCGCACAAAACGGGCAGTATGAAATATAGGAAAATTTTTACGCGCAGCGTCATATAAAAAATTTGTTTGTTATTGGCTTTATATTGACGCGATTGGGCTTTTCTTCAAGAATAAAGAAAAAGCTTAACAAAACTTGAAAGATTTTTCAAAACGTTCAATATTGTCTGTCAAAAATTATACGACTTAAAACAAATGCTCTGCTCGATAAACATTGCCGACTTGGCGTTAATGAAAAAGGCCCAAATAGATTTCGATTCGGGCTTGTGCGTTCTCACGGGCGAAACGGGAGCTGGCAAAAGCGTGCTGTTAAGCGCAATTTCGCTTTTGGCGGGTTCGCGCGCCCCAAAAGAGCTTGTGCCAAAAAACGCCGAAATTTCGCTTGTAGAGGGCGTTTTATATTTTGCCGATAGCGACGAAATAGACGCGTTTTTATCGGAATCGGGCGCAAACAAATGCCAAGAGGGGCAGTTGGTAATTTCAAGAAGAATCTATAAAGACAAGCCTTCGAAGTGCTATGTAAACGGTTCGTTTGCAACGCTTTCGCTTTTGACAAAGCTGGGCAGATTTTGGGTGGATTTTCACGGTTCGCGCGAGCCGCAAAAGCTTTTAAATACAGCCTTCCAGCTTGATATGCTAGATTCCTACTCGGGGTGTTCGCAAAAAAAACGCCCTTATTTGGAGCTTTTAAAACAGCGAAACGCCCTTGTAAAACAGGCCGAAGAACTGCGCAGTGCGCGCAAGCTTGGCGCCGACGAGCTTGAATTTATAAACGCGCAAATTAAATCGCTGGAAACCCTTAACCCTACCGACGAAAACATTGCCGAAATAGAGGCTAAATATAAATTGGCAAGCGCGGCAAGCCATGTTATGGCAAGTGCGGGGCAAATATATTCCTTGTTAGACGGCTCCGACGGGGTTTGCCAGCTTTTGGCAAAGGCGTATAAACAGGCTGCGTCCTTTGCGCAGGCTAGCGAAGACGCCCAGTCGATATGCGACAGAATTCAGTCGCTTAGCGTAGAGTCTTTCGATATTGCGCAAAGCTGCAAAGATTTGGCAGACTCTACAAATATGACCTCTGCCGAAGTTGAAAGCATAAACGCAAAGATGGGCGAATACCTTTCGCTCTCCAGAAAATACGGGGCTTCGGCCGAAAATTTAAGAGAGGCTTTAGGGTCGCTAAAAAAGAAGGTTGCAATGCAGTCGAACGTAAAGGAAACGCTTGCGAAAATAGGCGAAGACATTGCCGAAATAAACGCAAAGCTAAAGCCCTATGCCGACGAAATTTTTGCAGCCAGAACCGTTGGAGCAAAGCGTTTGCAAACGCAGGCTTTAAGCGTAATGAAAAAGTTGGGCTTTAAAAAGCCCAGTTTCGAGATTTTTATAACAAGACAAAACGAATTCGACCAAAATTGCGGCAGCGTTTGCGAATTTATGTTTTCGGGCAACCCGGGGCACGAATTGGCGCCGCTTGCAAAAGTCGCTTCTAGCGGAGAAATTGCAAGGGTTATGCTTTCGCTAAAAAGCTGCTTTGCTGCCGCCGACAAAACCCCGCTTTTGGTATTCGACGAAGTAGATTCGAACGTTGGCGGTGAAATAGGCGCGCAAGTCGGGCACGAGCTTAAAATTTTGGCGAAAGACCATCAGGTTTTGTGCGTTACCCACCTGCCGCAGGTTGCGGCTCAGGCCGATTGGCACTTGCTGGTAGAAAAGTCGGTTGGCGAAAATTCAACCGAGGTATCTATACGCCAAATAGGCAAAGACAAGCCTGCAAGGGTTTCGGAATTGGCCAGAATGCTTGGCGACAGAAATTCGGATTCGGCATTGGCGCACGCAAAAGAACTTTTGGAGAACAATTTATAAATGGCAAAAAAAACAAAATGCGAGGAAATGGACAAAGTTAAGGGCGCAAGAAGGCCCTTGCTTGGCTCGTTTCTTATTTTTATAGGTATAATTTTTGCACTGGCCGCCTTCGATTACAAACCAGGGCAGGAGATATTTTTTAGGGATTCCGTTTTTGGATTTTTGTCGTCTACAAGCGAAAGTTTGGGCTCGAACATATGCGGCAGGCTTGGGGCGACAATTACGGCATTCGGTCTTTGGCTTTTCGGCTGCGCGTATTATATGGTAGTTGTCTTGTGCTTGTGGACAAGCCTTTTGTGCTTTAAGCGAAGCCCCAGGCTTTTAAGCTGCTCGGGCAAAATATGTATGCCGCTTATGGTGTTTTCGCTGGCGGTTTTAGGCGCTATCCTGCAAAGGGCTTTCAACCCCAATATGGGCATAGAGAGTTTTTCTTCGGCGTATTTTAGGAACGGTTGGGGCGGCATTATTGCCTTGCCTCTTTTTGAAAATTTTTTAAAGCCCACAATAAATGTGGCGGGTTGCGCTTTGTTGTTTGGCGCGGTATATTTTGCCTGCCTTATTGTTGTTTTTGTTGAAAAGCCTTCCGTTTTGGCAAAGAATATATGGGAGCTTTTAAAGAAAACGCCCGCCGCCCTTGCGGCCTTTACAATGTGGCTGCTTAAATTCTTGCGAAGCGCAATTTTATTTTTGTTGCGCGCGCCCCGAAAAAATTTGCAAAAAGAAGAGTGCGAATCGGCAAGCCCGCTTTTCGATAAAAACGAAGTTGATTTGCAAAATCCCTTCGGCGAAGACATGCCCCCAGAAGGCGAACCCCAGCAAGATTCAGCTGCCGGAATGCAAGAGGCTTTCCGTCTTGTCGAACAGGGGCAGGAAGTGCAAGGCCCCGAAAGCGGCGAGCAATCCATGCAAAACCCCTTTGAAACCGAAGATTCTTTTGTGCAACCTGTTGTAGACAACCCTGTTGTGTCGGGGCGGCCTTTAAGCGATACAGAAACTAATAATTCCTTTGAGCCTTTTAGTTTTGAAGGCGTAGCCCAAAGCCAACAAGCGGCGTCGGAATCTGTATCTATGCAGCCAGATTCCCTTTTCGAGCCTGCGCTAGGGCAACCCCATCAGTTGCCCGAACACGGTGGCATAGATAACGACAAGTTTTTTGAAGTTATCCAGCCGCAGGTAGACTCGGAATTTGAGCCGGAAGAACAACCTGCGCAAAAAGCAGCGTCTTTAAACAAAAAGCTCAGTGTTGCGTCTGAAAAGGAAACTTTAAATATAGAATATTTTAAGCCTGTAGACATTGTAGAGCCTAGAAAAGAAGATGTCAAAAAGGGCGATTATGTATTCCCTTCGCTAGACTTGCTTGCCTCGCCCCCCGAGCATGTAGAAGGCGGTGAAGACTATCAAGGCAGAATGAATGAAATTATAAGAGTATTGGAAACATTCTCTATTAAGGTTTTTCAGGATACTGTGCAAACAGGCCCCGTAATTACCCGCTACGAAGTTAAGCCCGCCCCCGGCGTAAGGCTAAGTCGCATATTAAGTTTGGAAAAAGACATTGCCCTTGGTATGGCGGCCGAAAAGGTAAGGGTTATTGCCCCGGTTCCGGGCAAGGGAACGGTTGGCATAGAAGTTCCAAACAAAAACAGGCAGGGCGTGTTTATTAAAGACATTTTGCAGTCGCCAGCCTGGCACAATTCGAAGGCCGAAATACCCATTGCTTTGGGCAAGGACGTAACTGGGAAACCCATAGTGCTGGACTTGGCAAAAATGCCCCACGCGCTTATTGCGGGGTCCACGGGCAGCGGCAAAAGTGTATGTATGAATTCTATAATAGCCTCTATGCTATACCACCTTACCCCCGAAGACGTGCGCTTTATTATGGTAGACCCGAAGGTGGTAGAGCTTCAGGTATACAACGCATTGCCGCATATGCTTGTTCCCGTTATAACCGATCCGAAGCGCGTGCCTGCAGCCCTTAAGTGGCTGGTTTCGGAAATGAAAAATAGGTACGAAATTTTCAGCAAATGTCAGGTAAGAAACATTGCAGCCTTTAACGCAAAAATTTTAAAAGACCACCGCGAGGCAGAAAAAGCCAAAGAGTTCGAAGCTTCGCTAACGCCCGAAGAGCGTTCCGAAATTGCGTCCATGCAAGAGGAAAATTCTTCGGCAGACGAAGACGAAATTAAAATTCCAGATACAAAACTGCCCTATATTGTTTGCATTATAGACGAGTTGGCAGACTTGATGATGGTTGCAGGCAAAGAGGTTGAAGCGCTTATAATGCGTCTAACACAAGTAGGCAGAGCCGCGGGCGTGCACTTGCTTGTGGCCACCCAAAGGCCTTCTACAAACGTTATTACGGGCGTAATTAAGGCAAACTTGCCAACGCGTATTGCATTTAGGGTGGCTGCTCTTGTAGACAGCCGCACCATATTAGACGCAAAGGGCGCCGAAATGCTTATAGGCACCGGCGATATGCTATTTGTCCCCCCGGGATCTTCCGACCCCGTAAGGGCGCAAGGCGCGTTTTTGTCGGACCAGGAAATTGTTTCGATTGTAGACGCCCTTAAGGTAAACGGCGAGCCGCAATATGTTCAGGAAATTCAAGACCATTTAGACTCGGCGTTGGAGGGCGAAGATGGCTCGGGCGATGGCGACACCGACAATTCGGGCGACCCTTTGGTGCACAATGCAATAGAGGTTATCCGCACAAACAAAAAGGCTAGCATTTCGTTTTTGCAGCGCAAGTTGCAAATAGGCTACAATAGGTCTGCCAGAATTATGGAAATTTTGGAAGAGCGCGGCATTGTCGGTCCCGAAAAAGGGTCAAGCGCACCGCGCGATATTTACCTATAAAAATGTTTGGCAAAACGCCGTATTTTAAGCTAACGTGTATGAGACAAAGTTTTTATGAAAGTATTTAAGGTTATATTTTTTATCTTGTTGGCGGCCGTGTTTTTGGGCGTGGCCTACATCTTGCCCATGATGGGCCCCAAAGGCGCGGTAGATACCCCCGATGTCGATAAAAGGGTAAGCGAGGCTGCCGCAAAAGATTTGGTTGTAAAGTCTATTGCAGTTGAAGACGAATACAAAAAACGCGTTGGCATAAACGCCCCCAAAGAGGACGACATTCGTTTACTAGAGGGCGCAATTTCGGCGTTGGAGGAATACGAACGCCTAAGCGAATCGGTTGAGAGAGTGCAAATTGTAAGGCTGCACGATATGCGCAAGATTGTGGAAACATTCCGTTCAAAAGAATTGCACGACAAAATGCTGTCTTTCGAGCAAAAGGCAAAGAAAATGGAAAGGGCGATTAACTACGAGGCCGCCGCCGACGCCTATAGGGAAGCGATTTTGGCGCAGTCGGAAATTAACGTGCGCTATCCGAATTCACAATATTCAAGCGAATATAAAACGGGCGAAATGTCGCGAAACATAAAACTGCTAGAGGCGCGCCCGCTATACGAACAGACAATGCGCGCCGAAGAGGCTGCAAAAGCTGCCGTTCTTGCAAAAGATTGGCAAAGGGCAAAAAAAGAATACAGCATTGCAATAAACACCCAGCACAAAATACACCAAAACTTTCCCGATTTGCGCTACGCAAACCACGCCCGCCTTCGAAACCTTGAAAGAGAGTACGACTCTTTGCTTTCGGCCGACTTGCGCGACAAGATTTCGGCAATGCTTGAAAAGGCGCGCATAGCCGCAAAAAGCGGCAAAAATATGGAGGTTGCCGACTGCTACCACGATGCCATTCAGGCGCAAAGACAGTTGAATAAAGACTATGCAAACAGCAAATTCTATTCGCAGGAAAATATAAAAACTTGGGAGGTAGAAAAGGAAAGGGCTCTTAGTGCCGACGAGGGCGCATTGCTAAGCGGCAAATACAAAAAAATACAATCGGGGCTAAAAAGAGGCAATGTAGCCGACATTATTCCGCTTATAGAACCATTGTTGTATGCTTCCGAAAAATTCAAGGCGGCATATCCAAACAACACCGTCATAGACGAAAGAATAATCTTAAAACTGCGCTACCTAAACTATATTAAAAACGGATTGGCCGAAATCCAAAAAACGATAAACGAGAATTTGCACCCCAAGCTATACAACGAAAAGTGGAATTTGCTAAGGTGCGAAGTTTGGCAGGACTTATATTCGTTTGTAATGCAGGACAACCCCAGCCGCAACAGAACTTCGGGCAAAAACCCCGTCGAATTCATGGTATACGAAGACGCCGAACGCTTTTGCACAAGGCTTTCGTGGATTATGGGGCGCGAAGTTTCTTTGCCTACCGAAGAGATTTTCCGTCAGGCAATAGGCGACACGAAATATATTAACCTAAACGAAATTGCGTGGCATTCGCAAAACTCGGGAGGGACTACCCGCGAAGTAATGACTCGCCGCTGCAACGATTTGGGCTACTACGATTTGCTTGGCAACGTAAGCGAATATCTAAAAAGCTACGACGGCGTAATAATAAAGGTAATGGGCGGCGGCGTTCAAACTTCAACCGACATAATGCTTTCTCAACGCACAGAAGAAGTTCCCCAAAACCAGCGTTCGCGCGATACGGGCTTTAGGATTATGGTTGAAAAGAAATAGAAAAATCCGCTGCGCATTTTTATAGGGCAAGGCAAAGCTTTGCCCTTTTATTTTGCCATTATGCTTTGGCTTAGGTTCATCACGCTTGAAACTATACCCAGCGCAATTAAAAATACAAGAAAGAACGCGCTTGCCAATGCCGATGAAGCCAGCAGTGTTATGGCGGTTTTTATGCGCAAATTCATTGTTTCGTATTGCAGTTTGCGAAGCTCCGAAAAACTGTTTTTTAGCGAGCCCGTCTTTTC
>JAXFOH010000118.1:0-13308 GCA_034180465.1 Opitutales bacterium
CTGTTTGCAAGGGCTATGTACGATTCGTGCAGAATGTCGTCGTCGTGAAAAAGCATAACGTAGGGCTTTTTTGCAAGCGAAACGGCCTTTTGCAGATTGCCGTTGTAGCCCAGATTTTTTTCGTTGCGCACGTAAAAAACGTTGTCGAACCTTTCAGCCATTTCGGACATATATTCGCAGGTCCCGTCGTCGCTTGCATTGTCTACAACGGTTATCTGCGTTTTCATAGTTTGCGCCAAAATGCTGTTTAACGACTCCTTTAAAAATTCGACCCTGTTAAAGGTAAGTATGAACACCTCTATTTTATTTTCCATAACGTATTCTACATAAGTGTTCTAGACCAAAAATAGGGCTTAAACAAAAACTGCGGATTTCTTTTAACGGCCCTAAAATACAGCTTTAACCTAGCCGCAAATTTACCCTTTCTGTTTTTAAGGCGAAAATCGCGCAATTCGTCGGGCTGCATCTTCCACGGTGTTTGCTGCAAATACGTTATAAACTTTTCCTGCATGGGATGCAGTGCGCCAAGCCCCGCAACCCATGGCTTTACCTCGCCGAAAAAGTGTATTATAACGGGATTCTTTAACGCCTCCTTGTACTGCCTTAAATCGGCAAAGTAGCACGATTCGAACGCAAAGCGCGGAACATACTGAAAGTTGTATTTTAGGTTGATTATTTTCGTCTTTGCCCCAAATAGAATATTTAGAATGTTTTGGTCTAGCAGCCACGCCCTGTTCGGGTCTTGTTTTATATAGTCGAAAAACTGCCCACAAAGGTCGTTTTTGCGCCAATATTCGCAATTTATAAGACATACGCCCGAATTAAAATAGGGCTGGTTTTTTGGCAGCTTGTATTTTTTGCCGAGCTTTTTGTAAATATTATCCTTAACGGCGGCAAGCGCAAAGCCGTTTAAATCTTCGGCAAACAAATCTGCAAGCGAAGCGTTTGCAATAACGTCGCAATCTAAATACAGAACTTTTTTAGCCTGTATGAGTTGAGGAATTTTAAACCTATACCAAACGGGTTGGTGTCCGTAGTCGGGAAAGCCCCTGAATTCCTCGTCGCCTACAAGGTGTAGTTTTACCGAAAAGTTGTCTTTTTTTGACTTGAGGGTTTGCAGCATTTGCAACGATTTTTGCGACAATTCGGCGTTGTGCAGAATATGGAAAACAAAAGTTTCGCCCGCTTTTGCGTTGTCGGAAATCGAGACTACTGCGGCAGCACAGCAACGCGCGTAATTTTCATCGGGGGCAAAGCAAATGTCGTATGTATTCATATATCTATAAAAAAGGGCATTCCGAACATTTTGTATGCAACAAGCACCTTCCGAAAAACCACCAGTTTAGGGATTTTCTACCAATTATTAAAAAGGCCTGTCAAGCGCGCATTTCCCTTATTTTTTTGTTGAACAACTCTAATAATTAAATTGAATTTACACTATGAAAGTACTTATTTTGGCAGGCGGCTTGGGAACGAGACTTACCGAAGAAACGGGAGTAAGGCCAAAACCCATGGTGGAAATAGGCGGCAAGCCCATTCTCTGGCATATAATGAAAATGTATTCGTTCTACGGGTTTAACGACTTTGTAGTTCTTACGGGATACAAATCGCATGTAATAAAGGATTTTTTTATAAACTACGCCTACCGCTATTCAGACCTTACCGTAGACTTGGCAAGCAACGCCGTGCAGGTACATAAAACGCGTACCGAGCCCTGGAAAATCTCCATTCTCTATACAGGCGAAAAGACAATGACGGGCGGCAGAATAAAGCAGGCTAAAAAGTATGTGGAAAACGAGCGATTTTTGCTAACCTACGGCGACGGCGTTTCCGATATAAATATAAAAGAGCTTATAGATTTTCACGAAAAAAGCAAAAGCGTTGCAACTCTTACAGCAGTGCGTCCAACGGGCAGGTTCGGCGTTTTGGACATTGCCGACAACGGAACGGTAAACACCTTTAGAGAAAAGAACGAGGGCGACACTTCGTGGATAAACGGCGGATTTTTTGTTTGCGAACCCGAAATTTTCGACTACATACCCGACGGCAACGACGCGGTTTTCGAGCGCAAACCGCTGGAAACCTTGGCGGCAAAGAAACAGCTAACCGCATATAAACACAAGGGGTTTTGGCGGCCTATGGACACTTTGCGCGACAAAATGGAACTAAACAGCCTGTGGGAAGGCGGGAAAGCTCCGTGGGCAAACTGGCTTAAATAATGGATTTTCACTTTTTTAAAGACAGGCGCGTTCTAATTACGGGGCACAGCGGCTTTAAGGGCTGCTGGCTTTACACTTGGCTGAAAAATTTGGGCGCAAACGTATGCGGCTATTCGCTTAAACCAAACACAACGCCGTCGATGTTTGCGGCAATATACGGACAAGGCGACAGCAACTCTGTTTTTGCCGATATCTTAGACGAAAAAACACTGGATAGAACTTTTAACAAATTTAAGCCCGAAATAGTATTCCACTTGGCGGCACAACCGCTTGTGAGACTTTCGTACAGGGAGCCTTTGTGCACCTATAAAACAAATGTAATAGGCACGCTTAACGTTTTGCAAAGCGCGCTAAATTGCGGCTCGGTTAAGGCCCTTGTAAACATAACAACCGACAAGTGCTACGAAAACGCCGAAAAGGGTCTGCCCTTCACCGAAAGCGAACCGATGGGCGGCTACGATATGTACTCGTCGTCGAAGGCGTGTTCGGAAATTTTGTCGACGTCGTTTAGAAGATCGTTTTTGGACAACGGATATTTTTTGGCAACCGCCAGGGCGGGAAACGTTATAGGCGGCGGCGACTGGGCAAAAGACCGCCTTTTGCCCGACTGCATTCGCGCATTTGTAGAGGCAAAGCCCGTCGAAATACGCAGCCCCGATTCCGTGCGCCCGTGGCAGCACGTTTTAGAGCCTTTGCACGGCTATATGGAACTTGCCAAAAAGCTCTATGAATTCGGCAACAAATACGCCTCGGCATACAATTTCGGCCCCGAACCAGACGGAATTTTAAAGGTTGGCGATGTTGTTTCTTTGGCAAGGCAATATTTCGGCAAAGGCTCGGTTGTAATAAAAAAGCGCGATACTTTACACGAGGCAGCCCTGCTTAGGCTCGATATAACAAAGGCAAAAACCGAGCTCGACTGGAGGCCGGTTTTCACCCCCCAACAAGCCGTAAAATTTGCGGTAGACTGGTATAAGGATTTCTACTCGGGCAAAGACGCGCTTGCGATTACCTCAAACCAAATAAAAGAATTTCAAAGAAAAATTTTGCTATAATGGACAACAATAAAATCAGGGAACAAATTTTGGATTTGGCAAAGCAGTTTGCCGAAAACCTGCCCGAACGCACATTCGGCTACATACCGCCTTCCGGCAAGGCGCTTGGGGCGGACGAGCTTGTGAATATGGTTGAGGCATCGCTAGACATGTGGCTTACGGCAGGACGTTTTAACGACCAATTCGAAAGCGAATTTGCAAAAACGGCGGGGCGCAAATATGCAATTTCGGCAAACTCGGGCTCCAGCGCAAACCTTTTGGCACTAAGCACGCTAACTTCGCACAAGCTGGGCGACCGCGCGCTGAAAAAGGGCGACGAAGTTATAACTGTGGCAGCGGGCTTTCCTACAACGGTAAATCCCATTTTCCAAAACGGGCTTGTTCCTGTATTTGTAGACAACGAGCTGAAAAGCTACAATATTAACGCCGACAAAATCGAAGAGGCGCTTTCGCCAAAAACAAAGGCGGTTTTTGTGGCGCATACCCTTGGCAATCCATTTGATTTAAGGAAGATTGCCGACATCTGCAAAAAGCACAACCTTTGGCTTATAGAGGACACATGCGACGCGCTGGGGGCCGAATACGACGGCAAAAAGGTTGGAACCTTCGGCGACTTGGCAACCTACAGTTTTTACCCCGCCCACCACATAACAATGGGCGAAGGCGGTGCTGTAAGCACCGACAACGCCCTTTTGCACCGCATTGCAACCTCGTTTAGGGACTGGGGACGCGACTGCTGGTGCCCCCCCGGCAAAGACAACACCTGCAAAAACCGCTTTAATATGAAGTTGGGCAAACTGCCAGCGGGCTACGACCATAAATACACCTATTCGCACATAGGCTACAACTTAAAGATTACCGACTGGCAGGCGGCCATAGGTTTGGCGCAGCTAAAAAGGCTGCCCGAATTTATAGAAAAGCGCACAAAAAACGCGCAGTTTTTGCTTGGCGAATTGGCCGATTTAAAAGACGTGCTTGTTTTGCCCGAGTTTGAGCCGTGCGCAAAACCCTCGTGGTTCGGCTTTTTGATTTCGGTAAGGGAAAATGCCCCGTTTAAAAAGTCGGAATTGGTGGAATTCATAGAGCAAAAAGGAATCGGCACGCGACAGCTTTTTGCTGGCAACATTTTAAGACAGCCCATGATAACCGAGTCGGGCTGTGTTTTCAGAATAGGCAATTCTCCGCTAATGCACGCAAAAGACCTAGGCGAAGACATCTATAAAAAACTGCCCAACGCCGAATTTATAATGAACAATTCTTTCTGGATTGGGTGCTTCCCAGCCCTGGGCGAAAGCGAGCTTTTGCGCAGCGCGTCGGCGATAAGGGAATTTTGCAGAAGGTAGAAAATGAAGGCCTCCGACTATATAGCGGAATTTTTCGCATCTAAAAACATAGACAAGGTTTTCGGCTATATAGGCGGAATGATAACGCATTTGGCCGACTCGCTTGCCCTAAGCGACAAAGTTGAATTTGTAAGTACCATACACGAGCAGGGGGCGGCATTTGCCGCCGAGGGCTACGCCAGAGTTTGCGGGAAAACGGCGGTTGCAATGGCAACATCGGGCCCTGGAGCAACAAATCTGCTTACTGGTGTAGGCAGCTGCTTTTTCGATTCGGTGCCCGTAATGTTTATAACCGGACAGGTTAACACCTACGACTACAAAGGCTCGCTTCCCATACGCCAAAGAGGGTTTCAGGAAACTGACATTGTTGCAATGGCGCGCCCCATAACAAAATATGCCGTAAGAATAAGCCGCGCCGACGATTTAAAGTACGAATTACAAAAAGCCTACCATATTGCCAACAGCGGTAGAAAGGGCCCCGTTTTAATAGACATACCGATGGACATACAAAGGGCGCAATGCAACTTTGCAAAACTGCGTTCCTTTAAAGCTCCAAGGCAAAGATACGCAAAAAACTTGGATTTACGGATAAAAAAAATTGCGGCAATAATAAAGGAAGCAAAACGCCCCGCAATGCTTTTGGGCGCAGGAGTTTCGTACGAAGCAATAGATTTGGCAAAGAGCTTTGCCGAAAAAAATTCGATAGCGACGGTATTGTCGCTAAATGGGCGCGACAGAATGGCAAAGTCACCGCTAAATATGGGGCTTGTAGGAGTTTACGGCACGCGCTACGCAAATTTTACCGTTGCAAACAGCGATGTTCTGCTTGTAGTCGGCAGCCGTTTGGATTCGCGCCAAACGGGAAATAACCACAAACTTTTTGCAAGAAACGCAAAAATCGTCAGAGTAGACATCGACAAAGACGAGGCAAAGCACTCGAACATGAAGGCAAATACGACGCTAATAACAAGCTCTCTTGAATTTTTCAAACGCATTGCAAAGCTGGACTGCAACGAAAACCGAAACGAATGGTTAAAATACCTTGCAAACTGCAAAAAGGCATTTCCTATAGACTTTGCATATAAAAACACGCCCAAATACGAAAATATTTTTGTACGCAAAGTTTCGCAAACGGCAAAAAATGCAAAATGTATTTGCGCCGATGTGGGGCAAAACCAGATATGGACGGCGCAATCGTACGAAAACCTAAAAGGACAAAGAATGTTGTTTTCGGGAGGAATGGGCGCTATGGGTTTTGCATTGCCCGCAGCAATAGGGGCTGCAATGGCCACAAAAAAACAATGCGTTGTATTTTGCGGCGACGGCGGCTTTCAGATGAACATACAAGAGCTTGAAGTTGTAAAGCGGCGCAATCTACCCATAAAGATTTTTGTATTCGACAACAAGTGTCTTGGAATGGTGCGGCAATTTCAGGAAATGTATTTTCAAGGAAGGCGCACGGGCACGGTAGACGACTATTCCAGCCCAGATTTTTGCAGGATCGCAAAGGCCTACAAAATAAAATCGGTAAGGATAAATGTAAAAAAACCGTCGCAAAAAGTGCTCGACAAAATCTTTGCAGACAACAATCCCGTTGTTGTAGTCGTTGTAGACGGACAAGACTCCAACATAGAGCCAAAGCTTACCTTGCAGCACCCACTTGAGGATATGACAAAATACCTCCCGCGCAAAGAATTCCTTAAATTTATGTTGGTAAAACCAGCGAAAGAGTCTCTTGAAAATGAATAAACTTCTTTTAACGGGAAGCGGCGGCTTTATAGGCGCAAACTTAAGGGATTATTTCTCGGCAAAAAACTTCGAAATTGTATGCCCCAGAAGCTTTGAGTGCAACTTGGCCGACAA
The DNA here is from genome assembly GCA_034180465.1 of Opitutales bacterium. Lineage (GTDB taxonomy): Bacteria > Verrucomicrobiota > Verrucomicrobiia > Opitutales > Intestinicryptomonadaceae > CAKUIA01. The sequence goes on from JAXFOH010000118.1 coordinate 6,481, forward strand.
AAGCGCGGTAGATGCGCTTTTTGCCGAAAACAAAGATGTTTACGCCGTAATACACTGCGCAAACATTGGCGGCGTAAGGAACGTGCAAGACGACGCCGACACGCTGGAAAAGAACACGGCAATGATCCTTAATTTGCTGGAAAATACAAAGGGCAAAACTCCCCTTATCGCGTTCGGCTCGGGCGCGCAATACGGCAAACAGCGCAGCCTAAACAAGGTTTCGGAAAGCGAGATAGGCGACATTATGCCGAAAGACCTCTACGGGCTTTCTAAGCTTAAAACCGCCAAAATTGCAGCCGAAAACGAAAATATGCTTTGCCTTAACATTTTCGGCTGCTACGGCAAACACGAAAAACCGACAAGGTTCCCGACCTACGCGCTTAACTGCGCAGCGCAAAACAAAGACATTTGTATAGAGAGAAATTCTCTTTTCGACTATCTTTACATAGAAGACCTATGCAAAATTATCGAAGCGTTTTTGCGCGATTTTCCGTTCGCAACGGGAAGCGTAAACGCCACGCCCGACATTTCGGATACGATGTTCGAGATTGCGAATTGCGCGATAAAAATTGCAAATTCTAGGGCAAAAGCGGTTCTTATGCCGCAAAGCGAGACCCCACCCGCCTACACTGGCAGCAACGCGAAGCTGAAAAATCTTTTGCCGAATCTAGAATTTACGCCGATGCAAACTGGGCTAAAAAAGCTATATGAATACCTGCAAAAAAACGGACGCCAGTTTTAACCGCGCCCGTTTTTGCTTTTTTAAGCTATTCTTTTGAATATTCGAAAACCACGGTGGAAAGCGGAGGGGCTACAACCGTTGCGGTATATTCAAATTCCCCGTAGCGTTTTTTATCGGCATAAATTTCGCCTTTGTTGCCGATATTTTGCCCGCCGTAGTCGGCAGAATTTGTGTTTAAAATCTCTTTCCACTTGCCGCCAAAAGGCAGGCCTATGGGATATTTCGAACGCTCTATCGGAGTGAAGTTGCAGACAACCGCAAAGGCTTTTTTGCCGTCGGGCGAAAATCTTAAAAACGAAATTACGCTGTTAAATCCGTCGTCGCAATTTATCCACTTAAAACATTTATAATCTAAATCGCCCTCGTATATGGCGGGCTCTTTGGCGTAAATAGCAGCGACATCGCGAACTACGTCTTTAATGCCTGAATGGTCTTTATAATCCAGCAAATTCCAGTCAAGCGAAGCGTCGTACCTCCACTCGTGGCTTTGCCCGAATTCGTTGCCCATAAACAGCGTTTTTTTGCCCGGCCACAGCCACATATAGGCATATAGCGCGCGCAAAGTAGCGGCCTTGTCGGGCCAATATGGCGAGCCCATTTTGTTTATCATCGAGCTTTTGCCGTGCACAACTTCGTCGTGCGAATATACCAAAACATAGTTTTCGCTAAACTGGTAAATGGCCGGAAACGTAAGCCTGTTGTGGTGGTATTTGCGGTTTATAGGGTCTTCCTTCAAATAGCTTAAAGTGTCGTGCATCCAACCCATATCCCATTTAAAGTCGAAGCCCATACCGCCCTCTTTTACGGGTTTTGTAAGCCCCAAAAAGGCGGTGCTTTCTTCTGCAATGGTAACAACGCCCTTAAAGTAGGTATGTACAATGGCATTCATTGCCTTGATAAACTCTATTGCCTCTATATTTTCGTTCGAGCCATACTTATTGGGTATCCACTCGCCGTCGTTTCTGGCGTAGTCTAAATACAGCATAGAGGCTACGGCGTCTACCCTAAGGCCGTCTATGTGAAAGCGGTCTATAAGGGCAAGCGCGCTGCTTATCAAAAAGTTTTTAACTTCGTTGCGGCCGTAATTAAAGCAAAGGGTGCCCCACTCTTTGTGCTCGCCCAAGCGCGAGTCTTGGTGCTCGTATAGGCATGTTCCATCGAAGCGCGCAAGCGCAAAAGAGTCTTTCGGGAAGTGCGCCGGAACCCAGTCGACTATAACGCCGATGTTTTGTCCGTGCATATAGTCTACAAAATACATAAAGTCTTGGGGACTTCCGTAGCGATAGGTGGGAGCAAAAAACCCAGTTACCTGATAGCCCCACGAGCCGTCGAAGGGATATTCGGTAATAGGCATAAGCTCTATGTGCGTAAAGTTCATCTTTTGGCAGTAGGCCGCCAAAAGGGGCGCAAGCTCTTTGTAGGTAAGGCATCTTCCGCCGTCTTTTGCGTTTCTTAGCCACGAGCCTAAATGCACTTCGTATATTGAAAGCGGCAGTTTTTTTAAATCGCTATTTTGGCGTTTTAGCAGCCACTTGTCGTCGCCCCACTTGTAGGTGGTTAAATCGCAAACAATTGCGCTGTTGTAGGGCTGCGGCTCGAAGCTTACGGCATAGGGGTCGGTCTTTAAGAATGGCGTAGGCGAAAATTCGCCCAAAATTTCGTACTTATATTTTGCGCCCGCTTTTACGTTAGGGATAAAAATTTCCCACACACCAGAATTGCCTAGCATACGCATTGGATGGTAGCGTCCGTCGTGCTCGTTAAAGTCGCCCACAACGCTAACTTTGCGCGCGTTCGGCGCCCACACGGCAAAGCTTGTGCCTGAAACGCCGTCTATATTGCACAGGTGCGAGCCCAAATGCTCGTAAACTTTGTGGTTGTCGCCCATGCCGAACAAATACAGGTCGTTCTCGCTAATTGTGGGGGCAAAGGAATACGGATCGTACACCTCCGAAATTTGCCCCGAGTAGGATTTTACCTTAAATTTATACGCAAACGGCTTTCTTAAACGCGGCAAAAAAAGCTCGTAAAAGCCCGAATTGTCGAGCTTTTGCATTGGCGTGCACTTGCCTGTGCGCATATCCAGCAACTCTGCCGACTGCGCGTTTATTAAATACGCCCTAACAACAAGCCCGCCCTTGCACTTGTGCATTCCAAGCAAATCGAAAGGCTTGCCGTTTTGAGCCGTTAAGAAAGAATTTAATTCTGCTTCATTGATAATCACGGCACGATTGTAATCGTCAAATTCGCAATTTTTCAAGGAAAAACCTACTTTTTACTTGAAGAATTCTTTGCCCGAATATTTTATCGAAAAAAGACTTATGAGCGAATACACATCTGTGGAAGTAAAGAACGGCGAACTTAAAATGAAAGTTCTGTCGCTTGGGGGCATAATTACAAACCTTTACACGCCCGACAAAAACGGCAAAAGCGGCGACATTGTTTTGTGGAACAATTCATCGCAAGACTACTTTAAAAACTGCGCCTATATGGGGGCGATTATAGGCAGGGTTGCAAGCCGCATTGCAAACGCAAAGGCAACACTTAACGGAGAAACCCTAAAGCTTACAAAAAACGAAAAGGCGTTTTCAAACTGCCTGCACGGGGGCGCAAAAGGCTTCGACAAGCAAAACTGGAGTATCGAAAAAATTTCGGGACACTCGTTTAAGGGAGTTTCGCTAAACTACTTATCTAAGGACGGACAAGAGGGCTTCCCCGGCAATTTAAACATTACCGTAAACTACAAGCTTACCGACGAACGCCAGTTGCTAATAGAATATACAGCCTTTACCGATGCGCCCACTCTTTGCAGCCTTACAAACCATAGTTATTTTAACCTTTCGGCGGGTAAAAGCCCCACAATTTTAGAGCACGAAATGCGGGTAAGTGCCGACTTTTACACGCCACTAGACAAAAAATTCCGCCCCACGGGCGAAATTCTTTCGGTAAAAAATACTCCTTTGGATTTTTCGAAGCCAAAAGTTTTGGGCCCCGCCATTCTCGAAAACAAAGAATTTTTTGAAATTTCGAACGGCGGGCTAGACCACAACTATGTTTTGCCGAACGCAAACGGCGCGCTGCTAAAGGCCGCCTCGTTGCGCGACCCCGTAAGCGGCAGAGTTATGGACGTATATACCGACCAGCCGGGGCTTCAAGTATACACAAGCAACTTTTTAGACGGCTCAATTTTGGGCAAATTCGGCAAGCCCTACAACAAATATGCGGCAATTTGCTTTGAAACGCAAAAGCTGCCCGACGCTGCAAACTTTGGGCACTTCCCCACAATAGAGCTGTATCCCGATCAAGTATATTCTGCAACAACCGTATACGCATTTTAACACTTAACAAAAAATTATTATGAGAACATTCAACCACTTCGGCTTCCCGACAAACGAAAACAAGGAATATATGACATATATTCCGGCTCTTAAACTTGCGGTTAGCGACATATCGAAAAGCAAAAATTCAATAGAATGGCTTAAGTTCGATTTCGACTGCACAATGCCCAAACTTATGCAGGATTGCCCGCATATTGCATATACTGTAGACAATCTCGACGAAGAGTTGAAAACTGCAAACATTCTGGTGCCCCCGCACCCGCTTGGCGAAAACGCGCGCTTTGCCTACATTGTAGAAGAGGGCATTCCCGTAGAGCTAATCGAAAGAAAGTAAATACTCAAAAGCCGCACTTATATTTTAGGTGCGGCTTTTTTGCGGAATATCGGCGGCAAAATCAATATAGCTTTGCAAAAACCAAAGCCGCAAAAACCGTTATTATGCCCGCAACCAAAACGGCAACCGAGCCCATTGCGCCCTCTACCTTGCCCATTTCAAAGGCCTTTGTTGTTCCCATAACGTGCGAACAGTTGCCTATCGCCAAACCCTTTGCGATTGGGTCGGTTATTTTGAATGTTTTGCAAATCCATTCGGCCGAAATGTTGCCGAATATGCCCGTTGCAACGATTATGGCAACCGTTATCGGCTCTATGCCGCCCAGCTCCTGCGAAAGCGAAAGCCCTATGGGCGTGGTTATCGACTTGGGCAAAATGGTTACATATTGTATATGCTCTAGGTTGAACAAAAACGCGATTGCAAGCACGCCGAACATTCCCGCAACCAGCCCCGACGTTATCGAAACTAAAATGGCCGCCCCGTTCTTTTTAACGATTTCAAGCTGCTCGTATAGCGGAAGCGCCAAAGCCACGGTGGCCGGAGCCAGCAAATACGACAGGGGCGACGCGCTTTCGGCGTAGCTGTCGTAGTCTATGCCCGTAAAATACAGCACCGCAATTACAAGGGCAGCCGCAACCAATATGGGGTTAAATAGCGGGCACTTAAGTTTTTTCATTAAAAAATCGCCCAGCAAAAAGCCTGCGCAATTTGCAAAAACACCCCAGTAGACACAGTTTAAAAGCACGTCTTTCATTTGCGCGCCTTTCGTTGTATCATCTTCTGCGAAACTTTGCCGGTAAGCACGGCGCACAAAATGGTCGTAAAAAACACGGCGCAGCAAACGGGTATAAGCATTGCCCCGAATTCCGAAAAATGCGCCGACACGCCCACTGCGGGCGCTACAAACATAAGGGGGAAAAGCGAAATCAAAAAATACGACGTTTCCCTTATGTATTTCGGCTTTAGCACCCTAAAATACAGCAATGCAAACAAAACGGCCATTCCGTATATGCACGACGGAACTTCGAAAGGCAGCAAATATTTTGCAAGTTCGCCCAAAAGCGTGCAGCCGAAAATAACCGCCACTTGAAATATGAATTTAACGGGGTTCATCTCTTAAAAAGAATAAGCCGACAAGACTTGCCCTTTTTTTAAGACAAGTCAAGCCCGCCAAAAAAGCCGCGCGCCGAAATTGCCTGTATCTAAAAAAACAAAAAAACGGCAACAAAATATAATGCCTGTGCCGCAAAAAACACCAGAGCCGAAGATCGGATTTGAACCGACGACCCACGCTTTACGAAAGCGTTGCTCTACCAGCTGAGCTACTTCGGCCTGATTTATATTCGGTAGATATTCTACGCTTTGCCTAGCTTAGTCAATTATTTTTTGCAGTAAAAAACGCTCCACTAAAAAATCCGGGGTAACACAACTTGCAAAACCTTTCCTTTTGCCGATAAAAATTAAACTCGACACAACGCTTTTGTGAGCCTATAAAACGCGAGATTGATTTATGAAAATTTCTACAAAAGGCAGGTACGGGCTTAGAATTATGCTCGATTTGGCGCAAAACGACGGCGACACCCCGAGAATGATCGCCGACATCTGCAAAACACAGGGGCTTTCGCCCAAGTATGTAGGCAGGCTTATTTTAAAATTGCGCAACGCCGGAATGATTGCCTCGGTGCGGGGCGCAAAAGGCGGCTACAAAATTAAGCGTATGCCAAAACACATAACGCTGCTAGAAATTATAGAAACAATGGAAGGCCCGCTTTCTATTGTAGAGTGCGTTATGTGCCCGAAAAAGTGCAAGCGCGCACAAGGGTGCGCCGCCCGCGAAATATGGAACGAGTTGAACGAAAAAATCCGAAAGGATTTAGAATCGATGACATTGCAAGACGTGCTTAACCGCGAAAACTTGCCTGCCGATTTTTGCATATAAAATTTTAATGCGCAAAAAACGCCGCCTGAGGGAAAATCCTTAAAGCGGCGTTTTTGTTTTATGCGCGCAAAAATTAAAACAAGTTTACAAAGCGTTGCCAAACGCTTGGCTTAAAAAGCCTATATGCCATAGGGGCTACAAGCTCTCCCCTATATTCGAAAGGTGTTTTTGAATAGTTTGTTATAATTTCGCTGCCGTCCGAAAATACCGACTTAAACACGTTGTCGGCAATTTGCGAATGGTCTTGCATAAATTCGTACTGCAAATAGCCAAGCTCCTTCATAAGGTCGTAACCCTGTTTTACTGCGGCTACCGATTTTTTTGTCTCTTCGGCATTCGAACAAAGCAGGTCGTTTTTGCCCATCCAATTCATATCCAGCTTGTCGGAAAAGGCTGAATTAAAATAGAACGTCGGCTTTGTGGCAAACTCTGCGACTTTAAGCTGCGCCCATCTTTCCTTTATGGGAAAATTTAC
>JAXFOH010000046.1:0-3833 GCA_034180465.1 Opitutales bacterium
CCCATTGGAAACAACCTGCGGCGAATTTGTTGAAACGCCCGTTTTGCTTGTACCCATTTTGCGCGCGGGGCTTGGTATGGTAGACGCCCTTTTAGAGCTTATGCCCTTTGCAAGCACCGGCCACATTGGCCTGTATAGAGACCACCAAACAAAAGAGCCTGTGGAATATTACTGCAAACTGCCCCCAAACGCCGACAAATGCAAAGTTTTTGTGCTAGACCCAATGTTGGCAACTGGCGGCAGTGCGGCTGCCGCAATTACAATGCTAAAAAAGCGCGGCATAAAAGATATTACCATGCTAAACATTGTTTCGGCACCCCAAGGCGAAGAAACTTTAACTAAAGCCCACCCAGATGTAGACATATACATTGGAGTACACGACCGCGACTTGAACGAAAACGCCTACATTTTGCCAGGGCTTGGCGATGCTGGCGACAGACTTTTTGGAACACTTTAACAAATAATAACAATGAAACTTTTAACATTTTTTGCACTAATTGCCTTTTGCACCTGCTCGTTTGCGCAGATAAAATGCCAGTGGAACGACAAAAAAGTTGCGTTTTTGGGCGACTCGATTTCCGACAAGGCCCACATTGGAACCAAGAAGAACTATTGGCAGTTTTTGGAGGAAACTTTGGGCATTAAACCCGTTGTATACGCCATAAACGGAAACCAGTTTTCGGGGCTTACGGCTCAGGCGAGGCTTGCAAAAAAAGACCACCCCGACATAGACGCCGTTATTGTATTTGCAGGCACAAACGATTTTAACCGTTCCGTTCCCATTGGCGAATGGTTTTCGTACGACTACAAAAAAGTTCAAGCCGACGACAAAACAGAGCTTAGAAAACACCGCAATTTGGTTTTAGACAAAAACACGCTTAAAGGCAGAATCAACGCTTTAATGGTGCTGTTAAAAAGCGAGTTTCCGGATAAACAGATTATATTTTTAACGCCCATACACCGTAGCTACGCCAAATTCGGCGAAAAAAACATACAACCCGACGAAAGCTACGCAAACGCTTTGGGGCTTTTTATAGACGACTATGTTAAGGCGGTAAAAGAAACCTCAAACATTTGGGCGGTTCCCGTAATAGACTTAAATTCTATTTGCGGGCTTTATCCGAACGAACCTAAGCACTACCAATATTTTTCTAACAAAGACATAGACAGGCTTCACCCCAACGCAAAAGGCCACCAAAGAATGGCAATGGCTTTAACCTATGCACTTTTACAATATCCGGCAACATTCGAGCAATAATATGAAAAAACAACTTGCAATTATATTTGCGCTAAGTGCCCTATTGTGCGGCTGCACCACGCCAAGCGTAAACCCGAAAATTAAGGAATACAACGCCTTTTACCCGTCAAAAATCTGGCTAGACAACAACGGCCGCCACATAAATGCCCACGGCGCAGGCTTTATTTTCGATAACGGCAAATATTATATGTTCGGCGAACACAAGCTTGGCGGCGTTTTGGGCAATATGTCGGTTGTGGGCGTACATTGCTATAGCTCGCAAGATTTGTATAACTGGAAAGATATGGGCATTGCCCTAGAAATGTCCGACAACCCCGAAAGTAAAATTTTTATCGGAGCTGTGGTAGAACGTCCAAAAGTTTTGTTCAACAAAAAAACGGGCAAATATGTAATGTTTTTCCACCTAGAACCCCGCAAAGGCAAAACAGCAAAAGACCCAAGTTTAAGCGTTATAGAAAAGGAAAGCCCCGACTATTCTTCGGCTTTGCTTGGTTTTGCCGTGGCAAACAGCGTTGAAGGCCCATATAAATTTGTAAAAGCCCAACGCCTGCACGCAAACGTTTTGCCGCAAAACGCCTCCGAAGAACTGGTAGACTTGGTAAAATCCGGCAGGCAAAACAAAGAAATGACTTTTAACGGAGCCTCCATAAAAAACGGGACACCAAACGACATTTTTGCAAAGCACTTTAAGGAGGGTCAATATAGCCGCGACTTTACCGCCTTTTTAGACGATGACGGCAAAGCATATATTATATCGGCTTCGCTGGGCAATTCTTCGCTTATTGTTTCTCAATTAGACGAAAGCTTTTTAAATTTTACGGGCAGATACACTTTAAACTTTGTAGGGCAATATCACGAAGCCCCCGCACTTTTTAAGGCAAGGGGCAAATATTATATGTTTTCATCTCACTGCACGGGTTGGGCACCCAATGCGGGCAGAGTTTCGGTGGCAAACAACATAATGGGCCCGTGGTTTGAGCTTGGCAACCCATGCCGCGGCAAAGGTCAGCCAGAAACAAAATTCACCCCGAACGCCGACGCTGATACAACTTTCCGCTCGCAAAGCACTGCGGTAATTAAAGTACAAAACAAGCCCGATTCGTTCATTTACGTTGGCGACCGTTGGAACCCGAACGATGCTATAGACGGCAGATACATATTCCTGCCCATACAGTGGGAAAACGACACCCCCGTATTCTACTGGCAAGACAAGTGGGACTTGTCGTTTTTCGATAAAAAGAATTAAATAAGCTTTCTGCTTAATTTCCGCAAAACGCCCGTATTAACAAATGGGCGTTTTTTATTTTACAAACATAACAACATAAAAACAAAGCTATTACAACAAAATGAACAAATGTTCATTTAAATATTGACACCAAATGAACGTTTGTTCATTATTGCGCTTGTATGATAAATAAACTTAGGTATTTAACGGCATTTTCGGTTGCATTTTTAGGCTTTGCCACAACAAACACATATGCTTCTGGCTTTCAGATTTTAGAGCAAGGGGCATCTAACTTGGGCACTGCCGTAGCGGGTGCGGGCGCAAACGCCAACAACGACGCATCAGCAGCCTATTGGAATATTGCAAGCGCGGTATATTCAAACCTAAACATTGGCGAAACAAGGGTAGATATTTCCGCAAACCTTATAATACCAAGCCTAAGTTTAGACGCTTCGGAAAGCTCGAACTATTTGGGCGAAAGCTTTGGCACAATAGAAAACTGCGCCCCAATTACGCCGCTGCCAAATATGTTTGTTTTGCACAGATTTTCGGAAGACTTTTACGGCGGGCTTTCCGTTACCGTTCCCTACGGGCTTAGCACCGACTACCCCGAATCTTGGGGCGGCAGACATATGGCAATAACAAGCTACTTAATGTCTATAGATTTTAACCCCTCTATATGTTATAAAGTTAACGACTGGTTGTCGGTTGGCTGCGGCATTTCGGCGCAATATTTCTATGCAAAACTTACCCAAGATAGACCCATAACCAACCAAAGAATAAGGCTTACCGCCGACTCTTGGAGCGTTGGCGGCAACATAGGCTTTGCGGTAAACTACGCAAAAGACGGCCGCTTTGCCTTTGCCTGGCGCAGCTCTGTTTCGCAAGAGCTTAGCGGCAACGGCACAATGGGCAATATAACAGCCCCTGTTTCCACCGTAATCGACACGCCGCACACTTTCAATATTAGCTGGTACCAAAGGCTTTGGGGCAAGCTCAACAACTTTGCCGTTATGGCTGACTACACCTATACAATGTGGTCGCTCTTTGAAAATTTGGATATTAAAAGCCCGGCCTTTGCCTCGTATAGATACGAAAACTGGAAAGACACTTCCAGGATTTCGCTGGGCATGCACTACTACCCCGATTTTAACGAAAAGCTTGTGCTTAGAATTGGCACGGCTTTCGACGAAACTCCCATACGCTCGTACGAATATAGAACGGCGCGCATTCCCTGCGCCGACAGGCTTTGGCTTACCTGCGGCTTCGGCTACGTCTTTAACGAGAGAATCTCGATGGACTTCGGCTATCAATATCTTTTCTTTATAGGAAATACAAATGTAGACGAAG
>JAXFOH010000122.1:0-5294 GCA_034180465.1 Opitutales bacterium
GTATAAAGCTTTTTGCCCTTAATGTCGGCAAGCGAGCGAATGGGATCTTTGGTAATAAAGTTGCATGGGTCCCACGAACCCGAGCTTAGCCAGGTAACATTTTTAACCTCTTTATACGATTCCGCCCAAAGCTTGCCCAACCCGAATTCGTTGAACAAGGCGGGAACGTCTAGCGAGTAGCGTGTTGCCAAAGGGAAATATGCGCTAAAGGGAGCGACATCGGCCGGAGAGCCCATGGAATCGTCGTCGCTTTGTACACAGTCTAAAGTGCCTTGTTGCAGTGCGCTAAACAACTCGCTAGTGGGCACCAACTGGTCGGCGTAATACAACTCTATTTTCATCTCGCCGTTTGCAATTTTGTTGAATGCGTCTACGGCGGGTTTAATTACATGCGCGCCCAATGCCGTGCTTGCATACGTTTGCATGCGCCATCTTATGGGCTTTTTTGCCGCACCCATTACATAGGGAGCCCCCATAATGGCGGCAGTTCCAATACCGAGAGTCTTAAAAAAGCCCCTCTTGTTCATACGTCCTGCCGAAGCGACAGGTGCGGTTTCCTTTTTTCTATTTGTTGTATTCATAGTTTTTATAGCCTGTTTTTAAACTATGCTTTTTGTATTAGCACTATCTGTGCCAGTTTTTTGTAGATACACATTTTTACTAACTATCAAATAGATACAAAATTTACCTTATTTTGCGACAAATACGCTCGCTACAAATTTGTATACAACTACCAATTTGTATCGCACAAATTTGAACAAAAAAACGCCCAAAACGAAAATGCTTTAGGCGTAAAACTTGGAATTTTAAATTATTTTGTTGTGTGGAATTTACTTTGCCTCTTGCGACAAAATCCAAAGCAAGTCGGAAAGCCTGTTTATGTATTTTAGCGGTAAATCCCTTGCCAAGCCCTCCGAATTTGCAAGGGCTGCAATTTCCCTTTCGGCAAATCTGCAACGCGTGCGCGCCATATCCAAAGCCGCCTGCAAATGGCTTTCGCCAGAATATGTCCAGCAGTTGAACAAGTTGCCGCTATCTTCGGCCGCCTGAATTTTGTCTTCAAAAAGCTTTAAATCGCTTTCGTCTAGCAGGCGAATTTTATGCTCTTTTAGTTTGCAAAAATCTTCGTTGGCTGTTGCAAGCTCGGTCATTAAAAACACAAGCGATTTTTGTATTTTTAAGATAAACTCTGCAGTGCCTTTGTCTGCAAAAGAGCGCGCAAAACCCAGCGTTGCCGAAAGATCGTCTACCGCGCCGTAGGCGCATACCCTCGGCGAATTTTTAAAAACGCTTTTGCCGAACATAAGCTTTGTTTTGCCGGCGTCTCCCGTTTTGGTGGAAATTTTCATAATGCTTTTTTTGCGAAATAAAAATTTCGGCGCATAAAATTTCAAGCATTTTTTCGGCAAAACTTTTGCTATTTGCAAAAATAATCGCCGAATAACTCCTTTGTGTTTTCCCTATTTTATGAAAACTTCGGGATATTTTTGAATGAAATATGCGGCGTACAGCTCTAAGCGTGGCACGCTCTGTTACTTGACCGAGGGGAAATTTACGGCGATAACAAAAAAAGCGGAGCAAAATTTAACACCTTGCCCCGCTTTTTTTGTAAAAATTTTTCTATTCGTTTTCCAATATTTCCATGATTTTAGGGTATGTTTTCAACATAAGCAGCAATGCCGATTTACCGTCTATCCCTTTCGGGCTACCCGCAACATTTATCTGACTTAGCGCCACCTTTTGCTGCTGCCTTATCAGTATGCATTTATAATTAAAACCCATTGTATTTACAATTTTTGTTCCGTTTAGAACAGCCATTGCCCAAAAGAAAATCTCGTCGTTCGAAGCCATAAGCTTCATAAAAACGCTTTCGTTTAAAATGTCCTTATAAAGGCTGTGCGGCGGAAACAGCGTTCCCGTTCCGCTCATTATAACGTTTTTATATGTTGCGTCGTTGGGGTGGTTCCAAATTAAAACATTGTTCGATATGGGCGAAATTGCGCCGTTTACAAGCTTTATGCGCCCCGTGCGATAGCAGCACACGCAATTAGGGTTTGCCTGCGAACTTTTCCACAAATTTTCAACCGCATCAAAATCGTACAAAATGTCGTCGTCGAAAGTTATTATGTAGTCGTCGGGGAATTCCATTAAAGCGGGAATGAGTTTTTTATACGACTTATAGTTTTTGCAGAACTTAATGGTAAGGCCAAACTGTTTTAAAGCCAGCAGCTTTTCGGGCAAAGACCCTTCGCCTTGGGGGAATTCGTCGTTTGCCAAATACAAAACAACCATATCGGGCTTAAGTGTTTGGTTAAGCAGACGCGCAACTACAATGTCTACCATATCTATTCTTTGGGGAATGCTTGTTAGAGAGCATATTATGCGCCCTTTTGTTTTTTGCAAACCGCTTACGCCGCTTTGTGTAATTTTGGGCGTTTGTATTTTCACTTTCTGTCTGATATTTGCACGCACGCCCAACACGCACAATTTTATGTGCTCGTCTACAACCTTATACGAGAATATTTTTTTTAGGAAATCCAGTTTCATAAATTAAGTTTTTATTGTGCGGAATTTATTTTTTTGCCGCATCCGCCTTTGCCGCAAAATGCAGCATAACATTGTTCCAATAATAGCACCTAAACAAAATTACGGGCTTGCGGGCAAATCTTTTGGCAAACAAACGCAAAAATATAGCCGCTTTATTTTTTGTATATTCGCATTTTAAATATTTTGTGAAATGGCGGCTTAAAGGGTTTAACCAGCCAAATTCGGCATTCCACGGCTTAAAGCGGTTTACAAAATGTATTATTTTTGGCTTCGCAAACGCAGCGCAAAATTCACCCCTTGCGTAGCACGACTCCTCCAAAAAAGGCGGCACATACTGCACATTATAGCGCAAATCAAGTTCCAGATATTCGTCTTTTAAAACCAAATTCAAAACCGATTGGTCGAACAAGCGCAAATTGTTTGGCGATTTTGCCAGAAAATCGAAAAGCCTCTTGCATACGTTTTTTTGCCGCCAATAATTTAGGTTTATAAGCAAAACGCCCGCGTTAAAGTAGTGGTAATCTAGCCCAACCCCTATTCTTTTGTCGAATTTTTTGTATATGCAGTCTTTTACGGCCGCTACCGCGTAATTATCTAAGTTTATGTCGGACAGCTCCGAAATATCGTCGGAAACGGCTATGTCGCAATCCAAATACAAAACTCTCCCAACGTCGCCCGGCAAAAGCTCTGCTATTGCAAATCTATACCAGGTAGAAACCGTTATGTAGCCATTCGCGGGAAAGCCCCTAAACATATCTTCGTTTATTTTTACAAACTCAACATTGCCGCAAACGTTTTTAAGCATTGCCTTGCTGTTTTCCGACAAGCCGCCGTCTAAAATCCAAAAGCGCAAAGACATTTTGCAGCTGTCTATTGCGCTTTGCATTACAACTTTTGCATATTTTGCGTAGTTGTCGTCGGGAGCTAATGCTATATCTAAAAAATGCGGCATTTCTATAAAAACTTTTGCTTATTTTGGACGTATAACCTGCGCATTTTTAGGTAGTATGGGCGCGCAAAGAAAAAAATGTGTCGTTTAAAATACCAAACAAAGTTTTTTATGCCGTTAAAGTTGCGCAATATTTGCTCTTTTGTTCCGGCATACTTTGTTTTGCCCAAATAGTAAAAATACGCGCAAGCCCACGGGTGCGCCGTCGGCCCGCATGGGATTTTCCACGGCTTGTCTGGCCCCGTAAAATGCACTATAACGGGGGTATATACGGCTTCGTTTATATCTTTGCTGCACGCGCTTTTAAGCGAAACTTTTTTTCTGAACAAAGGCGAAATTGCGCCGAATTTTGGCGGCAAAAACAAAGATGTGTTTGCATATAAAATATTAAGCACGTCTTGGTCTACATACTTGAGCGAATCTCCCAATTCCAAAGTTTTTTGCACAAGCTTTATAGCCGAAGTTTCTTCTCTTAACTTTTTTATATTTAAAAGCAAAACGCCCGAATTAAAATAATTTTTAAGACCCCACTTTTTGTAGTATTTTTCAGAAACTGTATCCTCTACTGCAGCCATCGGAGCGTCTTTTAAGTCTATGTCGAACAGCTTTTCGATGTCGCCCAAAACAACGGTGTCGCAATCCAAATAAATGCCCTTTTCGTAGCCGTAGTCTAACTGTGGTATAAAATACCTATAGCAAGCGGCAATGGAAAGGTGCTTTAATTTAACGTTAACGTCCTTTACGGCGTCGGCATAGGGTTTAATAGAAACAAAATCTACCCTTGCGCTTTTTGCGGAATCGGCAATATTTTGTTTGGAAGAATCCGAAAGAGCTGCGTTTAAAATAATAAAGTGCAAATTTGCCGTTGTGTTGCAGCAAACAGACGCCAAAACCACGCTTAACTGCGCCGCGTAGTTGTCGTCGCAGCACATATATATAGGGATAGTTTTGCCGTCGCTCATTTATTGTAATATATGTACTAAAATACCCAGTTTTAAGTCAATTCAAAAAAAGGCCGCCGCCTTTGTAAAAAAACGGTTAAAATAAATATTCTTGGCAAATTCGGCAATTTGTAATAGCAAAATTACTCTAAACCTTTATACCATAAATTTAAGAGTGAATTTTTATGAAGAAAATAGCCTTTTTAGCCCTTTCCTTGTCGGCTGCAGCCCTTGCAAATGCAGGCTTGCCCGAAAATTTCGACACATTAAACAAAAAATACAACCCGCAGCTTATTTGGCCCGAAGGCAAAATGCCAGCCAACTCACAAGAGGCGTTAGACGCAGCCAAAAAGCTTAACCAGCGCAAAAACGTTATAAACAAGCCCCACTATTCGCTTAAATTGCAAAAATCCGAAAAGCCCGCAACGCTTGTTATTGTAGTTCACGGCGGCGGGTATAGAGGCTGCGGCATTGTCTGCGAAGAAGGGACTATGACTGCAAACGCCTTTTACGAAAAAGGCTATAGCACACTTACATTCGACTACCGCGCACCCGACAACCCGCACGGAGCTTTGCAGGATATGCAAAGGGTTGTAAGGCTGGCGCGCCATAACGCAAAAAAATGGAATGTAGATAAAATTGTAGCCATTGGCTTTAGCGCGGGCGCAAACTTGGTAGCCCGCGCAAGCGCGCCCATAACCTTAAATAGCTACCAAAAAGTAGACGAAATAGACAATTTAAGCCCCATACAAGACGCCACAATTTTGATATATCCCGCCTATTGCGACCAGCCCACAAACGAGCTGCGCTGGAAAAACATAAAGCCAACCCATAAAGACTATAACCTGCGCTATGCA
>JAXFOH010000072.1:0-3933 GCA_034180465.1 Opitutales bacterium
ACTTATATTTGCCCGCGTTTTCCAACACGTTTTCTTCGCCGAACTTCGGGTAGTGCGTGTTGCGGTATCTTTCCAAAATTTCGGCTGCAACTTCGTTTATGCCAATGCCGCCTATTCTAGACGATGTGCCCGAAAAATACGCGTCCACAAACTCCTGCGAAAGACCTATAGCCTCAAAAATCTGGGCTTGGCGGTAGCTTCGCAAAGTTGAAATGCCCATTTTCGACATTATCTTTAAAAGCCCCTTCTTTATAGCGGTTATATAGTTTTCGGCGGCTCTTGCAGCGTCGATATTGTCTATCTGTCCGTCCTTTACCATTTCGGCAACAGTTTCTATTGCCAAGTATGGGTTTATTGCCGTAGCACCATAGCCAAGCAAAAGCGCAAAGTGCATAATTTCGCGCGACTCGCCAGTTTCGGCCACAATGCCTGCGGCATAGCGCAAGCTACACTTTACAAGCCTTGTGTTTACGGCCGCCACAGCCAAAAGCATCGGTATGGGCGCATATCCGTAATCCAAATTCTTGTCGCTTAAAATTATAACCGTTTTAGAATCTCTTACGGCATTTTCGGCATCGTCGCAAATTTTTTCCATCGCGCGCTTTAAAGCCTCTACGCCGCCTTGGGCCGAAAACTGCGCCTTAATTGTTGCCGATTGGAACGTTGGCAACTTGGAAGAGCGCATGCAGGAAATGTCGTGGTTGGTTAAAATCGGGCATGGCAGCTTTAACAAGTGCGCCAACGAAGGCGATTCTATAAGCGAGTTTCCACAGTTGCCTATGTAGGTTGTCAAACTCATTACTAGCGATTCCCTAATCGGGTCTATCGGCGGGTTTGTTACTTGGGCAAACAGCTGCTTAAAATAGTCGTACAAAAGCTGCGGCTTTTCAGAAAGCACAGGCAAAGCGGCATCGTTGCCCATCGAGCCTATCGGCTCTTTTGCGTCTACCGCCATTGGCTTTAAAATCAGTTCCAAATCTTCTTTTGTGTAGCCGAAAAGCTTTTGCCTTTGAATAAGGTTTTCGCCTATAGACGGAGCTTCGGAATTTTCAAAAATACCCGGCAGCTCTATCCTGTTTTCCTGAACCCAACGGCGATAGGGCTTTGCTCGGGCTAGCACCGTTTTAATTTCGGTATCGTGCATTACCCTGCCTTTTTCAGCGTCTATATAAACCATTTCGCCGGGGCGCAAACGTCCCTTTAAGGCAATGTCGGTTTCGAGCAAATCCAAAACGCCAGTTTCGCTTGCCAAAACAAACAAGCCGCTCTTGGTTATCGTATAGCGGGCGGGCCTTAAACCGTTGCGGTCTAACAGCGCACCCGACTGCGTACCGTTTGTAAATACCAAGGCAGCCGGGCCGTCCCACGGTTCGCTTACGCCCGAGTGATATTCAAAAAAGCCCTGAATATCTTTGCTGATATGGAAAGACTTGCCCCACGCCTGAGGAACTAGCATAAGCATTGTATGCGGCAGCTTGCGCCCCGCCTGACAATAAAATTCTACCGCGTTGTCCAAGCAGGCCGAGTCGCTTTGGTTGGGGCTAATTACGGGCAAAAGCTTCTTTATATTGTCGCCAAAAATCGGTGTAGAAAAATGCTCTTGGCGCATATTCATTTGGTTGATATTGCCGCGCAAAGTGTTTATTTCGCCGTTGTGCGCCAAATATCTAAAAGGCTGCGCCAAGGGCCACGTCGGGAAAGTGTTTGTAGAATACCTTTGGTGTATTAGCGAAATTGCGCTTACATAAGTTTCGTCGCTTAAGTCGGGGTAAAACTGCTTTAGCTGGGGAGCATTTAAAAGCCCCTTGTATACAACAGTTTTTGCCGAAAGCGAGCAAATGTAGAAACCGTCTATATTTTCGGCGGCAATCTTGTTTTCGATTACCCTGCGCAAAATATATAGGCTGCGCTCCATTTCTTCCGCATTTAAGCCGCTTTTTGCTATAAACAACTGCTCTATATTCGGGCAGCTGTTAAGTGCTATGCCGCTTATTGCGGATTTGTCTACCGGAACCGTTCTTTCGGCTACAAACGAAAATCCCTCGCCAGCCAGACAACTTTTAAAAATTTCCACACACTTTTTTGCCAAAGATTCGTCTTGCGGCAAAAATAGCATTGCAACCGCATATTCGCCAAGCTTTGGCAACTTTTCGCCAAGCTCTTTTCTAAAAAACGCATCGGGAATTTGGGTAAGAATGCCCGCGCCGTCGCCAGTGTGCGAGTCGCCGCCAACTGCGCCCCTATGAAGGAGTCTTTCCAAAACTTTAATGCCGTCCAAAACAATTTTGTGGCTTGCGCGTCCCTTAATATCGCTAATAAGACCAACACCGCAAGCGTCGTGTTCGTTTTGTGGGCTATACATTCCCCGTTCTTTTGGATAATACATCTGCATAATTGTAATTGTTGTTTGCTTTTATGCATAGCAAATTGCGTGCCAGTTTCAAAAAACATTTCTATAATTTTACATAACTAGCTAATTATCATACTAATATCTTAGAACATATAAGGAACAACTTTTTTGTAGGCATTCTCGACAAATTTGCAAACTACAAATTTGTCGCAAACAAATTTGTTGAAACTACATTTTTGTTGCAAGAAAATTCTTAATTTTGCTACAAAAAAGTTTTTTGCAGGCTATTTTTTTAGATTTTTTATAACCTGACCGGTCTATGCACACAAAAAAGTAGTTTTATTCGTCAAAAAAGCCGCGTGCGCTTACTGGTATTTTGCGGTCGGTTAAAAACGCCGTGCTTGTTAGCTTTGGCCCAAGGGGATATTGGCTGCGCTTGCCCTGTGTTTTTGCAAGCTTGTTTAAAACATCTAAAACAACTTCTTTTTTATAGCCCTTTTCTATTATTTCTTTAGCCGACATAAAGTTTTCTATTCTAAGGCGTAAAATTGCGTCTAGCACTTCGTACTCAGGTAGGCTGTCGCTGTCTTTTTGGTCGGGCCTAAGCTCTGCCGACGGCGGCTTCGCTATTGTATTTTGCGGTATTATCTCTTTGGTGTGCAGTATATTTATATATCTTGCAAGAGCATATACATCGCATTTATACACGTCGCAAATGGGCGCATACGCGCCGCAGGTGTCGCCATATAATGTGCAATAGCCTACAGCGCATTCACTTTTATTACCCGTTGTAAGCAAAAGACTTGAAAATTTATTAGATAATGCCATAAGCAGCAAAGCCCTTGTTCTAGACTGCAGGTTTTCTTCGGTTGTATCGCGCGGCAAACCCTTAAATAAATTAGCCAACGCGTTTTCGGCAGAACTTACAACTTCTTTTATTGCAACAATATCAAACTTTATCCCCAAATTTTTGGCCAAAGCCTGCGCATCTTCAACGCTGCCCGTGCTAGAAAATTTAGATGGCAAAGCCACCCCCCTTACATTTTCGCTACCCAAGGCGTCTGCCGCCAATGCTGCAACTACGGCCGAATCTATGCCGCCGCTAAGCCCCAACAACACGCTTTTTGCCCCGCACTTTTTTACAAAATCGCCTATTGCCATAACTATTGCAGAATATATGTCATCAATGCCAGAAAAGTCGCTATTATTTGAATTAAAACCTGTTATGGCGTTTGTGTCTACAACAAGCTCGTCTTCGCCAAATTTTTTAAGGCATACCGAGGCGTTTTTATTAGCATCTATGTAGGTAGAAGCCCCCGCAAAAATAATTTCGTCGGTAGCTCCAACTAAATTGCACCACAAAACGGGCGCATTTACCTTCTTTGAAATATTATAAAGCATTCCATTACAATGCCTTACATTGTCGTTTGTCTGCGAAAATACGCTGGCCGAAATATTTATAAGCAAGTCGCAATTTTCTATTTCGTCTAAGGGGTGCTTGCTATACCTATAGGCTGTTTTTACTTCGTCTAAAGTCCAAATATCTTCGCAAATTGTTATGGCAATTTTTTTGCCGTTAAAAT
>JAXFOH010000084.1:0-3967 GCA_034180465.1 Opitutales bacterium
GGCAAGGCCAATACAAAATTGCCAATGCCGCTAAAAACAGGTGTAATTGTTTTATTTATCGGCTTTAAAATCAAGCAAAAAAGTTGACGAACGCCTTTTGCGGTTTAATTATAGCGCATAACAATGAACGATTATATCGACAGCATAAGAAAAGATTTTCCCGTTTTGGCAAGGCAGGTTGAAGGCAAAAGTCTTGTTTACCTCGACAACGGGGCTTCTGCGCAAAAGCCGCAGGTTATGATAGATGCAATTTCTAAGTTCTATACGCAATACTATTCTAACATACACCGAAGCGCGCACACATTAAGCCGCCTGTCTACCACGGCATACGAAGCCGCGCGCGAAGCGGCAAAAAAATATTTCAACGTTTCGGAATCTGCCGAAGTTGTCTATACAAGGGGAACAACCGAGTCTTTAAACATTGTAGCTACCAGCTTCGGGCAAAAGGTGTTAAAGAAAAACAATGTTGTTGTTGTAAGCGAAATGGAACATCACGCAAATTTGGTGCCCTGGCAGGAAGTCTGCAAAAAAACGGGAGCCGTTTTAAAATTTGCAAAGATAACCGAAAGCGGCGAACTAAGCCTTGAAAGCTTGGAGGAAATTTTTAAGCAAGGCGGCGTAAAAATAGTTTCGATTGCGCATTGTTCCAACGTGTTGGGTACCGTAAATGACGTTCGCAAAATTTCGGAAATGTGCAGGCAATACAACGCCTATTTTAGCGTAGACGCAGCGCAGTCGGCACCCCATTTTTTAGACGATTTTGCGGCAACCGATGCCGACTTTATGTCGCTTTCGGCGCACAAGTGCTACGGGCCTACGGGCTTTGGGCTGCTTATTGCCAAAAAATCGGTTTTCGAAATTATGGACGTTTACCAATGCGGCGGCGATATGGTAGACCATGTAGATTGGCAGTATGCAACCTACAAAAAAGCTCCCGAAAAATTCGAGGCGGGTAGCCAGCACATTGCGGGCGCAATAGGTTTTATGGCGTCGCTAAACTACCTTTCAAAGCTAGACAAAGCCAAAATAAAGCAAAACGAAAAACAGATAACCGAATTTTTAACCGAAAGGCTTTCGGCTATAAAGGGCTTGCGCGTTTTAGGCAGTGCAAAAAACAAATTGCCCATATTTTCGTTTGTGCACGAAAACGCCGCAGCCTACGACATTGCGGCTTTGTTAGACACAACCGGCATTGCATTGCGAAGCGGCAACCATTGCGCACAACCGCTGGGTAGACTGCTAAATGCCCCCGTTTCGTGTAGGGCGTCGTTCGGGCTATACAACACGCTGCAAGAGGCAGAATATTTTGTAGCGCAATTGGAACACGCGCTAAAAGTTTTAGCTTAGTTAAAAAAACAAAAGGCGGCGCAATTTTTTATGCACCGCCTTTTTTGTGTCCGAATTAAAAAATTTATTCTTTAAAAAACTTTTTTATATGGCGTGCAATATCGGCTTGCGGCTCTATGGGAGTGTTTTTTGTAAGACACTTTGCGAACATATCTGCAAAAAAGGGCGTAAGAGCATAGCCTTTCGAGCCAAAGCCGTTAAATATATGCAAATTTTTCAGTTTCGGGTGCGTGCCCAAAAATGGGCGCGTTGTTCTCGTGCACGGGCGCACCCCCGCCGTGTGCGACAAAACTTCAAGCTCGGGGCAGTCTTTTAAGACAAGCTTTACCGCCTTTAAAATTTCCGCTTCGCCCTCTTTTGTGGGCTGTTGGTTAAAGTTTTGCCTGTCCCAGGTAGAGCCGCAGCGAAATGTGTTTTCGCTTAATCTAATAAGCCACTTTTCTTTGTGTATAATTTCGGGGGGAAGTTCTACCGCGCCTTTAAGCTCTAAAATTTCGCCCTTTGCCGGCGAAAAGGGCAGCCACCCAAAAAAGGGATTAGCCAACGCCCTGTATCCTTCGCAAAAAACGGCTGCCTTTGCAGAAAACTCTTCTTAGCGCACAAAATTTTCGCGAACTTCGAATTTTTCAAAATCAAAATCGCGCAAAAAGTATAGATTTTGGCTCCGCAAATATTTGCGAGCCGCCGCGCAAAAAACTTCGGTTTGAACTTTCGATACGTTTTCGATGTAGAATGCGCCGAATGGATCTTTTATTGTCTTTAGCGTGTTAGGCGGCAACGAGCCCCTAAGGAAGGGGGTGTATGCTTCGTCGTCGTGCCTAGTGTGCCAAAGAGCATTTTCCTCTTGCGACTTGCAAACCTGCAAAATTCTTGTTTTGCGGAAAAAGTTTGCATTAAATGCGTCCTCAAGCTTGGGGTAATAGTTGTTTGCATAGGGCATTGCGTACTCTGCAAACCAGCTTTTTACCATGCGTTTGCCTGTTACGGGGTTTAAAGCCCCCGCCGCCACTAGGCTAGCGCAGGTTTTTTGCCCATTGTCTAAAACGGCAATCTTTAGCCCCAATTCTTTTAGGTGCATTGCCAAATTTATGCCCGCAACGCCGCAGCCTATAATTATAAAGTCTAGCATACCTTAAAAGAATGTGCGCTGAATATTGGGGTTGTCTAGCCCTATTAAACGCCACGCTTTGTCGGTTAAAATTCTGCCTTGCGGTGTGCGCTGTATAAAGCCTTCTTGTATCAAAAAGGGTTCGTGAACCTCCTCTAAAGTGTCGGCTTCTTCGCCCACGGCAACTGCAACGGTGCCAATGCCTACGGGGCCGCCCTTATAGTTTAGCCCCATAACCTTTAATATTCTAAAGTCCATATCGTCCAACCCGTTTTCGTCTATCTCCAAAAGCTCTAGCGCGTTTTTGGCAGCGTTTTCGTCTATAAGCGAATTGTTGTTTTCCTGAGCGTAGTCGCGCACAAATTTAACAAGGTTGTTTACAATTCTGGGCGTCCCACGCGACCTTCTTGCAATTTCGCTGCAGCCGCCTTCGGTAATCTTTGCATTTAAAAGCCCGCAGGTTCTTTTTACAATTTGCTCTAGGTCTTTTCTTGAGTAATATTCCAAGCGGCTTTGAAGGGTAAAGCGGCTGCGCAAGGGGGCGGTAAGCAACCCCGTACGCGTAGTTGCCCCTACCAGAGTAAATTTTGGTATATTAAGCCTTACGCTGCGCGCGTTGGGGCCTTGGTCTATCATAATATCTATGCGGAAATCCTCCATCGCCGAATACAAGTATTCCTCTACCGAGCGCGGAATGCGGTGAATTTCGTCTATAAAAAGAATGTCGCCCTCTTCGAGATTGGTTAAAAGCCCCGCCAAGTCGGACGCCTTTTCCACAACAGGCCCGCTTGTAATTTTTATCTGCCTTTGCATTTCGTTTGCCAAAATTAATGCAAGCGTAGTTTTCCCCAATCCGGGCGGGCCGTGCAGCAGAATGTGGCTTAAAACGTCTCCCCTCTTTTTTGCCGCGTTAACCATAATCTTTAGGCGTTCTATGGTTTTCGGCTGCCCTTTAAAAGAGTCGAACGAGGGCGGACGCAAAGAGTTGTCCAAATCTTTTTCTTCCAGAGAATGGTTTATAAAATCCGCGCCTTTTTCCATAAAAGTATAAAATCAAATTTGCCTGCCGCGTAGCAAGCCATTTCTTAGGGGGATGTCTTCGTGAAAATTAAAGTCTACAATGTCGCCTTTGTCGTTGCGGTAGGCTTCGAATATGCAGTATTTTACGCCGCTAAATTCGTGTTCGCAGGTTGCCATATATCTTTTTAGGCAGGCGTTAACGCTGCGCATTTTAGAGGGCAAAACTGCGCAATTGTAGCCAGAAACCAGTGCCGTCTTATTCCTTGCCTTAACTTCTATTACAACAAGCAGATTTTCGGATTTTTGGCAGGCTATAATGTCGGCTTCGTAGTTTTTGTAGCGGTAGTTTCTGGCAAGAATTTTATAGGGCGTATGCTTTTTTATGTAGTCGGCAGCAAAGTCTTCGGCGCGTTTGCCGAAACTTTTGCGTTTAAAAATTTTTGTTAAAAAGCCGAACATTTGCCCGAAATTTTGTGTGTTGTGTTGCCATTT
>JAXFOH010000105.1:0-55591 GCA_034180465.1 Opitutales bacterium
AAGAAAAATATGCCGCATTTGCAAAAGAATGCGCCGCTCTTTCTTCGCAGATGGAAAGCGTATATAAACAGGCCGAGCTGTCGAACGACACAACCGTAAAAGAAGCTATAAAAACGCTTGTTTTTAAGCCTTCGCTTGGCAGGCAGCTTGTAGATTCTAGCAACAGCCTTGCAAAGTCGGCGGCGTCTTTGGCGAAATCGCTTTTGGGGGCTTGCCTAGACTAATTTGTACAAAAAACGACACTTCTTTATTTATGCAAACACAAGCCTTAGTTGGTTTGTGTTTGTTTTTGTTGATTTTGTTTTGTCTATTCTTGACATAACTTTTGCATATTGTGAGAATACGAGCTCGTACAATAACAACAGTATTCGTTGAGGAGGAATTTATATGAAACTATGCATTGCGTTTATTCTTTCGTTTTTTGCGGCATTTTCGCTAGTCGCAAAACAGAAGTTGCCCGAGGTAAAACTTATAAACTTGGTTCCTTTGCAGGATTCTCTTACCGAATATCTCGCAAAAGATATGCATTTTATGGAAGACAGCGGCTGCTGCACAATGCACGTTGTTCAGATGATGGCAATTGCCGAGGGCGCGCCCCTTCCAATCGACAAAGTTTCGGAATTTGCAGACGAATATAAAACTTTGCTTAAAAGCGCGGGCAAATTAAAGTGCCCCGTAGGCATAATGTTTCACGCAATTTTAGGGCACGGCAAAATTCCCAATTATGCAAACATTCAAAAAATTGTTTCGGTTACCGGCAGGGTATTCCCCGTATATTGCCCGTTAGACGACTTGCTTGTTTCTTATTCTTGCGACGCCATTAAAAGAATGGCGCAGCTAAAGCCCGATTTCCTTCTTATAGACGACGATACGCGCCTTACTACTGGTAGGAATGGTTGCGCGTGCCCATTGCACCTTAAAAAATTGTCTGACAAACTGGGCTATAGCATAACAAGGGAACAACTTTACAACCATTTGCGCGGCACAAGCCAAGAAGATAAAAAAGTCGGCCGCCTTTTTGACGAAACCAATTTGGAATCGCTTGCAAGCCTTATGCAAAAATTGCGTCAAAGTGTTGATTTAGTAGACGAAACAATGCCGATAATTTTCTGCCAATGCGAGTCGGACTCGCGCTTTTCTACAAAGCTTGCAAAGATATTGGCGGGCAAGGGCAACATTTCGGTATGCCGCATAAACAACGCAAGGTATTGGTCGGGCAGCGACAGCAACCGCACATTTCCCCATAGAATGTATTCTACTGCCGTGCAGATAGAAATTACAAAAGATATAGACGAGCACCTTGCCGAAATAGACCCACACTACCGCAACAGATACGCGACGGGGGCAAGTCCTTTGCATGCATTATATGCAATGTCTTTGATAGAGGGCTGCACGGGCGCAAAGTTTTGGCCAAACACCTTTTACGGCTACGATCCTAAAAGTGCGCAAGCCTACAAAAAATTATTTTCAAAACATTCAAAGTTTTACAACGCGCTAATAAATGAAACTAAAAAAGTAAAATATAATGGCATAACTGGGCCTATTGCCGAAAACGATTTTTACCAATATAACCCCTTTGTAGGCTCTATAGAATCGTATTACAGCAAATGGCAAAAGTCTTTCGGCAGGTTGGGCTTGCCTGTAAACTACGCGCGAGCAAACGCAGCCGAATCTTTCATGCTAGACGCCTCTATAGTTGCCGCCTTAAGCGACAACGAGCTAAAAACAATACTTTCTAAATCTGCAATAGTAGATGCTACAGCCGCTATGCAAATTCAAAAAAGGAATATGGGCGACTTGCTCGGCGTTGAAATTGCCCCCGCAAAAACATTTATGACGGGTAGGGGAAGGTTGGCTATTCCCATAAACGGAATAGGCGAAAGCGAATTTTTTAGGACTAACTACCCCTACGAGCTAAAGCCGCTTGCCGAAAATGTAAAAATTATGGCGTATTTCGAGAACATGGACTATACGGGGCAGCTTCGCAAAAACTGCAAAAACAAAGATATTCCTCTTATGTCGCTGTATAAGAACAAATTGGGCGGCAATGTTTTTGTCGTGGCGTTAAATGCCGCCGACAGAGAGTGCGAGCCTGCAATTATGAACCGTCAGGTAAAGGCGTTGTTTGCAAATGCGCTTGAAACATTCGGCGTTGCAAAAGCCTACTATGTTGACGATGCCGAAATTTACCTAAAATGCGGCGAGTATGAAGATTCTTCGCTTTTGGTTTGCGCAGTTAACTTGGGTTTGGATACCGAAAATCCATTCCGCATAAAAACAGTCGACAACTATAAAACCGTTTTAATGCTTGCCCAAAATGGCGAGTGGGAAAATGTAGACCATTCGCGCGATGGCAATATTTGGTCTATAAACACGAATGTTGAAACAATGATGCCCGCGTTCTTTAAATTTGTAAAATAAACGTATATGAAAACTAAATTGGTGTTTGTTTCTTTGTTGGCGGCGATCAGCTGCGCATTTGGCGAAATTTGGATGCCGAAAATCTTTTCGGACAATATGGTTTTACAGTGTGGTGAGCCTGTAAAAATTTGGGGCAAAGCTTTGCCAAACGCAAAAGTTGCCGTTCAGTTTGATAGCGTAAAAGGGCAGGCGATTGCCGACAATGCGGGCAAATGGTCTTTAAAGCTGCCTGCAATGCAGCCCGATAGCAGCCCAAAGCAAATTACAGTTAGCGAAAACGGCAAAGTCCAAAAGCAAATTAAAAACGTGCTTGTAGGCGAAGTTTGGATATGCGGCGGGCAGTCGAATATGGACTGGAATTTGGGTTCGTGCCCCGCGGCGCATGCCGTTGCCGTAAAAGAGGGCAATAAACCCCTTTTAAGAAGCTTTATTCAAAAGCACGACGCTATTGCTTCTACAGCCCAGGAAGATTTCCCCGCAGATGCCGCTTGGGTTGTGTGTACGCCGCAAACAGTTGGGCGTTATAGTGCAATAGGCTATGCTTTTGGTAAAAGATTGTGCGAAAAGCTGAACGTTCCCGTAGGTCTTATTAGAACCTCAATGGGCGGAGCGTCGATGGTGGCGTTTTTGCCTTACGAAGATGCCGAACAAGGCAAAGGCTACAAAGAATTCCTTAAATATTACGACCGCCTTGCCGAAGACTACGACTACGAAAAGGCATTGGATAAATACGAAAAAGCCTTGGCAAAATACGAGGCAAAAAAAGAGGCGGCAAAAAAGGGAAACAAAGAGTTTAAGGAATCGAAGCCCAATAAACCTTTAGAGGAAACGCCCCTTACTGTGCAAAACACCCCCGCATTTTTGTATAACGCAAAGGTTGCCCCATTGTGCGGTTATGGCGTAAGAGGCGTGCTTTGGTATCAGGGCGAGGGCGATTTTGGGCAACCGCAAATTTTTGCCGACAAGTTTGAAACTTTGGTTGCTGCTTGGCGCAAGCATTTTGAAAAGCCCAATTTGCCGTTTTACACCGTGCAGCTTACGTCTTTCGACGTAACAACGCACTGGCGCGAGAGTGAAAACTGGCAGCAAACGCGCTTCGAGCAGTTCAAATGCTTTAGGCAAATGGACAATATTGAAATGGCCGTTATTTTAGACTTGGGCGAAAAGAACCAAATTCACCCGCAGCGCAAAGATGAAGTAGGAGAACGCCTGTTTAACATTGCATTAAAAAACATATACGGCAAAAAAGATATTAAAGGCGAACATAGCCCGATGTTTAAAAGTGCAAAGATTAGCAAAAATAGGGCTTTGGTTGAATTTGATATGTATTCTAGCAAGCTTGTTTTAAAAGGCAAAGCAAAGGGCTTTGAAGTTAAGGTAGGCAACTCTTGGCAGGCGGCCGAAAAAGTTTTGGTAAACGAATCTGGCACGGTAGAAATTTTTGCCCCGCAAAATTCCGAAATTAGCGGTGTGCGCTATTTGTGGAAAAGCTGGGCTTTGCCGGAAATATGCCTATATAACACGCAGGGCTTGCCTGCAATGTCGTTTAAGGCGGAAAAATGATTTTTTAAAAATTCCCAACGCCCGAAACAAATCGGGCGTTTTTTTTGTTTTTATATGTGATAACTTTTTGATATTAACGATATAATGAATATAGAGGAGCATTTATGAAATCTTTAAGATATATATTTTCGTTTTTAGTTTTTACGGGCTGTTCTATGCTTTTCGCTCAAAGCGGAAGCTTTAGAGATGCGCACGGCAACTATGCGGGCAGTGCAACAACAAACGGAAATACAACCATCTATCGCGATGTGCACGGCAATTTTGCGGGGACAGCCACAAAAAACGGCAATACAACCATCTACCGCGATGCGCACGGCAACTATACGGGCAGTTCTACCGAAAACGGTGGCAATACAACCTATAGAGATGCGCACGGCAACTATGCGGGGTCGGCAAGTTCAAATTCAATGGGCGGCAAAACTTTTAGAGACAGCCACGGCAACTATTCGGGCAGCTCGTCAAGCCACGGCAACAACACAACCTATAGAGACGCGCACGGCAACTATTCAGGCTCGTTTAACGGCAAATAGCGGCATCTTTGCGGTTGACTATGCCGCGTGTTTTTGTCCATAATCTGACATTGACAAAACACACGGTATATATGAAAAACACGATAAAGACAGCTTCGCTATTGCTTATAACCGCGCTTATTTCTACAGGCTGCTGCAAAGACCAAACTTGCTGCTTGGCAAAAAAGGAATGCGCAAAAAACGATTGGCAAAACCTCTTTGCCTTAGACTTGTCGAACGCCGACTACAACAAGTCGGTTTGGAGCATAGACAAAGACGGCGTAATTCGCGCCAACAAAGACGAAATTATTTTCACCAAGGCCGACTATCAAAATTTCGAGTTGGAGCTTGAATTTAGAATAGAAAAAGAGTCGAACAGCGGCGTTGTGATTTACTGCACAAACACGCAAAAATGGATACCCAATTCTATTGAAGTGCAAATTGCCGACAGCTCGTGCGAAAAGTTCGGTTCGGCAACCAGAAATTGCGCGGCAATTTTCGGGCACGTTGCAACCGAAATCGACACAAGGCTTCCTTTTGGCGAATGGCAAAAGATGAAGATTCGCGCCGAAGGGCAGAAGATAGATGTTTGGCTAAACGGCAAACACGCCTGCAAAATGGATATGTCGGAATGGAAAGACAATAAAATAGGACCAAACGGCGTAAAGATTTTGCCGTGGCTAACCGAGCATAAAAAGTGCGAAATGCCAACCGTTGGCAAAATAGGCTTTCAGGGCAAGCACGGGCAGGCGGCAACAGATTTTCGCAACATAAAGATTCGCGAAATAAAAAAGTAGAACAGCCAAAGAAAAGATTTTTTAAGCACACAAAAAAGCCCGAATTGTTTTCGGGCTTTTTGCTTTTCGCGCTTTTGCAAATTTGTTTTCTATTCGGTTTGTTCGGGCGTTGCCATAATCTTTAGCGTTGCCTCTGGCAGGTCCTTCGAAATTGCCCTAAGCGTCATTTCGCCGCTTGTTTTGCTTGGGCTGCTTAAGATTACGCCAAGCTTGCCGTTAAACGCCCGCATCCATTGCGCCGAAAAGGGCGTGTGGTCTACAGGGTTGCCGTTGCAAACTCCCGCAAGCGCGCCGTTGCCTTCAACTTTAAAGAATATCGGGTTTTGCGCGTTCGGGCAAAGCACGCCGTCTTTGTCGGTTATTTCAACTTCAACAAAAACAAGGTCTTTGCCGTCTACCATAATGTTTTGTTTGTTGGGTGTAAGCTTTATTTTTGCGGGTTTGCCTGCCGTTTTTACTGTTTGCTCGGCGGCAACTTTGCCCGTGCTGTCGTAGGCTACAACCTTGATTTCGCCTGGTTGGTAGACGACATCGTTCCACATAAGACAATAGCGTTCGGGCATTTTCTTTGGGTCAAAGCCCTTGAATTTTTCGCGTATGCCCTGGCTTTTGCCGTTAACAAAAAGCTCGGCTTTGTCGTACGAGGTGTAGCAGTGCACGGGAACATTTTTGCCCACTCTGCTCGGGTGCGTCCAGTGCGGCAAAAGGTATAAAGTGGGTTCTTTTGCATTCCAGCGGCTTTTATACAGGTAAAAGCGATCTTTCCTTAAATTTGCCAAATCTATAATTCCAAAATACGAGCTTTTGGCTATGCTCAGTGTGTCGTAGGGCGAGGGTTCGCCGAGATAGTCGAAGCCCGTCCATACAAATTCACCGATAAAGTTTTCAAGCTGGTCCTGGTAAAACCATTCCGTGTAGATTTTTGTAGAGGCGGCCCCCTTAAGCATATCGTAGCTTGTAACTTGCAAGTCGTTATACTTATAGTCGTCGTTAGAATCTGCAAAAACGTAGTAGCCCCTAGTGCTGCGCTGCGAAATTGTTTCGCTACCGAAAGCGGGCTTGCTTAGCTTTTGCATAGTTTCCTTGTACAAATTGGGTTTGTAGTTGTAGCCTACAAGGTCGTGAACTTGGCAGTATTTGCCGTATACGTTTTCGGCAAGCCTGTAGTTGGGGTGAAGCCCTGCGGTAACGGGGCGCGTGTTGTCTAACGCCTTTACCGACTCCGTTAAAAATTTGGAATTTTTTGCGCCTATTTCCAACGTCATTTGGTCGCGAATTTCGTTGCCTATGCTCCATAAAACAACGCTCGGGTGCGAGCGGTCTCTCTTTACAAAGGCGTCTATGTCTTTTTTTGCCCAGCTCTTCCAGTCTTTGTTGTAGCCGTTGGGGCATTTTGCAATTTGCCATTCGTCGAAAATTTCGTCCATAACATACATGCCCATTTCGTCGCATAAATCCAGCATATTGGGGTCGGGTATATTGTGCGAGGTTCTTATTGCATTGCAGCCCATTTCCTTAAGCATATTTATGCGATAGCGCATTGCCGCTTGGTTGTAGGCGGCTCCCAACGCGCCAAAATCGTGGTGCAGGCAAACCCCTTTTAAGATTTCCTTTTTGCCATTAATCTTAAAGCCGTCCAGCGTCATCGAAACTGTTCTAAAGCCGAAGCGTTGGGTGTAGCAATCTATATCTTTGCCGTTTTCCAGCACGCAAATTTTTGCCGTGTATAGGTTGGGGCAATCGGCGCTCCAAAGCTTTGCGTTTTTTAGCTCTATGGCAATATTTGCCAAATCTTTTTCGGTAGAAACCTCTTTTTCGGCAACAAGGTTATTTTCGCTGTCGAAAATTTTTGCCTTAAAAGTAAGCGGCTGGTTAAAAGTTTGTTTTTCTACTTGCACTTGAATTTCGCAAAGCGATTTTTCGGGCGAAACTTTTGGCGTTTTTATGTAAATGCCGCTATAGGGAATGTAGGTTTTGTTCGTACTTACAAGCCTAACTTGCCTGTATAGCCCGGCTCCGGGATACCATCTAGACGAACGCTCTTTGTTTTCGAGGGAAACGGCAACCGTATTTTTGCCTATTTTTATCAAATTCGAAATATCTAGCGAAAACGAGGCGTAGCCGTAGGGGTGTTCGCCCGCAAAATTTCCGTTTACATACACTTTTGCGTGGCTCATTGCCCCGTCGAATTCCAGAAAGAATTTTTTGTCTTTGTCGCTGCCTGCAATTTCAAAATTATGCCTGTAGTAGCCTTTGCCTATGTAGGGCAAGGCTCCCGTTCTGCCCGTTGTAATCTGCGCTGTGATTTGCCCCGAGGCGTCTTTTTTGTAGCGCAAACTTTGGTCTAGCGAAATGTCGAAATTTTCGCGTATAGCCCAGTCGTGCGGCACATTTACCGTTTGCCAGTTGCTTGCGTCGAAATTTTCGCAGGCAAAATTCGGGTTGTCTTGGCGGGTAAATTTCCAGTTTTCCTCCAAAGGCGTTATTTGGCGTGCAAAGCTTTGGCAAATGGCAAGCAGTGCAAACGCCCCAACATATAATACAGTTTTGTTCATAGACCTTTCAGCCTATTTTTACGGGGCTTTTTTGTCAAAATAAATCGATAACTGTGTGGACTATTTTTGGTTTGCAAATTCGGTTGCGCTCCAAGTTAAGATAGAGCCCAAAACCAAAATGCTAACGCCTACAATAAGGTTAACGCTAAGGGCTGCTCCAATCCAAATAGAGGCGAATATACACGAAAGCACGGGCGTAAAGTATGAAGATACCGCCAATATTGTAATATTGCCCTTTGCAATGCCGTAGTTCCACGCCGCATAGCCGCCGCCTAAGGCCACCGCGCCTATAACCACGCTAAGCCAGCCGAATGTGTTTACGCCACTAATGCAGCCCCAGCCGCAAAGCCAAAGCGATCCGAAAATTAAAAAGTCTATAAAGAAAATTAAAATGGTGGGGTTTGCCCCCGCCGCAAATCGTCGCGTTAAGTTGGAATATATACCCCACGAAACCGCGCCCAAAAATGCCAGCAAATAGCAGTAGGGGTTTTGCCCAATGTTGTGCAGCATACCTTTAAAATCTGCGCCTTGCTCGCCGCCTGTAACAATCATAATGCCCCAAACGCTAATAAGCAACGCGGGCGTTAGCCACCAGCGCGCCTTTTGATGGTTTATTATTACCGCAAAAAGCACAACCAAACAAGGCCACATATAGTTTACCATGCCAACTTCAACCGTTTGCCTTTCGTTTTGGCACATATACATTGAAACGCAAAACAATATGGAGCACAAGTTTGCCCAGGGCAGCCCGAACAATAAATATTTTTTCGGGAATTGCCCGGGTTTTGGAACGCCCAGCACGCCCAAAAGCATAATAACAATAAAAGCGTATAAAAACGTAAGCCCCGCCGACAAGCCGAACTGCTCGGTTATTGTTCTTACAAGGCCTACCGTTGTGCCCCAGCAGAGCGGGGCAAGCATTCCCGTTAAAGTGGCTTTTGTGTATTCGCGCATATAAAAGCCGAAATACAACTCTTAGAATTTTAAAAAATCAAATTCTTTTTGCAATTTTTTCGCCAAAAATTTTGCGCAAAAAGACATGAAAAAAGGGGCTTATAATATCAAGCCCCCGAAGGAAGAAGAGAAGTGAAAAAATTGTATTATTTTCTGCGGCGGTAGATTGCAAATGCCAAGGCAAGTGTGCCGAATATTGCGGCCCAGGTTGAGGGTTCGGGAACCGACAACGTCACCGAAAATACGCTTGGGTCTTCCGACGAGAATTCGGCATAGTAAATACTGCCCGTTTTTACGTCCACAAACTCGTATTTGCCGTTTTCGTCGCTGTCTATAATGGCCTGAAGGTACGAGCCAATGCTTTCAACATCTTTGTCGTCGAACCATAACAAGTCTACTGTAGTTCCTATCATGGAAGAGGCGTTTGCAAATGCAAAGTCGCTAGCCAATATACCGTTTAAGAGGGCCGACGAGTCTTTCATTGTAATTTGCAGGCTGTTGCCGAACTCGAAATTGTACAACAATTTGCCGCCGTTAAAGTTGATGCCGTCTATGTAGCATTCCTTGTCGGCGCGGCCCGCGCTACCGAAATAGCCGCCGTTTAGGGTAACAACTGTGCTCATACCGTTGTCCTGGCTGGAGGCCAAGTTTCTTCTTGTTTTGGTTATAAATAGTGCGCCGTCGTTAACAGTGGTTGTTCCCGTATAGTTGTTATCGCCGCCGTATACGCGCTGCCAGGATTTGCCGTTTTTAACTACGCTAAGCACGCCGTCGTGGGTAGGATTGCCGCCGTTTTGGAAAGACAAGTTTGCGTTGAACAATTTTGAAACGTTGTTTGTGCCTATTGCAACGGTTGCATCTGTGCTGGAAGACGCGCGCGAGGTTGCGCTGCCCGAGCCTTGAACATTGCCCAATTCGGTGCCGCTTGCGCTGAAATATATAGTTGCTCCGTTAGAAAGCAGGTTGATAACGCCGCTATCCATACCCTTAAACGATTTCGAGGGCATAAGGTGCAAGAATGCATTGCGCGCGCCTTTTGCGTCGAGGTTAATTGTGCCGTAGTTTACAACATTGCTGCTGTTGCCGAAGCCCAAAGTTACGTTGCCGCAGTTTGCGTCTGTGCCTCTAACTGCGTTCATAACCGCGCCTTCGTGGATTACAGTGTCGCTATAAAACCAAACTTCGTAGTGGGTTTTTGCATTGCCCGTGGCGTTTCTGCCGTCTACGGTAAATGTGCCGTACAAGTCGTTTTTGGCTGCCTGCGAAAATACCACAGAGTTTGTAGCTTCCGCGCCCGACTCGTTAACGTACTTCTCGCTCATTGTAATATTGCCGCGGTTTTCAAAGTTGCCGGCGTATTTTGAAATAGCAAATTTGCCGTTGCTTACAAGCGAGCCGTTTACAACAAAGTTTGCCGAATTTACGGTAACCGAGCCGTTGTTTGTAAATGTGCCGTATTGGTTAAGGTCGTTGCCGCCGCCTACGCTAATTGTGCCGTTGTTTTCTATAGAGCCCAGGTTTACGGTTTGGCCGCCGGTCGGGGTTTCGGTCTTGTTCGCGCCGAGGGTAAATGTTGTATTTTCTCCTATAAGCGAGGTTTTGTCGTTTGCCGCAACCGAGCCGTCGTTTGTGGTGTTTACGCCAACGTTTATAAGCGATGTCCATTTGGCTATGCTAAGGGCGGTAGAATAGCCCTCCAAAGTTGCGCCGTCGGTCATCTGAATTTCGCCTACCGAAATTTCTTTGCAGTAGTTTGTTCCTCCTATGTTTTTGCCGCCTTGAATATAAAAGTTTTTACCGCCGTCTACCTTCAAAAGGCCGTTAATTCTAACAATATTCTTTTCTGCCGCCTTTGTCGCGTCGGAACAAAATGCCTGGAACCCGAATACTGTGCCGGGGGTTTCCTGTAGCGAACAGTCGTTTGGGCCGCGCAGTTTGTAGCCGCTGCTAAGCGAAAACGACAAATTTTCTACCTCGAAAATTGTACCGGCATTGTGTATGCTGGGTGTTAAACTGGTAATTTGCGCATCGGTAAGCTGGTCGTAGTACCTGTCGTTTTTCTTGGATTCCACATAAACTTTTTGGGAGGCCTTAAAGTCGTAGTCGGCAAAAATTACGGTGTCGCCCGCTTTCGGGGCGTGGGCCTTCTTTGCCACGCTAACATCGTTAGTATCGAAAAACGAGCCTCCGTCGGCTATGTTAGAACTGTCGCCCGTAGGGAAGCTTTGCATGTAGTACAAAGTGTCGGCATACGAGAACGAGGCCGCAGCCATAAAGGCCGCCGCCGATAGTGTTTTTAATGTCGATATTTTCATAGTGTTTTTGTTGTAAATGTAAAAATTACAGTACTAAATTTTTTCCAACATAGCTAAGTTATGTTAGGTGCAAAAAATTGTCAAATTATTTTTTGGGTTTGCAGGCTATTTTTTTCTTTGAATAGGTTGTGATATGGCAATTTATGCTTGCAATATATTGAAAATGCGAAAGTTGCAAGAAAACTTGCTTAATTAGATTTTGCGCGTTTTTTTATGCAACGGCGCGCAAATTGCGCCGCCAAAAACCGCCTAAATGCAAAAATTCTATAGAGAGGCGGTTTTCCCCCATAAAGCAAAGGGCAGGCTTTAGGGCAAAGTTTTTATTGTGCGAATTATAAAGAGGTTGCGCAATTTTTTGCAATTATATTGGGTGCAAAAAAAGGCCTTCCAACAAGGAAGGCCCTTTTTGTTAATATTTACCTAAACAATTATTTTCTGCGGCGGTAGATTGCAAATGCCAAGGCAAGTGCGCCGAATATTGCAGCCCAAGTTGAGGGTTCGGGAACCGACAATGTCACCGAAAATACGCTTGGGTCTTCCGACGAGAATTCGGCATAGTATGTATTGCCCGTTTTTACGTCTACAAACTCGTATTTGCCGTTTTGTTCGTTGTCTATAATGGACTGCAGCTGTGAGCCAATGCTTTCAACATCTTTGTCGTCGAACCATAACAAGTCTACTGTAGTTCCTATCATGGAAGAGGCGTTTGCAAAAGCAAAGTCGCTTGCCAAAATGCTGGAGAGAATTGCAGACGAATCTTTCATTGTAATTTGCAGGCTGTTGCCGAACTCGAAGTTATACAAGAGTTTGCCGCCGTTTAGGTTAATGCCGTCTAGAATACAGGTAGAGCCTGCGCTGCCAAAGTAGCCGCCGTTTACGGTTACAACGGTGCTTAAGCCGTTGTCGGCGCTTGTAGATTGTTGTCTTCTTACCTTGTTTAAGAACAATGCGCCGTCGTTAACAGTGGTTGTACCCGTGTAGTTGTTGCCGTCGCCATAAATGCGCTGCCAAGACTTGCCTTGTTTTGTTAGATAAAGTCTGCCGTCGCGACCAGAGTTGCCGCCATTTTGCAAAGACAAGTTTGCATCGAACAACTGCGAAACATTGTCGGTTCCTATAATTACGCTTGCATCGTTATACGAATTGCCGCGCGATACCGTGCGCCCCGCGCCGTCTACATTGCCTATGTAGGTGTCTCTTGTGGCAGTGGGCGAGCCGTTCGAATTTGCAAAGTATATTGTGCCGCCGCCGTTTCCAAGCTTGATCAACGAATTGTTGCCGCTCTTAAACGATGTGGCGTCCATTATAGCCAAATACGAGTTGTGTGTGCCGCCGCTTAAAATAATTGTGCCGTTGTTTACGCTGTCGCCCGTGAAAGCCAGTGTTACGTTGCCTGCTCCGGTTCTGGTGATTGTTGCGGTAGCTCCCTCTTCTATGGTGGTGTTGCGAGCCGATACGTTGTAGTGGCGTTTTGCGGAAGTAGAGCTTGTAACGTTGCCGTTGTCTACGGTTAAAGTGCCGTATACATGTGCCGTTGTATTTGTCGAAACAAATGAGTGCGAGTAGGAGCTTTCGCTTTGCGAATTGCCTACGTTTGTGGCTTTCATAATAACGTCGCCGTAAAAGTTTGCCGCTTTTGCCTCAATGTTAAGGTCTGTGCCGGTGTGGTTAAAGGTACCGTACGAATTGAAGGTGTCTACCTGAGTGGCTACTGTTAAAGAGCCTTTGTTGTCTATAGAACCCAAGTTTACAACCGTGTCGCCTGTTGCTTTTCTTGCTGTGTCGTAAGTTCCCAGCTGCAAATAGGTGTTTTCGCCAACAAGCGAGGTTTTGCCGTTTGCCGCAGTGCCCGTCTCGTTTACGCCCAAGTTTACAGTGCTTGTAAAGTTGTCTAAATACAACGAGGTTTTGTAGCCTTCCAAAGTAGCGCCGTCTGTCATCTGCAGCTGGCCAATTTGAAGCTTCGGTAAGTAATTTTTTCCGTTGTCTTTTCCGCGAATGGAAAAGCTTTTGCCGCCGTCTACCTTTAAAAGGTTTTTAATTGTAATTACGTTGTTTGTAGCAACTTTGCTTAAATCTTCGCAAAATGCATAAATGCCGAAATCTTTGCGGGGGGTTGTTTCCAATGTGCCGTTGTTGTTGCCGCGGTGTTTGTAGTCGGAAGTAAGCGAGAAATAAAGGTTTTCTACCGTAAGGGGACGTTGTCCGTTGTGTACCGAGTCTGTTAGGCTGCAAATTTTCGCGCCGCTTGCAATTGTGTCGTAATAACGACCATCGGGCGGATTAACAGTTATGTCTAATGTTGTTGCGTTAAATTCGTAGTTGGCAAAAATCAGCGTATCGCTTTCGGTTGGCAGGTGCGACTTTTTTGCCACGCTAACATCGTTGCTGTCGAAAAAGCAAGCGCCGTCGCTTAAACTAGAGCTGTTGCCGGACGGGAAACCCTGCATAAAATACAAAGTATCCGCATACGAAAAAGAGGCTGCCGCCAAAAATGCCGCAGCCGATATGTTTTTTAATGCCGATATTTTCATGGTCTTTTTGTTGTTTTTTTGTAAGTATATAGCAAACTTTAGGTTATATTGGCAAATATCCTATGCTGTGGCTTTGATATTGTCAACAAGTTTTTTGCGATTGAAGGTTAAAATTTTTTTGAATAAATTGTGATGTTTATTTTGAGATTTGCAATTATATTGAAAATAAGCGTATTAAAATTTTATAAAAACGATTTACCAAAAAAACGAAAATTTTTGCGCATTGTCTTGAAATTACCTGTTATAAAGGCATAATCTACGAATATAGCCATAAGATGGGTAAATAATTTATATAAAAACTACAAATTTGCGCCGCAAATTGGGGCTTTTCTGCAAAAATTTTGCAAAATACGCTTGACACCGGTAAGGAAATATTATGTCGTTTTCGCCGAGCATGACAATTTTGCCTTTGCTTAACAGTCTAATTGTATAACAACTTACCAAAAAATGAAAAAATCTGCAGTATTTATTATATCGGCGTTGTCGGCGGCAAGCGCGTTTGCCGAAACATATTACTTTATGCAATGCGCCACGCCAACCGGATCGGAGTCGGGCATGAACCCGAACTATGCAAACTACAAGATGGATTGGTATACGTCGAACGGTAAGGACGCCTCGTATGCAAATACAGTTCCCGGCGAAAACGACACCGCAATTTTTGCCGACTATGCTTTTGAGTTTGTTTCGGAGGGCAAAAACAACAGGGGTGCCGACTATATGACATTAGACAACGGCACTTCGTATGTTTCGACTTTAATAAACAGTGCGCACAATGGGGGAGTAGACAAAACCTGGACAAATTTAATTATAAACTACACAAAAGACAGTTCTTCGTGGCGTTCGGGGCCGGTAAGCGAATTTTCGCTTACTGCTGCCGACAATTTAAAAGGGCCTACAAACTACCTAATTATTAAAGACACGTTTACCGCAAAAGGCAATGTGAACATAACAATAAAAGGGGCGGCAAACGGCACAAGAAAAGTCGGCGAGGAAACAAAAACAACCTACAATACAAGGGGGCTGTTTAGCGCGGCAAAGATAGCCCAAAATATGGATAACGGCGGCGTGCTGAAATTTGGCGACTATACAAAAGAAGTTCGTATTGGCGTAGACGAAAATGCCGGCGTTTACACGGCAAACGACAAAACTTCCGTCATAGCCGCGGGCAGTGCTATGGTTGCCGACATTAAAAACTACAATGCCGACGCCGGCAAAATGAGAGTATATTTGGGCAATATGGAAAATGCCGGCACTTTTGTTGCCGCCGACTACGCCAATTTTGTAAAGGGCATCCACAGCAAAACACAAATAGAAAAAGTTGTTTTTGCAACGGGTTCTACCTTCACAAATACGGGCACAACCGAATTGCAGGTAGACAACGCCGTTATAGAAAGCGGGGCAACTTTTGCGCTGAAATCGGGTTCGTTCTTTTTTGGCAACGACAACGCGCAGGTGCTAGACATTTACGGCACCTATATGCAAACGGGCGGAACTACAAGGTTTAACGGCAAAGGCGCTACAGTTAATGTATACGGAACTTTAAATGCGCTTGTAGGGGCTTTAAATCTAAATTCGAGTTCTACGCTTAACATAAAAAACGGGGCAACGGCTATGTTTAAGGGCATTTCGGTTAACGATGGCTCGACGCTTAGCATAGAAAGCGGGGCTAACACTTCGTTTGCGGGCGACCTGTGGGTGGCAAGCAAAGCAACGCTTAATTTGGAGGCTTCTACAACGGTTGCAAAAGCCCTGATGATATATGGAACAGCCAATGTGGAAAGCGGGGCGGTTATGTCTCTTGGAGCCGGCTTTACCGACGTAAATTCGCTTGTTGCAAAAACATCGGCGGCCACCATAAACGTGCGCGGCCGAGTTAGTCTAGACAATGGGCAGGCGAAACTTTACAACGGCAAAGGCTCTACTGTAAATATAGAGGGAGGCACACTTGCCTTTAACGGCGGCACGCTTGTTTTGGGCGGAAGTACAGAGGCAACTCCCGTAGATTCTACCTTGAACTTTACAAGCGGCAAATTGGCTTTCGACTGCACCGTTTTGAACGATAGCGACGCTGCAATAACCGTTATGGAAGACGGCGCGTTGCTTGGCACAATTCTTGCAAGCGATTTCAGCTTTAGCGACATTATTGAAGACGAAACCTATTTGTTGATAAGCTTTGTAGACAGCGAAAAATACAACGAGTCGTTGAAAAACCTTATAGGCAAAACATTTAACTATAACGGCTACGAAGCCTTCTTCAACGGAAACGAAAACGACTTTACCGTGACGTTTTCGGTTCCAGAACCCTCCGCTTGGGCTGCAATATTAGGCGCGTTTGCCTTGGCATTTGCAGCATACCGCCGCAGGAAATAGGGCAGTTTTTGCATAAAAAGCAAAAAGGCTTTCCTTCTTCTAGGAGAGCCTTTTTGCGTTTATTGTTTGTTTTGCCGAAAGTTTATTTTATGTCGAACGCCTTTTTTATTAGCTTGTTCGCGTTTTGTATTTCGCTTTTTGAAAGGATGGGCTTTGTCTTAAAAAGCTTGTCTAGGGCGCTTACGCACAATTTTGCCAATTCTTTGTTTGCCAAATTTGCGGCGGCAAGGGCGTTTTTGCTCTCCTTTAAATAATCTTTATACGCCTGCATAAAATTAAAATGCAACACTGTGCTGCGCGGGTAGAACGAGCACATTAAATTCCACGGGTCGCCCCCCGAAACTTGGTCTCCCGAAACCCTAAAATCGCTGCGCAGCAAAATGGCTGGCTTGTCGGCAACTTTTGCGGTTATAAATTCGGCAACCGTGCCCGAATCTAGCTCGAGCCCGTCGAAGGCGGCAAGAACGGCATCGCACTGCAAAAGATGGGAATAGTCGCAGTCGCGCACAGCTTTTGGGGTGTGCTTTCTCGGTTCGTAGCTTTGCGGCAATTCGCAAACATAGGCGTTGCCCGAGGCATTTTCTATTTCGTCTGCAAGGGCTGCGTTGCCAAAAATTTCCCTTCCGCAAAAAAGAGAGCCCGCCATATATATTCTTTTTGCCTTGATGTTTTTCTTCATTAAAAAAATGAAACAGCCAAAATGCGGGGCAATCAACAAAATTTTGCAAAAATATCTTGTGAAGTGCGCATTTTGCATTTTTACTTTACCGAATATGATTTAAAAACTTACCTGAAATATTTTTGCGCAAAAAACCGATGGATAACGACAAAAAAGACGACGGCGTAAAGGAGATGGGCTATTCCCTGTTCTCTCTTGTTCAGATGTACGAGGACGGCACTTTGGATTCCCTCCAAAGCCAATTGCTTGCCGAAACGCCCCCCCACGTTTTGTCGGACTTCCTTTCGAGAATAGATGTAGATACACAGCGCAAAATTTTAAGGAAGCTAAGCGAGGAAAAGGCTTCCGATGTTGTTTCGGAAATGAACCCCGAAGACTCGGCGGAACTTTTGTCGGAAATGAGGGAATCGCGTGCGGCTTCGCTGCTTAACGAGATGGAGCCCGGCGACGCCGCCGACCTTGTGGGCGAGCTGGACGAAACCGATCGAGACAGAATTTTGGATTGTTTGGAAGAGTCGCAGCCCGAAACCGCCGAAACCGTTAGAGAGCTTTTAGAGTACGATCCCGACACCGCCGCGGGTTTGATGAACCCGAACATTTCAACACTGTCGGAAGACGTTACCGTAGACGACGCCATCAGCCTTGTGCGCAAAACCAAAAACGACTACGAAAGCATGCACTATTTATATGTAATAGATGCAAACGGCGTTTTAGTCGGAGTAATTTCTATGCGCGACTTGGTTTTGGCTAGGCACGATGCGCTGATTAAAGATATAATGAACACAAACTTAATCGGCATATTAAGGCCTACTATGGACAAGGAGCTTGTTGCCCAGATTATGGCCGATACAAATTTCCATGCCTTGCCCGTTGTAGACGAAGACGGCGTTCTTATGGGCGTTGTTACCCACGACGACGTTTTGGACGTTTTGGTAGACGAGGGCACCGAAGATATACAGAAAATGGCGGGTGCCGGTGCCGACGAAACTTTGTTCGACGGCGTGTTTTCGAGCATAAAAAGCAGGGCTCCGTGGCTTATGGTCAATTTGCTTACCGCCTTTGTTGCAAGCTCGGTTGTGGGCGCATTCCAAGACGAAATTTCGCATTTGGCATTGTTGGCGGTGTTTATGCCCATAATTGCGGGCATTGGCGGCAATACGGGTGCGCAAACTTTGGCCATTACGGTTCGCTCCCTTGCAATGGGCGAAGTTGAGTTGTTCGACGCGCCAAAAGTTTGTGTTACCGAGGCTTTAAAAGGCTTTTTAAACGGTCTTTTAATAGGATTTTTCGGCGCTATAATTGCCGTAATTACAACCCATAGGTTCGACTTCGCCGCGGTAGTTTGGGTTGCAATGATTTTGAATATGACAATGGGCGGCTTTGTAGGTTGCGCGATTCCATTTGCGCTAAAAAAGTTCGGGCTAGACCCGGCCGCGGGTTCTTCTATTTTCACTACGGGCTTGACCGACTCGGGCGGCTTTCTTATCTTTTTGGGCATTGGTTCGCTGGTATTGCTTTAGGCGGTATTGGCGTGCTTAAATTTTAGCAACACAAACACAGGGGAGAAATTATATCTATATGAAAAAATTTATTCTATTTTTTGCGGCTTTAGCCGCCTGCATTCAGCTTTTTGCGACCGGCAGTATTTACCCAAAAAACCCTAAAAACAACACGCTATACGGCACGGCGTATGCGGGCTATCAGGGCTGGTTTAGAGCCGAGGGCGATTCGTTTGTTAAAAAGGGCGGCGATTGGGACGCTTGGGGCAAACACAAACACGGCGCGCCGGCAGACGGCTATGCCGCATTCGACATTTGGCCGAGTATGGGCGAATACGAAATAAAATATCCCACCGGTTTTACAAACCCCGACGGCACCGTTGCCGAAGTTTACAGCGCGCTAGACTATAGCACCGTAGACTTGCATTTTAAATGGATGCGCGACTACCACACGGGCGGGGCAATAGTGCAAAGATACTATATTTCTATTGGCCGTAAAGACAAGGACAAGGTTGTAGACCACTGCCTAAAGGCGGCAAAAAAATACGGCGTTGGCGCATATTTTATGTACGACTTAACAGGTATGCCTCAGGGCAAAGTTGCCGACCGTCTTATTTCCGACTGGAAAAATATGGCAAATTCCTATATGGCCGACAAAGATACTCCCTATCTGTTCCACAACGGCAAACCCGTTGTAATAATTTGGGGCTTGGGCTTTAACGACAGGCATTTTGCTTTTGAAACAACCGACTTGGAAAAGTTCTTAAACTTCCTTAAAAACGACGAAAAATACGGCAACTGCTACATAATTTTCGGCGTGCCAACCTTCTTTAAGGAATTAAAACACGACTGCCACAACAAACCCCTTTTGCACGAAATGATGAAAAAATACGCCTCGGCGGTTTCGCCGTGGAATGTCGGCCGCTATGTAAGAAGCAAAAAAGACCCCGATATGTTGAGCATTCGCTATTCGGGCATTAACCTAAACTACGAGCAAAAAACTTTAGAGGATATTGAGTGGTGCGACGACAATAATTTAGACTACCTGCCCGTAATTCACCCAGGCTTTTCGTGGCACAACACAAGGCTTTTAGGCAAATACAGGGGCATTTTCAACGAAATCCCCCGCGAAAAGGGCAAGTTTATTTGGGATATGGCATCTCTTTCGGTTAAGGCGGGTGCAAAGGCCCTGTTTGTCGCAATGTTCGACGAAGTAAACGAATCTACCGCAATCTACAAATGTACAAACACCCCGCCTAAGCCCGAAAAATGCAAGTTTTTGGATATGGAAGGCCTGCCCGACGACTATTATTTAAAGCTTGTGGGCAATATGCCTAAAATGATTAAGGCGCAAAAACCCTTGCCGCAACCAAAACCGTAGGTTCTATATAAGTGAAATTTTATACCGCAGTTTTCCTTACTTTTTTTGCACTTTTTGCCGCTAGCTTGCTCGCGCAAGACTACAGGCTTGCGGTGTCGCTGCAGCATAGAAGTATGGACTGGTGGTATTTGTCGCCCGAAAACAGCTCGCCTTTTGTGCAGAACATAAATACGGGCTTTTGCGGCGAAAAACTTTCGCTTTTTGCGTTCGCCAAAACAAACAAAAAGGGTGCATACTCTTGCTCGTACGAAATTTCGGTTGTGTTCCCCGATAAAACTTCAAAAGTTCTTGTTCAAAATTCCGAATTTTTGTACGAAAGCAAAAGCGACAATGTTTCGTATTTCCCTATGCCCAATCAGGCCGACTTTACCATTCCAGACCAAAAGGGCGAATATGTTTTTGTCCTTAAAATCAAGGGCAAAGATGGCAATTCAACAGAATATAAATCGGCATTTGCGGTTGGCGATTTTTACGGCGAAAATTTAAACATAACGCGCAACAGGGCAATAAGGCTTAT
This sequence comes from Opitutales bacterium, assembly GCA_034180465.1. Classification (GTDB taxonomy): domain Bacteria; phylum Verrucomicrobiota; class Verrucomicrobiia; order Opitutales; family Intestinicryptomonadaceae; genus CAKUIA01. Next base: position 20,095 of record JAXFOH010000105.1, read on the forward strand.
GTACGACTATTGCGCGCAGCCAAACCCGCAGGCATTGTATGCAATGTTTTTGTCTAAAAAAGTTGCAATAACGCAAAAGGGCGCGCCCTTGGGGCTTAACTGGCTTTTTATGGGCTTTTTTAAAACGGCGTTTTTGCAACAGCCACTTTTATTTGAAAAACTGCAAAGCGGCTTGGCAACTTTCGGCGAATACGAAAAAACAAAGGCAATAACCCTTTTGGCGGTTTCGGGCATTACCCCCAACGAAAAATTCCTTAACGAAAACGACAAAAAGGCGGTAAACTTTATTGCAAGTTGCCCCTTCCCGGACCCGTATAAAATTTTCGCCTACGAGTTTGCCCCGGCGCAAATAGACTGGCTTTTTGGCGAATTTTACGCAACTGGGCGTTATAAAACCTTTTTGCGCATTATGGATATGCTTAAAAATACGCAGGAGGGCGCCTATGCCGAAAGTCTTTTGAGGGCTAAAACCAAGCCCATCACCGACGACGACAAGAAACGCTTTTCGATAGGGGCGGCGTACCTTGAATGCCTGAGGCTTGTTGCCCTTAATTTAGACAACGACTTATTTACAAAATACCTATATAAAGCGTTGAAAGACGGCGAGCTAGAAAGACCTGTTGCAATGCAAATTGCGGTTTTGCTTAAGACAAAGCGCGAAAACAAAAACGCCGAGAAAAACGCAAAGGTAATAGAAATAAAAAAGTAGGCTTTTGCAGCGCTTGCCAACCCCCGTTTAAGGGGGCTTTTTTTGACGTTTTTTATAGAAAAGGCTTGAAAGGCGCACCCCAAAGGGAGATATTAGCCCCTTATGAGTGAAAAGCCTAAAATTGACATAGATTACGTTGCGCATTTGGCGCGCATAGACTTAACTGCCGAACAAAAGGAAAAATTGTCGGGGCAGCTTCATCAAATTCTCGAATATTTCGACAAACTTTCACACATAGACGTAAGCGATGTTCACGCAAGCGCGCACGCACATTCAATGTATAACGTTTGGCGCAAAGACGAATGCGGCGAAGTTCTTACCGTGCAGGAGGTTCTTATGAACGCTCCCGCCCAGCGCGACAACCAAATTGTAGTTCCCAAAGTTGTAGACGACGCTCAATCGTAAAATCAAAAGAGGGCTTTTTTATGGAATTATACTTTAAATCGGTAAAAGAATTAAGCGACGCTCTAAACAAGGGCGAAATTTCCGCGCAGGAGCTGGCAAAGTCGGTAATAGACAGAACAAAGGCTATAGACGACAAACTGCAGGCCTTTATTTCGTACGACGAAGAATATACTTTAAATCAGGCGGCACAGGCCGACAAGCGCCGCAAAGACGGCAAAACTTTGGGAGTGTTAGACGGCATTCCCGTTGGGCTAAAAGACAATATGGCCGACAAAAATATGCCGCTAACTTGCGCTAGCAAAATTCTCGAAAAGTTTGTTTCGCCCTACACGGGCACTGCCGTTAAAAACCTTAAAGACAACGGCGCGGTATTGTTTGGCAGGCTTAATTTAGACGAATTTGCAATGGGCTCTTCCTGCGAAAACAGCGCGTTTAAGAAAACCAAAAATCCCTACGACCTTTCGAGAATCCCTGGCGGCAGCAGCGGCGGCAGCGCGGCGGCGGTGGCTTCGGGCGAATGTATTTGCGCTTTGGGCAGCGATACGGGCGGCTCTATACGCCAGCCCGCTTCGCACTGCGGCGTAGTGGGTCTTAAACCCACCTACGGCTTGGTAAGCCGCTACGGCTTGGCGGCGTTTGCCTCGTCTTTAGACCAAATAGGCACGTTCACGCGCTCGGTAGAAGACGCGGCCTTTCTTTTAAAAGCAATAGCCTCGTACGACAAGCTGGATTCTACCAGCGTAAAGACCGAAATACCAGACTATGCGGCAAATCTTAATGCCGAATCTTTAAAGGGTAAGAAAATAGGCGTGCCCAAAGAATATTTTATGGCGGGCATAGACAGCCAAGTTTTGGCTTTGGTTAAAAATGCAATATCCCAATGCGAAAAGGCGGGCGCGCAGCTTGTTGAAATTTCCTTGCCGCACACCGAATTGGCAATTCCAGTATACTATATTTTGGCGACAGCCGAAGCGTCGTCGAACTTGGCAAGGTACGACGGCATTCGCTACACAACCCGCGCAAAAGACGCAAAAGACATTGTAGACTTATACTTTAAAAGCCGCGCCGAGGGCTTCGGCGAAGAGCTGATAAGAAGGATAATTTAGGGAACTTTCGTTCTAAGCTCGGGCTACTACGATGCCTACTACTTTAGAGCGCAAAAAGTTCGCACCCTTATCAGGCGCGACTTTGAAGAGGCGTTTAAAACAGTAGATGCAATTATGACTCCGGTAAGCCCAACGGCGGCCTTTAAGTGCGGCGAAAAGACCGCCGACCCGCTTTCGATGTATTTAAGCGACATATTTACAATTAACGTAAATTTGGCGGGGCTGCCCGCGCTTTCGGTACCGTGCGGATACACAAGCGAAAATCTGCCCGTTGGGCTGCACATTATAGGCAAGGCTTTCGACGAGGCAAACTTGCTTAACATTGCGTATTCTTTCGAGCAAAACTTGGCTCTTAAAAAGTTAAAGCCCGTATTGTAGGAGTTTTTTATTATGGAATTTGAAGCAGTAATAGGTTTGGAAGTTCACGTTCAACTTCACACAAAAAGCAAAATGTTTACGGCGGCTCCATACCGCTTTGGCGAAGAGCCCAACACTTTGGTAGACCCAGTTGTTTTGGCTTTGCCGGGGGTTTTGCCCGTTCTTAATTTCGAGGCAATTCGCAAAACCGTAAAAGTGGGCATGTTGCTAGGTTGCAAAATCCCAGAGATTACAAAGTGGGACAGAAAAAACTATTTCTACCCCGACAGCCCCAAAAACTACCAGCTTTCGCAGTTCGACGAGCCTTTGTGTCTAGGCGGCGGAGTTGAAATAGAATTGCCTTCGGGCGAAACGGGCAAGATGGGCGCGCACAGAACCGTAAAGCTTACCCGCATACACTTAGAAGAAGACGTAGGCAAGCTTACGCACTTTCATAACGACTCTTTGGTAGACTACAACAGAGCGGGTACGCCCCTTATAGAAATAGTTACAGACCCCGATATGCACACTGCCGACGAAGCCTTTGCATTCCTGACCTCGCTAAGAAATTCGCTTGTTTTTGCTGGCATTTCGGAATGCGATATGGAAAAGGGGCAAATGCGCTGCGACGCAAATATTTCGATACGCCCCGTAGGCGAAACAAAGTTGGGCACAAAGGTTGAGCTGAAAAACCTGAACTCGATTTCGGGCGTAAAGGCGGGCGTAGAATACGAAATTAAACGCCAAATCAAGGCCTACAAAATGGGCGAGAGAATAGTTCAGGAAACCCGCCGCTGGGACGCCGAGCTATGCCTTACGCAAACTATGCGCGGCAAGGAAATGTCGCACGACTACCGCTATTTTCCCGATCCGGATTTGCTGCCGGTAAAAATTTCGGACGAGCTTAGAAGCGAAATTGCTTCGGAATTGGTGGAGTTGCCTTTCGACAGGCAACGCCGCTACATGAAAGACTACCAGCTGCCCTACACAATAACTTCGGTTTTGTGCATAGACAAAGACTTGGTTGCCTATTTCGAAGAGGCGGTAAAATATTCAAACAGCTACCACGCTTTGGCGAATTTGCTTATAAACGACTTGCTGCGCGAAATTTCGGCGGCAAATGCCAGCGGCGAAAATATTGCGCTTGGTTCCTGCAAGATGACTCCGCAATATATGGCGCAACTAGTTAAGCTTATAGACGATGGCGTAATTTCGAAACAAATTGCAAAGGAGGTGTTTGCCGAAACCTTTAAAAACGGAACGGCTCCCGCCGATGTAGTAAAGGCAAAAGGCCTAACCCAAAATACCGACACAAACCAGATAGAGGCGTTTTGCCTGGAGGCCATGAAAGGCAATCAAAAGGCAATAGACCAATATAAGGCCGGCAACGAAAAGGCAATAAACGCCCTTATCGGACCGATTATGAAATTGTCGAAGGGCAAGGCAAACCCCGCCATTGTTTTGCAAACGCTTAAAAAGCTTATAAAATAGCAAATGCTAAGTTCTCCATTAATGATTGCAGCTATTGTGCTGGTGTTTGCAAGAACGCTGTTTTCGCTGTTCTTGGAAATGCTTAATATGCGCAATGTTTGCGCAAACGCATTCGCTGTTCCCGAAACTTACAAGAGTTTTGTAGACGCCGATTCGTACCACAAAAGTGTTGCCTATACTCTCGACAAAACGCGCTTTGCCATGATAGACGGCGTGTATTCAGCATTGGTGCTTTGCGCATTTTTGCTTTTCGGGGCGTTTCCCGCAATTTTCGATTTTTGCGAAAAGCTGTGGGGGGCTTCGCTTTTTGGACAGTCGCTTACGGTTATTGCGGCTTTAACGGTATATTCGCTTTTCGATATTCCATTCGATTTATACGAACAGTTTGTTTTAGAGGAAAAACACGGCTTTAATAAAATGACGGCGGGGCTTTGGGTGAAAGACCAAATAAAGTCGCTGTTGCTTTCGTTTGCCATAGGCGCGCCGCTTTTGTGGCTGTTTTTGCTGTTCTATAATTCTTTTGAAAACACTTGGTGGCTTTGGTGCTTTTTTGCAATAGTGATTGTTCAGCTTGTGATGATAATGATATATCCAAAGCTTATTTTGCCCCTGTTTAACAAAATTACCCCGTTGCCCGACGGTGCTTTAAAAGACGCAATTTTTGCCCTTGCAAAAAAGTGCAACTTTAAAACCACCGCCATTCAGGTTATGGACGGCAGCCGCCGCAGCTCGCATTCAAACGCATTCTTTACGGGTTTTGGCAAATTTAGAAGGGTTATTTTTTACGATACAATTTTAGAGCAGCTAAGCAACGAGCAAATTGTTTCGGTTTTGGCGCACGAAATAGGGCACTATAAAAAAGGGCATATTTGGTCTATTATGTTTTTAACGTTTGCCTCAACTCTTGCGGGATTTTACATTATGGGAGTTTTGGCAAAGTGCCCGTATTTTTACGAAAGTTTTGGCTTTTCGCAAAACTCAGGTTTTGGCGCGCTGCTTATATTGTTTTCGATTTTAAGCCCGTTGTTTACCTTTTGGCTTACACCCATTTTCAACCAAATTTCGCGCAAGCACGAATATCAGGCAGACTCTTTTGCAAAGGCAGCCTGCGGCACGCCCGACAACCTTATAGAGGCGTTGCGCAAACTCCACAAAAAGAATTTGGGCAACTTAACGCCGCACAGGTTGTATAGCGCGTTTTATTATTCGCACCCAACCCTTATGGAAAGGGAGTATAACCTTAAAAACAACTAGCCGCGCTCTTTGTTTGCAATGAATTTTACAAATAAAGCAAAACAAATTGCCCTTTCGTTTTTAAGAGAGGGCGATTTTGTTATAGACGCCACCTGCGGCAACGGGCACGATACTTTGTTTTTAAGCGACATTGTAGGCAAAAACGGCAAGGTTTTTGCCTTCGATGTGCAGCAACGGGCAATAGAAAGCTCGAAAGCTTTGTTGGCAAAATCTGGCAAAACCCCGCAAAACGTACAGTTTGTTCTAGACAGCCACGCAAACATGGAAAACCATTTGCCCAAAGCTTTAAAATGCAAACTTAATTGCGCCATTTTTAATTTAGGCTATTTGCCTAATTCCGACAAAGCCGTTATAACCAAGCCGCAAAGCACAATAAAGGCATTGCAAAGCTGCTTAGATTTTAGGGCAAACCGATTTTTGCTTTCGGTTTTATGCTATGTTGGACACAAGGGTGGACAGGGCGAATACGAGGTGGTAAGAGATTTCTTTAAGCAAAAATTTGCGGTTTTTAGCGAATATAGCGACGAGAATAATTTGCAGTCGCCAAAGCTTTTGCTTGTAAAAATGGGCGGATAGCTAAAAAAAGTGTTTAAAAATCGGAGAATGTGTGTATAGTCTCGCGCAAATATATACACATATTATGGAAAATCTTTTACAACTTATATTGCAAGGCGGCGTTTTCGACACCACCAAAATGGGTCAAATTTTGAATATGACCGAAAAAGAGGTAGACGAAGCCCTTGAAAAATTAAAGGACGAAAAAATCCTTCTAGGCTGGATTCCCGTTTTGCACCCCGACTACGAAAGCGGTTTGGTTTCGGCTGCAATAGAGCTTAAAATTTGCCCCGAAAGAGACGGCGGTTTCGACAGGCTTGCCCAGCGCATAAGCAGGTTCGAGCAGGTAGATTCGTGCTTTCTTATGAGCGGCGCGTATGACCTTTTGCTTTTTGTAAAGGCAAAGAATATAAAGGAAATTGCAAGCTTTGTGTACGAAAGGCTTGCCACCATTCACGGCGTAACTTCTACGGCAACACACTTCTTTTTAAGAACCTATAAAACCATGGGCTTTATTATAGGACAAGACCCGAACAACCCCGACAAACCCGTAGTTTCCGCTTAATTTAATTAAAAAAATTCTTTATGTGCGACAGTAAAAAATTTGTAGCCAAACACGTTGTGGGGCTTCCCAAATCGGGAATTAGGGCTTTCTTTTCGATTGCCTCTACAATGAAAGACGCAATCTCGCTCGGTATTGGCGAGCCAGATTTTGTAACTCCGTGGCACATCAGGGAGGCGGCAATTTTTGCGCTGGAAAAGGGCAAAACTTCGTATACCGACAACTTGGGGCTTAAGTCGCTAAGGAACGAAATTTCGAAATACGTTGCAAAAACTTTCGGGGTTGAATACTGCCCCGACAACGAAATTATGGTAACTGTAGGGGCTTCCGAAGCGTTAGATGCCGCATTGCGCGCAATAATAAACCCGCTCGACAAGGTTATGTACCACGAGCCCTGCTACGTTTCGTATGCGCCCAGCATTGTGCTTTCGCACGGTATCCCCGTTCCCGTTCGCACAAAGGCCGAAAACGGCTTTGCCCTCAGCGTAGAAGACGTAAAAAAAGCATGGCAGCCCGGGTGCAAGGCAATAGTTATAAATTTTCCCACAAACCCCACGGGCGGCACACTAAGTCTCAAACAGGTGGAAGAACTTGCGGCTTTTGTGGAGGAAAAAGATATGCTTGTTATAAGCGACGAAATCTATTCGGAGCTTACCTACGAAGGCGAGCACAACTCTATAGCGGCGGTAAAGGCAATGAAAGACAGAACCGTTTTCATCCACGGCTTTTCGAAGGCGTTTGCAATGACGGGCTTTAGAATGGGCTATGCCTGCGGGCCAAAAGACATAATAGACGCAATGATGAAAATACACCAATACGGCATTTTGTGCGCGTCTATAATGTCGCAGGAGGCCGCTTTGGAGGCATTGCGCAACGGTGCGGAATCTATGAAAAAAATGCGCGATGAAGACCACCGCCGCCGAGACTTTATTGTACGCCGCTTCAACGAAATGGGCTTGAAATGCAATCTGCCCAAGGGCACATTTTACGCGTTTCCCAGCATAGGCGGCCGCAAAATGTCGTCTATGGATTTTTGCACAAAGGTTTTAAATTCCGCAAAAGTTGCAATAGTTCCCGGGTCTGCTTTCGGCGAATCGGGCGAGGGATTTTTCAGGGCAAGCTTTTCTACAAGCTACGACAACCTAATTAAGGCGACCGATAGAATAGAAAAGTCGCTTGAAAATATATAGAATTATGGATACAGGCAAAAGCATAGCCATTGTGGGCAGGCCAAATGTTGGCAAAAGCAGGCTCTTTAACAGAATATTAAAGCGCAGGGTTTCGATTGTTCACGACCGTCCGGGTGTAACCCGCGACATTGTTGCCGAAAAGCTTCCCAACGGCACCGTGCTTATGGATACCGGCGGCTTGGGCGCAACCGAAGATACTACGGAAAAGGTTATAGCCAAAGCAACCGACATTCAGGCGGAATTTGCCATGAACACTGCCGACATTATTTTGTTTGTGGTGGATTCGCAGGAAGGCCTTACCCCGCACGACCAGCGCATTGCCGATTCTTTAAGGAAAAGCGGCAAGCAAACCGCCTTGGTTGTAAACAAAACCGATTTAGATTCGCATAAAGACCGCAACCACGATTTCTATACATTGGGTTTCGAAACATTTTTCGTTTCGGCAGAGCACGGCTTGGGAATGGATTCGTTAATTGCGTATCTAGAAAAAAATTGCGGCAGTTTCGACGTAGAGCCTATCAGCGAGCCTATGCGTGTAAAAATTTGCGTGGCGGGCAAGCCAAATGTTGGCAAGAGCTCGATAGGCAACAGGCTGCTTGGCTCGCAAAGGCTTATTGTAAGCGATGTTGCGGGAACTACGCGCGACAGCGTAAAGTGCGACTTTTTGCACACTACAAAGCGCGGGGCGAATGTAGACTTTAGGTTTTTCGACACGGCCGGTTTAAGGGCTAAAAGGAAAATCAACACTTCGCTAGACTATTTGTCTACCGTGCGAACAAAAGACGCCATAGCCAAGTGCGATGTTGTAATGCTTGTGCTAGACGCTATGACAGGGGTAACCGAGCTTGATAAAAAATTGGCCGGCGAAATTTTAGACGCGGGCGCCGCTGTAATGGTGCTTGTAAACAAGTGGGACTTGGCGGTTGACTTGTTCAAAAAAGGCACTTTGCGCGGATATACCAGCATTAGGGATTTTAGAACGAAGTTCGAAGAGGCGGTGCGCAAGGAACTATTCTTTTTGGAGGACGCGCCCATTAGCTTTGTTTCGGCGAAGAACGACACTGGGCTGGACACCATTTTAGACGCTTCGTACGCAATGTACAAACGCGCCTACAAGGAACTGCCTACTGGCAGGCTAAATTCGGTTGTGCGCGATTTGGTAGACTCCGTTCCGCCGAAGATTGTAGGCGGCAAAAGATTTAAGGTGTATTACTGCCTGCAAATTTCGAACAGGCCGACCGTTATAAGAATGTATTGCAACAGCTTTGCAAAGCTAGATGGCAACTACTATAAGTATATAGAAAAGAATTTGCGCAAAACATTCTCGCTTGGCGGCGTGTCTCTTAAATTTGAATTTAAGGGCAAAGAAAGCAAAACTTTGCAGGAACGCCTAACAGATAAGCGCGCAAAGGAAAACGGCTCTAAAAAGGGCGGCAAACAGGCAGCCTTCGTTCGCTTCGAGGCAAAAAGCGGCCTAAAAAGCAATTTGTCGAACAAAAAATTCGACGCTGCAAAAAAGCTTTTAAACCGCAAAAAAACCGCGGCTAAAAAGGGTGCAAAAACCGCAAAAAAACGCCGATAGTTTTTGCATATGAAAGTTGCCTTTTTCGCTTCCGATAAAATTGCGCTGCCTAGCATACAAATGCTGGAAAAGCGCGGCGTGCTTGCCTGCGTTGTAAGCAACCCCGACAAGCCCAAGGGCAGAGGCAACAAGCTTTCGCCAAACGATGTAAGCGCATACGCGCTAGAGCGCAACATAACACTTTTTAGGCCCGAAAAAAACAACGAAAATTCGCTTATTGAAGAGTTTAAAAAACTTGGTGTAAATTCGATTGTTGTAATGGCGTACGGTTCTATTTTAAAGGACAACATTATAAACTACCCCGAATTGCTTTGTCTGAATTTGCACGGCTCTATTTTGCCCGAATTTAGGGGTGCTTCTCCCATAGAAAGCGCGGTGGCTATGCAGCGCAAAACAACGGGTGTAAGCCTTATGCGCATTGTGAAAAAGATGGACGCAGGTGCGGTTGCCGACACCGTTTTAGTTGATATTTTGCCGACTGATACCGCGCAAGCTTTAAGGGAAAAAATGGGCGTTGCCGCCGCCGAATTGTTAGAGAAAAATTTAACCGCGATAGAGCAAAAAAGACTTGTTTTTACCGAGCAAGACGAAAGCAAAGCCACCTACACGCGCAAATTTTTTAAGGACGATTTGTATATGGATTTTTCGCTTACTGCCGCCGAAATTTGCGCGAGAATAAGGGCGTTCGGTTGCGGAATTTTCGAGTACAACGGCGTTCCGCTAAAGGTGTTGGAGGCCGATTATTGCGAATGTGGCGATTCGGACGATTTAGGACGAATTGTCCTTGAAAACAATTCGATGAAAATTTCGGCAAAAAATTCGTATTTAATTGTGCGGACAATACAAAAACCGTGCGCCAAGGCGATGGACATTGCACAATTTTTGCAGGGTTTTAAATTTTGCGAAAATTTGCAAGCAAGCTTTAAACAAAGCGCTCCCGTTTTAAGGCAGGTATAAGAAACAAAGCGTGGGTATTTTATTTTTTGCCTACGCTTTTTTGTGCGGTTTTGCCGCCGCTTTAATGCGTTTTAATTCGACTGCAAATCTATGTAGTTTTCGTGCCGCAACAGATTAAACTGCGGGTGTTCCCTGCACAGAATGTCGCTCCACAAATTTTCGCAGTTTTCGCTTAAAATAAAGCGTTCGTCTACTTTCGATACATACCAGGTTTTCTGCTCTATTTCGGACGACAGCTGGTCTTTTTCCCATGCGGTGTAGCCCATAAATACGCCGGCCTTTGCGTCGGGAAAGTCCGCCAAAAATTCTTCGGCCTTTTCGGCGGTAATGCCGAAGCTAAAGTTGCACGCGTTTTCGGAATTTTCGCGCCAAACAACAATGCTGAATTTGTCTTTGCTGACGGGCCCGCCCAAAAATACGGGTATGCTTGCCAAGGGCGAAAACTCGAACTTTTCGTCTATTTCTCCCAAAGTTTTGCCTAGCGGTTTGTTTATTATAATGCCGAAAGAATTTTCGTCGTTATCCTCAAGCAAAAGAACAACGCTTTCTTCGAAAGATATGTCGTTCAGCGCAGGCGAGGCCGCCAAAAACGACCAGGTTCTGTCGGTTTTTTCGCTTTTCATATTTGAACAATGTCTATATCGGCATCTTTTAAAAGCTCGAACACAAGCGGGTCGTTGTTATAATCGTGGTGGTATTTTATAGATTTTACACCGCTTGCCGCCAAAATTTTTGCGCAGTTTATGCAGGGGAAATGCGTAATGTAGGCAACAGAATTTTCCACGCTAATGCCCCTGCGTGCGGCGTCGCTAATGGCGTTTTGCTCTGCGTGAACTGTTGCCTGCTCGTGTCCGTCTCTTACTTTCGAGCTGTGGGGCAAGCCCGCCAAAAAGCCGTTGTAGCCTGCGGCTATGATGCGGTTTTTGTGTTCGTTGTCGCTAACTAAAACGCAGCCAACGTTAAGCCTGTGGCAAGAAGACCTTGCCGCAACAAGTATCGCCACCGACATAAAATATTCGTCCCACGATGGTCTGCCAAAGCCTTTTAAAAGGCCTTCAAGTTCGTCAAAAATATTGTTGTTGTTTTGCATTTTATAAAAAGCATTATTCTTGTAACAAGGCCCGTTCTTTTAGCTTTGCCACATAGTCTGTTATAACCCGTTGCAGCTTTTGCAGGTTTTTCATTGGCAACACTGAAAGAGCCTTAACGGTGCCTTTCAAATAATAAACGTTGCAGTCGGCAAAAATCTCCCTGTTTTGCCCGCAAACCAAAAATCTATATTGCCCGTCTAAATCGCATATAACGGGATTTTTTGCAAACTGTTTCTTTTCGATTTTATCTGCAAAGGCCAGGGCGGTGTTTTTGTTTTGCGTGCTTATTAGCGTATTGTTTGCGGTTGTGTAGTATGCCGTGTTTTGTGTTTTTCCGTTTGCGGAAGTCGAAACTTTAAAGAGCGACTTGCCCGAAGCTTTTATCTTTTCGGTTTTGCACAAAATTTCGGGTATTTGTTGCTCGTCTTTAGCAAGCTGCAAATTCAAGATATTTTTAAAATTAAGCTTGTCGGCAATTGTAAGCAGTTTTTCTATGTCGCTTTCGCTTGCGTTGGTTTTAGCAAGCGATATTTGCGAATTTAAGTCGGCGTAAATAGCGCATTCGCCGCCGCTGTTTGCGTATTTAAGCAGTATGTCGGAAAGCTCTTTAATCTGATTTTTGTCTTTAACTATTGTAGGCAGCATCTTTTCGACAAATATTGTGTCGAAATATTCGTTGAGCTTTGCGTCGTTTTTGCCGAAGGCGAGCATATAAAATTCGCAATCTTCAAAATAGCGGCAACATTCTATGGTGCTTTTGCTTTTGGGCTTGTCTAGAATACCCGCCAATTTCGAATTTTTGTTTGTGTCGCACAAAAAGTTTAAAGTTGCAATTTCTGGCGAAATGTCGAATTGCACGCATAAGTCTTCAAAGTCTGCAAAAAGCAGGCTTAGCGAATCCAAAAAGTCGGGGTTTAAGCATAGCGTTTGCATGCTTTGCCAAGTGCTTTTTGTTAGCTTGGGCATTTTGAATGTGCACTCTGCCAAAAGTCCCGTTTTTTTGTCGGCAAGCTTTGCCAATTCGGCGGCAATTTCGGGCGAAACGGGTTTTTTGCTAAAAGACAAAACCGTATAGCCGTTTATATTGTCGAATCTCGGGAAGTTTGTGCCCTGTGCCTTGGATATATCCGACAAAAGTTTAAGAGCCGCGCAAAAGCGCGAATTTTTATCGGCCTTAATGGAAATATAGGTGTCTATGGCGTCTTTATTTTGGTAAAGGCCTATTATTACGTTTTTAGAAAGGTCTATTCCGTCGAAATCTGGGTAGCCGAACATTGCAAGCTGCGTGGCAAGCATAAGCTCGGTATTTTGGTAGTCTTCGGGCGAAAGAACCTTTACTGCCGAAAGAATTTTCTGCGAAAGCGTTTTCGGGTTTTCAAGCGAAAGGACCGCAAAAGGTTTAGCGATTAACAAGTTTGTTGCCGCAAACAGCATAAAAAGCGGCAAAAAAAAGCGTCTGGCGATTCTCATACACGCCCAAGCTAGGCTTATTTTCTACGTTTGTAAAGCAATTTTATCTTAAAAAAATGCTTGAAAGTGAGCAAGGTTTGATTGAAAATGCGACTTATTTTTATGACTAAGGTTGTTCAGCAAAATTTCGACGTATCGGGTGGAACGGGCTTTATATATTCGAAGCTCGATGCATTGGTAAACTGGGTACGTTCCAACTCAATTTGGCCCCAGCCTATGGGCTTGGCTTGTTGCGCCATAGAACTTATGGGAGCTGCGGATTCCCGCTTCGACATTGGCCGTTTCGGTATGGAGGTTATGAGGTTTTCGCCCCGTCAGGCCGATTGCATGATTGTTTCGGGTACTGTAACCTACAAAATGGCGGGCTCGGTGAAAAGGGTTTACGACCAAATGGCAGCCCCCAAATGGGTTATTGCAATGGGGGCATGTGCTTGCTCGGGCGGTATGTTCAGAACTTATTCGACCTTGCAGGGTGTAGACAAAATCATTCCCGTAGACATTTATTTGGCGGGATGCCCGTCCCGTCCCGAAGCGTTGCTAGACGCTTTGGTAAGTTTGCAAAAGAAAATTAGGACAACCCACGGCGCGGTTGACTTGTTTAAGGCTAGATAATATGAAAACAGAAGATGTACTAGCGGCAATGCCCGATTTGATCGAATATACAGCGCAAGACGGCATAAAATCTTTTATTTGCCCCTCCGAAAAGCTTGCCGAATACGCCCAAAAGTTGCGCGATTCGTTCTCGTTTGAAACACTTAGCGATTTGGCTTCGTTAGACAACGGTGCCAATTTAACCGAAAACAGGTTTTCGGTTGTTTGCGTTTTTCTTTCGCACGCAAACAAAGAGTATTTAAGGCTTAAAAGCACAAGCAGCAACGGCAAATTCCCCAGCCTTACGGGGGTTTATAAGTCTGCAAACTGGCAGGAGCGCGAAGCTTTCGACCTTATGGGCATTGTTTTTGAAGGCCACCCGAACCTAAAGAGAATTCTTATGTGGGACGCGTATCCATGGCACCCGTTGCAAAAAGATTTCCCCTTGGCTGGCAAAGAAGCCCCGTTGCCAGAATCTTTTGAAGGCAACGAAACTGCAACAACCATAACGCCTGCCCCGTGGGTTGGCGGGCCTTTCCATTCAAACAGCGGCGAAAAGTTTACCGCCGACAGAGAACCGCGAAGCCGTCAATAGGAGTATTTTATTATGAGCGAAAAGAATTTTCCAGCCGAAAGACTCGGCGACAAAATGGTTATAAATGTTGGGCCTTCGCACCCTACAACGCACGGCGTTTTAAGGCTTGTTCTTGAACTGGACGGCGACGAAATTACCGCATGCGAGCCCGTTATAGGGCAGTTGCACAGGGGTATGGAAAAGATTGCCGAAAATTTAACATACAATCAGTTTGTTCCCTATACCGACAGAATGGACTACTTGGCGTCTATCTGCAACAACGTTGCATACGCGTTGTGTGCTGAAAAGCTGGCAGGCGTAGAAGTTCCCGACAGATGCAAGGCAATAAGGGTTATAGCCTGCGAGCTTTCGAGAATTTCCAGCCACTTAGTTGGTTTGGCCGCCTATTCGCTAGACGTTGGGGCAACTACCGCCTTTATGTATTGCTATACGCAAAGGGAAAAGATTTACACTTTAATTGAATCTTTAACGGGCGCAAGGCTTACAACTTCGTTTACAAGAATTGGCGGGCTTTCGTGCGATATTCCTGACGGCTGGTTGGGTGCCGTAAGCGACTTTGCAACGCAGTTCATTTCGTTTATGGACGAATTCGACGCTTTGATGACCCGCAACCGCATATTTATCGAAAGAACGGCAGGCATTGGCATAATAAGCGCAAAAACGGCTATGTCGTATAACCTTACAGGCCCCAACCTAAGGGGCAGCGGCATAGACACCGATATGCGAAAAGTTTTCCCCTATTCGGGCTACGAAAACTACGAATTCGAAATTCCCGTTGGCTCGAAGGGCGACTGCTACGACAGATGGCTTGTTCGTATGGAGGAAATGCGCCAGAGCATAAACATTATACGTCAGGCAATCGAAAAAATGCCGCAGGGCGCATGGCACATAGACGACACAAAAATATATCTGCCGTCTAAGAAAGATGTTATGACGCAAATTTCGTGCCTTATTCAAGACTTTACCGTTACAACCCAAGGCCCCTACATCAGAGAGGGTGAAGCCTATTTTCAGGCGGAAAACCCCAAGGGAAATTTGGGCTTTTATATTGTTTCGAAAGGCGGCGGCGTTCCCTACAGGGTTAAGGTTGAATCTCCTTCGTTTGCAAGCCTAAGCATTTTGCCCGAACTATTGCCGGGACATATGCTTACCGACATAACGGCAATTCTCGGTTCGCTCGACTTTGTTTTGGGCGAGTGCGACAGATAATTTATTGAGAGGTTTTATATAATTATGCAAATAACTCCCGAAATCGATAAAAGAGCCGACGAGATTATTGCCGAATACCCGAAGAAGAAATCGGCGGCAATGATGCTTATGCATCTAATGCAGGAAACTTTCGGTTTTTTCGACGACGACGCCATTAAGTATATTGCCGACAAGCTTTCGATTGAGCCTATCGAAGTTTACGGAATGATGTCGTTTTACCCGATGTTTACAAAGGAAAAAAATGCCAGAATACACATTAAAGTTTGCAGAACGCTTTCGTGCGCGCTTGCGGGCTCGATAAACTTGGCAGACGCAATCTCTAAAGAATTGGATATGCCAATGAATTCCACAAAAGGCATTTACACTTTGGAGTTTGTTGAATGCTTGGGCAACTGTGTAAAAGGCCCAAACGTTCAGGTAAACGACAAGCTTTTCGACTCGATAACTCCCGATAAAGCAGGCAAGTTTTTAGAGCAAATAAAGGCTATGGACGCTGCCGGCGAACTTAAGCCCGCCACAATGCACGACACCCCGCAGGGTGCGGGCGACTTCGATAACCCCGCATATAAAGGATAATTTGTTATGGCCGAAAACAGAATAATCTATAAACACATAGGCCTTGAAGGTTGGAACACCTCCATCGACAAATACGAATCGGACGGCGGCTATACAACACTAAAAGACACCGTAAAGCGCGACAAAGCCGAGCTTTGTGCCGAAATGGAAAAGTCTAAACTAAGGGGGCGCGGCGGCGCGGGTTTCCCAATCGGCATGAAATGGAAGTTTCTCGACAGAAAAAGCGGCAAGCCCATTTACCTTATATGCAATTCCGACGAATCTGAACCCGGGACTTGCAAAGACCGCAAAATAGTATACGAAGATCCCCACCAGTTGGTAGAGGCTATAATGTGTACGGCCTACGCAATCAACGCAGAACACGCCTTTATATATATCAGAGGCGAGTATATAAACGGTCACAGAATTTTACAGCAGGCAATTAAAGAGGCAAAAGCAAAAGGCTATGTAGGAAAAAACATTTGCGGAAGCGAATATTCTTGCGACATTACCGTTGTAAGAGGCGGCGGCTGCTACGTTTGCGGCGAGGAAACTGGCCTTATCTCGTCTTTGGCGGGCGGCAGGGGTTATCCCAGAATAAAGCCCCCGTATTTCCCCGCAGTTATGGGCTTGTACGACTGCCCGACGGTTGTAAACAATGTGGAATCTCTTTGTTGGGTTCCGAATGTGTTTAGAATGGGCGGAGAAGCCGTTTCTAAAATAGGTTCGCCCCTAGACCCAGGCACCCACATTTGGGGCGTAAGCGGGCAGGTTCAAAACCCCGGCCGCTACGAGATTACAACAGGCTCTATGACTTTGGGCGAGCTTTTATACGATGTATGCAAAGGCCCGCTTCCGGGGCGTTCGTTTAAGGCGGTTATCCCAGGGGGGTCTTCCATGAAAATCCTTAAATGGGGCGAAAAAATTTCAATTAAAGACGCCGACGGAAACGTAAGGGAAATCACACCCGAAAATATCAAGCTAGACGCGCAGTCGTTTATGGCTTGCGGCACGGCAATAGGTTCGTGCGGCATTATAGTTATGGACAACACCGTTGATATGCCCGAAGCCTTGGCAAACCTTAACGCCTTTTATGCACACGAATCGTGCGGGCAGTGCACTCCGTGCCGCGAAGGTTCGTTGTGGATTTCGCGCATAACAAAAAGAATTTGCGCAGGCCACGGCCGCAAGGGAGACCCAGATTTGCTGTTGTCTATAGCAGGCAACATTTGCGGCAGAACAATTTGCGCCCACGGCGAATCGGTCGCGTGGCCCGTTCAAAGCCATGTAGGCAAATTTAAGGACGAATACGAGGCCAAAATTGAACGCCAGCTTAAAGAGGGTACAATGGCCAGACTCGACAATAACTCGTACAAACTGATTTAACACAATGGCAAGCGACAAGGTTTTAATTAACGTAAACGGAAAAGACTACGAAGTTGCGGCAGGTCAGAACGTGATAGACGCATGCGCTTCGCTGGGCATAGAAATTCCGCATTTTTGCTACCACCCCAAGCTTTCGTTGGCTGGGTCGTGCAGAATGTGTCTTATACAAATAGGTATGCCCGCCGTAGACAGGCAGACAAGGGAAATTATACACAATGAAGATGGTTCCATAAAAATAGCATGGATGCCTAAGCCCGCCATAGCGTGCGGCACAAAAGTGTGCCAAAATCTGCACATTATTACCGATAGCGACGTGGTAAAAAGCTGCAGGCAAGGCGCGCTGGATTTCCTTTTGGCAAACCATCCCTTAGACTGCCCCATATGCGACGCTGCCGGCGAATGCAAATTGCAGGAATATTGCAACGCGTACGCCAAACCAAGCAGCCGCTATTTCGAAGAAAAGAACGTAAAGCCCAAAAAGACGAACATTGCGGGCAAGATATATCTCGACAACGAACGCTGCGTTTTGTGCTCGAGGTGCATACGCATTTGCCGCGAAATTTTGGGAAAAGACTATTTGTCGTTTACAAAGCGCGGCAGCAAAACCTGTGTGGCGGCGTTAAACCCCGAAAGCATAGACAGCAACTACATAATGAACATTGTAGACAATTGTCCTGTGGGTGCGCTTACAAGCATGGATTTCCGCTTTAAAATGAGGCCTTGGTTCTTGAAGGTTTCAAATTCTATTTCTGCCGAAAGCAGCGCGGGCACAAACATAAAAGTTTGGTCGCGCGAAAACGTAATCTATAGAATAACACCGCGCCGCAACGATGATATAAACGATATGTGGATGTCGGACTCGGGCAGGTTTGAGTATAAGAAAACCGATGCAAAGTTCAGGCTTTCGTGCGCCAATTTAGACGGGTCGGACTGCGAGTCACAATATGCGCTAAACAGAATTTGCGAAATTGTAAAGCTTGGCAAATGCGCAATTGTTGCAAGCGCACGCCAAACTTTTGAAGAGCAGTTTTTGGTTTCGAAATTGGCAAAGGAGGGCAAGTTCGATGTTTACGTTCCCGCCCATCTCGGAGAAGACGATCATTTCCTTGTCTCTGCCGACAGAACCCCGAATATGCGCGGCGCGTTTGTAAGCGGTTTGACAAAAGAATATCCCAAAACCGATTTGCTTGCCCTGCGCGAAAAAGTGCTGGCGGGCGAAATTATGTCTATCTTAAGCTTCGACGAAGACTTGTTGGCTTTGGGCTTTTCGCAAAAAGATCTAAAGAGTGTAAACGTAATTTACTGCGGCACCATTAAAAACGAGCTTTCGTCTTTGGCGAAAATTACGCTGCCTATTGCAAACGAATTCGAAAAGGCGGGCAGCTACATAAACCGCCAGTGGCGCATTCAAAAGTTCGACTCGGTTATAGAACCGAAAGCTTCGGTATGCAATTCCATTTCGGTTGTTTCGGCCTTGATTCAGGCAGTAAGCGGCGAAAACTTTGCAGACATTACACTTGCCGACGCTAGAAGGCTTATTAAAGACGAGCTTGGTATAGACTTAAATTCGGTAGGCGAAAATGGAATGCTGCTCGACAGCACAAAGTTTGCGTCGGTAAAATTCCCCGAAGAAAGGGCTTTGCACTACGATGTATAACATTATTTCGACAGTTAATATGTGCGTATCGGCGTCGTGTGCCGACATTCTGCTAAAAGTTGTGCTTATGGTGGTATTCGGTTTTTGCGCCATAGGTTTAATTATGGGCTTTGCAGCCCTAAGCGTTGTCGCCGAAAGAAAGGTTGCGGGCTTTATTCAGGGCAGATACGGGCCAAACAGAACGCTTATCATTTGGGTAGAGGCAATTCCCTTTGTAGGGCCCGCCTTGCGCAAGATGGGCTTAACACAGTTGGCAGCCGACGGCTTAAAGTTCCTGTTTAAGGAAGAGCCGTTGCCTAGCCACGTCAACAAATTCTGGTATGTTTTAGCCCCCGTAATGGCTCTTTCGCCCGTGCTTATTGTGGCAAGTGTTGTGCCTTTCGGCATATTGTGGATAAACGGGCAGGCTTTGCCGCTTTCGCCTTCAAACGTAAACGCAAGCTTGATATTTGCGCTGGCGTTCGGTTCGCTGGGCGTTTTCGGGCCCATAATGGCGGGGTGGTCGTCGAACAACAAGTTTTCGCAGCAGGGCGCAATAAGGGCGGCCTCGCAAATGATTAGCTACGAACTGCTTTTCGGTTTGGCAGTTTTGCCCGTTATAATGTCTGCGGCTTCTTCCGTAAAAAATCCCCTAAGCCTTTTCGATTTGGGCTTGTACCAATCGGGCAACTGGTGGTTTATACTTACGCACCCCGTTTCGGCGGCAATATACCTTACGGCACTTTTTGCCGAAACAAACCGTTTGCCTTTCGATATGGCCGAAAGTGAAACCGACCTTGTTAGCGGCTACCATACAGAATACGGCAGCTTTAAGTTTGGCTTGTTCTTTGTTGGCGAATACGGGCACATGGCTTTGGGGTCGGCGTTGTTTGCGGTGCTGTTTTTGGGCGGCTGGAATCCCCTGCCAGGTTTGGAATGGCCCGAATCTTGGGGTTGGATTTCGTCGGTGCTTTCGCTTCTTACAATGGTTGTAAAAATGGCGGCAATGATTTTCTTCTTCTTGTGGGTAAGATGGTCTATGCCGCGCTTTAGATACGACCAGGTTATGAACTTAAGCTGGGCAAAACTTATGCCCTTGGCCTTGTTGAATTTGATTTTTTACATAATTTTATTGGGACTTTAAGAAAATGGCTATGATTGTTGACAGAAGAAAGATGTCTTTTTGGGAGCGGACTTACCTACCGCAAACAATAGGCGGTCTTATCATAACAATGAAAAATATGTTCAGGAAGAAAGTAACGCTTTCGTATCCCGAACAAAGGTCGGCTTTGCCGAAAAACTATAGGGGGGCTCCCACTTTGGTAAAAGACCCCGACGGCAGGCAAAAGTGCGTGGCATGCCAAATGTGCGAATTTGTGTGTCCGCCAAAGGCCATAAAGGTAATCCCTTCGGAAATTCCGTCCGACAGTCCCTATGCCTTTATCCAGAAACAACCCAAAGAATTTAAAATAGATATGCTGCGCTGCATATTTTGCGGTTTGTGCCAAGAAGTATGCCCCGAAAGCGCAATAGTTTTGCAAAACGAATATTCTTTGAATTTCCCCGACAGGAATTCGGCGATAAGAAATAAGGCGGCTTTATATGAAGCTGGCGGCGTTTTGCCCGACCAAATAATGAAGTGGGAAAAGGTAAGAAAAGCCAAAGAAAACGCCGAAAAGGAGGCGCACTAATATGGAATCGCTATTATTTTATGTATTTTCGGCTCTGTGCATAGGCGGCGCGTTGGGCGTTTTGTTTGTAAACGGCTATGTAAACGCTGCAATGTCTATGTTGTGCTCTATGCTTGGCTTTGCCGGGCTAGCTTTCCTTGAAAAGTCGTATTTGTTGGCATTGCTTATAATAATGGTATATGCAGGGGCGGTAATGGTACTGTTTTTGTTTGCAATAATAATGATGGGTGCCGACGACTCTAGAAACACTCCACCGTCTACAAAGCTAAAAATATCCATATTGTGGCTTTTGGCTTGCGCCTTGTTCGGCTATTTTGCGCCGAAGGCGGCCGAATTTTATGCCGCAGTGCCCGCCGACGTTATTACCTCGAAGGCGATGGCTGCCTTGATGTTCACAAAATACGCCCTGCATGTAGAGGTTATTGGCGTATTGCTTTTGGCTGCAATGACTGCGGTTATTGTAATAGCCAGAGACGACAGGAAACTTTCTCAAAAAAGGGAGGGGTTGTAATTTATGGAAAACGCTGTTTTGGAATACAACCAATTTGTGTTGCCCGCCTTAATGCTTTTTGCTTCGGGGCTAATTGGCGCAATGTTTAAAAAGAACCTTGTTGTTGTTTTTATGTGCATAGAAATGATGTTGTGCGCGGCGGCCTTGCTGGCCATGTCGTTTTCGGCGCAATATGCGCATGCCGACGGCTGGGTTTTTGCCTTGTTGATTTTGGCGGTTGGCGCCTGCGAAGTTGCAGTTGCCCTTGCCGTGATTATCCAAAGATTTAAACTTAAACAACAGCCCTTTACCGACGAGCTGAATTCGAAAAGAGAGTAGCTTTTTATGAATATTTTTAACCCTCAATACAGTTTGGCGTTTATACTGCTTTGTCCGTTGGTTTCGGCGGTAGTGTGCGCATTGTTTTTCAGAAAGGGACGTTGGGCTGCCCCCGCAATTTCGTGCGTGTCTGCCTTCCTTTGCATGCTTG
Source organism: Opitutales bacterium (assembly GCA_034180465.1). Lineage (GTDB taxonomy): Bacteria > Verrucomicrobiota > Verrucomicrobiia > Opitutales > Intestinicryptomonadaceae > CAKUIA01. The sequence goes on from JAXFOH010000105.1 coordinate 41,467, forward strand.
TTTCGCTATTTGCAATCTGCAATGCGAAAACGGTAGACTTTTTCCTTACAAAAACCCAATACGATATTTTCAGCCTGGGTTCTTTCAGCGTTCCCATATCGTTTAGCTTTAACGATACGGCTATGAATATGATGTTTGTTGTAAGCTTTGTAGGCTTTTTAATTCACATATTCAGCCTTGGCTATATGGACGACGACAAAGCTCGCGGCAGATTCTTTACGGGATTGAGCTTTTTTATGTTCTCGATGACGGGCATTGTACTTTCGGGCAATCTGCTTATGATGTTCATCTTTTGGGAATTTGTAGGCTTTAGCTCGTATTCTTTGATTGCCCATTATAGCGACACGGTTGTTGCGATGAAAGCTTCTAAAAAGGCATTTATTGCCAACAGGGTGGGCGACTTCGGCTTTTTGCTTGGTATAATTTGGTGCTGGTACAACTTTGGCACAACAAGTTTCGATGCCCTTGCCCAAATTTTAACAGCCGAGCCAAGCAAGGCAGTTACTGGCATTGGCCTGCTTTTAATGTGCGGCTTTTTGGGTAAAAGTGCGCAGTTTCCCCTGCAGGTTTGGCTTACCGACGCTATGGCGGGGCCAACACCCGTTTCGGCGTTAATACACGCGGCGACAATGGTTGCAGCCGGCATATATATGATGGCAAAACTGGGCTTGTGCGGCATGCTTACCGACACTGTGTTAGACACTGTTTTGGTTTTGGCTACATTTATGGCGTTCTTTGCTGGCATTTGGGCCTTGGGTCAAAAAGACATAAAAAAGACTTTGGCTTATTCTACGCTTTCGCACTTGGGGCTTATGGCAATGGCTATAGGCTTGGGCTGTTACGGCGTTGCAATGCTGCATTTGACAATGCACGCATTCTTTAAGGCGGCGTTGTTCCTTTGCGCGGGTTCCATAATTCACGCATGCCACCACGAGCAGGATATGTTTAAAATGGGCGGCCTTTTTAAGAAAATGCCGCTAACAAGCATAACCGCAATTTTGGCTACGTTGTCGATTATCGCAATTCCCTTCTTTGCAGGCTATTACAGTAAAGACACAATTATAAACGCATTCTTTGTAAGGGTGTTAAATTCGCAAAATGCATTTAATTTAACATTCTTTGTTTTGGCTTTCTTGGGCGTATGTTTAACTTCGGTATATATGGGCAGGCTTTGCTTGCTTACATTCTTCGGCAAAAGCCGTTCGCAAAAGGCCGAAAACGCCAAAGAAAGCTCGCTTTTTATGGTTTTGCCGCTTTTGGTTTTGGCAGTCTACTCGGTTGCCGGTGCATATGGCGTTGCCTACGGCAAATTCTCTATAATTCCGCAAAATGCCATAGACTTTATAAGCAAGGCGTATTTGCAGCAGCGCGAAGCATTTGAATCTATAAGCCAAGTGCACACCTTTGAATGGATTACGCTTGCCTGCACATTTGTAGGCCTTGCAATTTCGTATGTTTTATACGGAAAGGGCAAAGATACCCTTTGCGAAAAAACTCCGTGGTTGTACAAGCAAATAGAAATGCACGGCTATTTCGACATTGTTTACGACTACTACATTGCAAAGGTTCAACAGCGCATTGCCGAATTGCTTAACATTTTAGACCTGCTGCTTATAGAAGGCCTTATTGTTAGGGGCAGTGCGGGCGTTTTGGCGTTGATTGCATATCCTGTTAAAAAGCTGTATTTGGCACAGTGCAGTGCCAATATTTGGTGGATACTTGCAGGTATTGCGTTAATATTCGGAATTTTGATTTACTAATATGAACTACTCGATTTTACTTACAACTTCGGTTGCCGCACCCATATTGGCACTATTGGCAATGCTGCTTTGGCCTACAATGCCAAAACGCGTTGCAAAAGGCGCGGCGTTGCTGGCAAGTGGCTATTCAATGGTTTCGGCCGCAATATTGTGGTGCGCATACTACACGCAATCGCTAAAGGGCTTTGCGTTTACTTCGTACGAATTTAGCACCGAAAAGCTTCCCTTGCCCGTTTTCGGGCTTAACGGCGTAAGCTGCATAATGTTTGCAATGGCTGCCATTGTTGGTTTTGCGGCGGTATTGGGCACCAAAACCGATATGATTAAAAACTACAAGTCGTATATGGCCTTAATTATGGCGGCTCTTTGCGGTTTGCTTGGTATGTTTGCAAGCATGAATATGCTTTTTGCATACATATTCCACGAATTTGCAATGGTGCCAACCTTTTTGGCTACAGTTTACTGGGGCAGCGAAGGGCGTCGCAGCGCGGCAATGCAAATGGCAATATACCTTACTTTGGGTGCACTGATTTCGTTGGTTGGCATAGTGGCTTTGTTCCTGTTTTCGGGCGCGCAAAGCTTTAATATTGGCGACTTGATTTCGGCAAGCACGGCACAACTTGCAAATGCAAAAGACGCGTCGGGCCTTGTGTTCTCGCTTTGCGTTGTAGGTTTCGGAATTTTAATTTCAGTATTCCCGTTCCACTCTTGGGCGTTTAAGGGCTACACTGCAGCCCCCACAGCATTTTCGATGATGCACGCGGGTGTGCTTAAGAAATTTGGTTTTTATATGCTCTTGCAGTTGGTAATACCCGCATTGCCGTGGGCTGCCAACGAATATATGGGCTATGTGGCGTTGGCGGCTTTGTTCAACGTTGTTTTAATAGGCGTTTTAACAATGGCTCAGGGCGACTTAAAAATGATGTTCTCGTATTCCAGCGTTTCGCACATAGGTATGTGTATGTTGGGCTTGTCTACATTAAGCGTATTGGGCGTAGGGTCCGCCGCCTTGTTTGCATTCGGACACGGCCTTAGCATTGCGCTTTTGTTCTACATATCAAACATAATAATAAACAAGGCAAAAACGTCGGATATGGACGATATGGGCGGCTTGATTTCTAAAGCTCCCGTATTGTGTGCATTTTTCCTTGCCGCGGTTTTGGCGGGCATTGGTTTGCCTGGCTTTGCAAATTTCTGGGGCGAACTCGGCGTATTTACCTCCTTGTTCGGCTACAATAAAATCTATTGCGCAATAGCGGCCTTGGGATTGATTATTTCGGCAATATACGGGTTAAGGGCTGTTGCAAGGGTTTTCTTTGGGCCTGCAAAACCCCAATACGATTCAGTAAGCGATATTTCTACACTAGAAAAGCTGCCTGCCATAGTTTTATTGTTGGCATTGCTTTTTGTAGGGTTTTTCCCGAAATCGGTTACAACGCTGCTAAGCTCCGATTTATCGCAAACTTCGGTTTTTCAACAAAACATAAAGTAATATTATGAATTTAAGCATTTTTAAAGATATGGCTCCCTCTTGCGGGGATTTTATTTCGGTATTGCCCGAATTTTCGCTGGCGGTTTTTGCGGCATTGTTGCTTATTGTTTCGGCGGTCTCTTCGCAGAGAAGGTGCGCAAAAGTTTCGGTTTTGGCTATACTTGCAACGCTTGTTTCGCTTGTGCTGGCGTTGTTTTTTGAAGACCGTGTTGGTGAAAAGCCTTTTGGCGGTATGATTTCCGCTTATGGAGCTTTTACATATTTTGCGTATTTATGCGCCGTTTTAACGGGAGTTTTGGCGGTAAGGTATTTGTCGAAAAACCCCAGCAACCATAAAAGCGAGTACCTTCCCGTTTTAATGATTGCTTCGGCTGCGCTTTCGCTTTTGTCGCGAGCCGAAAATTTTGTATTTTTGTTCGTTGCTCTCGAGTGCTTTAGCATTTGCATGTATGCGCTTGTTTCGTGGAGCAGAAAGTCGGTAGAGTGTCTAGACGGCTCCATAAGATATATGATTATAAGTGGGGTAAGCTCGGCAATTTTGCTTTTGGGCATTGTGTTTATCTACGGGGCAAGCCTAAACAAATTTAACGGCGGCGACCTGCTGTTTTTCGACAATATCCGCTTGGGGCTTTCTTCAAAGCTGTTTTGTACAGGCTTGGTTTTTGTTTTTTCGGGGCTATTGTTTAAATTGGCGGCTTTCCCGTTCCAGTTCTGGGTTAGCGATGTTTATCAGGCGGCTCCCACGCCTACCAGCGCATTCTTGGCGGTTGCCTCGAAAGCGGTTGCAATATTTATGGTTATAAAGCTTTGCATTGCGGGGCACTTTAACTCGCAAAACGTGATTGTTGCCGTTTCGGTTATAGCTTCGCTTACAATCTTGGCGGGCAACATTCCCGCGGTTTTGCAAACATGCACAAAAAGGCTTATGGCTCTTTCGGGCGTGGCAAACGCGGGCTATCTTATGCTTTTGGCTGCTGCTGCCCTTGTAAGACCAGCCAATTATGACATGATAATGGTTGTAATGTTCTTCTATTTGCTGGCCTATGCTTTTGCAACATACTCTCTTTTCGGCATAATAAATATGTCGAACACGGCTCAAGACTCGCTGCAAAATTTTGAAGACTACCGCGGTTTGTTCAAGAAAGACAAAATTACAACATCGGCTTTGGTTGTGGCGTTGGCGTCTTTGGCCGGCATACCGCCCACAGCAGGGTTTTTTGGTAAAGTTTTGATTATTGTGGTAGCTTGGGGTGCAGGTTTGTATATCCCCGTAGCTGTCATGATATTCGGTTCGGTAGTTTCTATTTACTACTACTTTGCGTGGATGAGAATAGGCTTTGCAAAGTCGTACGACAATGCAGAAAACTTTAAATTTACCAGAGGCTCTGCATTGTTGCTTACCATCTTAACAGGGGCAACTTTGGCGTTCGGCTTTGTTTCGATATATTTTTACTAGGCCCTTATAAATGCTTGAGATTCTAAAAGCCGTTCAAGCCGAGCTCCTTCGCCTAAAGGGCGAGGGTGTCGACTCGGTTTCGGTAGACGATGAATCGATGGCGATTTTAAAAAAACTTATAGCAAAAAATTCGGCACAAGCCTCAAAAAGCGCAAAGAACGAATACATAGAAGAGGTTCATTTTGCGCAGAATGTGGATTTGGGCAAAGCCGTTTCTACCGAAAAACCAGTGAAAGTAAAAACCATAAAAGACTTTAATATTAAACCCATACCGAATCCTACGCCTTTCGAGGTTAGCGGCAACACAAAGGCGGAAAAATGGGAATGCCTTAGAAATATTGTGCTAAACGACAAGGTTTGTTTGGAACACGTCCACGAGGGAAAAAACTTGGTTTTCGGGGTAGGTTCTATAGATTCGCCCGTATTTTTCTGCGGAGAAGCCCCCGGAGCCGATGAAGAAACTCAGGGCGAGCCTTTTGTGGGCAGGGCGGGGCAGCTGCTTACAAAAATAATAAAGGCAATGGGGCTAGATCGCAGAGACGTTTACATTGGCAATATAATGAATTGGCGCCCCGAATTGCCGACACTTACGGGCAACAGACCCCCCGATGAAGTGGAAATGGCGTATTGCCTGCCCTTTTTAAAAGCGCAAATAGAAATTGTAAACCCCAAGGTTATTGTGGCTTTGGGCAAAACAGCGGCAGTTGGACTGTTGGGTGCAAACAACGTAAAAAGTTTGGGCGCGGTTCGCGGCAGATGGCACAATTACATGGACAGAAAGCTGATGATTACCTATCACCCGTCGTATTTATTGCAATATGCAACGCCCAAAACAAAGCGCACCGTCTGGGAAGATATGATGCTTGTTATGGAAGAATTGGGTATGCCTATTTCCGAAAAACAGCGTGGGTACTTTTTGTAAGATTTTTGCAAAATATAAAACGCAAAAAATCCGCCACCAAAAATTTTTATGGGGCGGATTTTTATTTTGCATAAAAGAGTTCTAAAAAAATTACCTTTTTGGGAAGAGCTTTTGCAGGGTGCTTTTTAACTCGGCTGTGGGAACTGGCAAGCCCTTTTTATTTACAACAACGTGCCTGCGACATTTTCGCGTAAGCTCGTTGGGGTTATATTCAACAATTTCGCAATCGCCTTCTCTTGCGCCTGCGCGCGGGTTTTTAATGGGCGAAAATTTTATGGGCATGCCAAACCATGTAAAGTAAATATCCCAGCCGTATTCGGCGTTTTTTGCGTCTGCCAATTCGGGATACATGCGCACAAAATCGGGAGTCTGTTTTGTATACAGCCTAAGCACAAACGCCGTGGGGATTTTTTGTATCAATGCTTTCATCGAAGTAAGCTTGCCGCTTTTTACTGTTTCAAAGAAATACATGGGGTCGAAGCCCGTAAGGTTTATGCCGTTGTAGTTGCCGTAAAAATTCTTTTGTTTGTAGTTTTGCTTTGCATACCACGATTCGAAATGCTGCGACATTAATACCCCGATTTCAAAGTGCAGATGTGCGCGGCTCACGGGAATAGAGTAGGAGGCGGTATGCCCCATTATGCCCAAAGTAGATCCTGCCTTTACAGCCATTCCAACCCTTATGGATTCGTCTATGCTGGAAAGGTGCGCGTATAGGGTATATACGGGAACGTCTAGCATATCGTGTACAAGCACAATATATTTGCCGTAGCCGCTATTGCCCACAATTTTATTTACAAGCACAACCCTGCCGTCTATGGCGGCAAAAATTTCGTCTTTCGGCGCGCCTTTCTTGCCGCGGCTTACCGGTTTAATATCTATGCCTTCGTGGAATTTATAGCCGTTACTGCGAACGTCGCCAAAAAGCCCGCTTGTGGGAATGCCCGAAGCCGTAGGCTGAATGAAAGCTTCAATGGAAGCCCCGTTTTGAAATTCGGTTGAAGGCGTAGGCCAAACAATATCGACGCCCCATAGCAGACGCGTCGAAATTGCAAAAAGCGATAAAAATGCCAAAACAAATTTTACCATAAACTGTCTCTTATTACCCTCATTCTTTTAATGGATTCGCTCCACTGTTCCATTTGCTCGGCAAGCTTTTCATTGTTTTCTATGTCGGCTTCGGGAATCATAAACAGCATGCCGTCGGAAATTGTTGTGTCTATCTTGCGCGAGGCTATAACCTTGTCGTTGTCTTTAAGCACAATAATTGCCCCAATGTTTGCCGCAGTTGCTGCCAAAAGCCTGTTTTTGCCTACTTGGGTAAATGTAAAATAATAGCCCAAAATAGAGCCGCCCGTTTCAAGCTTAACTTCAGCCAATTCTACCTTTTCAAGCTCGTTTATGCTAACAAAGTGGTTCTTTTGCAAAGTGCACTTAATTTTGCTATAGGGCAGCTCGAATTGTTCTAAGTCTCTTTCCAAGCCCGAATGGCGGGTTTGCGCCAAGTGGAAAGTGAACACGTTTTCGGGTTCGTCGTGCATACACGAGCAAAGCAGTGCAAGCGCGAGCAGCCCTGCAAATATTTTTGCCAATTTTTTCATAGGTAGCGTATTTTGTTTTATTTGTTAAATTATAATGCTGTCTATTTGCGACTGTATTTTTACAAAAAGCTCGGCGTCTATATTCAGTTGGGGAACGTCGAAAACTCTTTTGCTTTGTACATGCAAATACTTTTGAATGCCGCGTATGGGGCGTCCTTGCGCCCTTAATATGCGCTTTCTTTCAAGCAGCAAGGCAAGCAGCATTTTAAGAATGCCTTTTTCCGAGCTTTCTTCGGTGCCTTCGTCGAAAAGCGAAATAAAAAAGTCTTCGGAAGACGCCAACGCCAATTTCCTTGCAAATTTTTCGTCTTCGTCGGGGTTTTCGGAAACCTTGCGCGACCACTTGCCCAAAAGGGGCTTGTCGAACTTTGCGCTTTCGAATTCGTCCAGCAAAATGTCGGCGCGTTCGAGTTCGCCGTTTTGGCTCGAAAACACCGCGCATACAACAACATCGCCCGTTTTTAGGGGCTTGCCGCTAAGTGCCGACTTTTTTGAAAGGGGTTTAATTTGCCAGTCCATCATTCGTGTATATAAGAGCAGTATTATCCGTTTTGCTTTTATTGCGAGCATATATTTAAAAATTTTTAAGCGAGTTAAAGAAAGCTTTACATTCATTTGCCAAAATATAGTCTTAACTGCGTATTTTATTCGTTATATAATTATCTTATTTCTTATGGCAAAAATAGACGTTGAATTGGTTAAACAGGTTTTGGTTCGCAATAATCTCGATTCGTCGAAAATTAAGGAGATTTTAGAGGATATAAGCTACGAAGTTAAGGTTTCGCAGCAGGAAAAGGGCGAAAAGGAACCCGCGGTAAAAAAACAGTTTGTATTCGTTTTAAGCGACCCTTACGGCAAATTTAAGGACGAAGACTATTCGGGCTGGGTAATTCAAATTCCCGAAGACGACAATGCAATGACGGCTCTAGAAAGAGTGTACCAGTCGGCGTACGACTTTAACGTTAGCCCCAAAGGGCGTAGGTATCCCGCCAAGAAGGTGTCGGAAATTATGGAATTTGGCTCGGCAAAAATATTTAAAGAGCACAAGCTTTGGGTAAAAACCAAAGAGCCCGTTTTGGTTGTAAGAACCGACAATATTATCCCCAAAGAATAGGGCATTGCTTTATGGTGAAACTTTGCAAATTTGGCGACCCTATTTTGGAAAAGTGCGCGGCCGAAATTAAAGTGTTCGACGCCGCGCTAAAGCAGCGCGCCGAAGAAATGTACAAACTTATGATAGACAACGAAGGCTTGGGGCTGGCTGGCCCGCAGGCGGGGTTGTCGGAGCGCATTTTTGTTATAGATATGAGGTGCCGTCGCAGCAAAGACGAGCCTTGCGAAATGATTATGGACGGCAGAAAGCTGCCCGTAGACATAAATATGCCTCTATATGCTGTAAACCCGCAGGTGGAGGAAATAGGCGAGTATCTAAGCACGGGCGAAGAGGGTTGTTTGTCTTTCCCCGGAATTTATGTTGAAAAAACGCGCTCCGAACAGGTTCGTCTAAGGTATTTTGATTTAAGTGGCAACCCCCATACCATAGAGTGCGACGGGCTTTTTGCAAGGTGCATACAGCACGAAAACGACCATTTATACGGCATAACCATTGCCGACAATTTGCACCCACGCCAATATTCAAAGATAGAGGCAAAGCTTAAAAAGCTTAAAAGGCTAACGCGCGACGAATTAAAATCGGGAAAATGAAACTTGCAATAAGCGGTACAATGGGCAGCGGCAAAAGCGCGGCTTGCGGCATTTTTGCCGAAAAAGGCTTTGCCGTTTTTAGTGCCGACAAATTTTGCGCCAATTTGCTAAGCGAAAATGCCGATGTAAAAAACGAAGTAAAATCGCTTATAGGAAGCAACGCTTTCGACAAAAACGGCGTTGCCGACAAGGCCTATATTGCCGAAAAGGTTTTTACCGACGCGGCTTTACTTGGGGCTTACGAGGCAATTTTCCACAAAAGGTTCAACGCCTTTATGGATTCGTGCAACACTGGGCCTTCGCTGTTCGAAGTGCCCCTTTTGTTCGAAAAAAATCTTGAAAGAAATTTCGATTTGTGCATTAGTATTTTCTGTAGCGAGCCCGTCAGGCGCAAACGCTTGGGGCTTCGCGGAATGTCGGAAACGGAAATTTCCAGACGCGATGCGTTTCAGCTTTCGTGTGCGAAAAAGGCTTTGTTGGCCGACATTGTTTTGTTTAACGACGGTTCTGAGGCATTCTTGGCCGAGCAGATAGACGTTGTCATAAAAAAATTGCGTTCAAAATAAATGGAAGAAAACGATACTCCCCAAAATATACCCGAAGACAAACCCGTATTGAAAAAGCGCGGGCGTCCCAAAAAGAGAATTTTTGACGAAAACGGCGAAGAAATTTTGCAGCCGCAAACAAAAACCGTAAGGCGCAAAAAAAGGTCAAAAGATTTGACCGACGAAATTTCGGATACCTCTGGCGATTTCGGTTTTGTTAAGTCGCAGCCTGCGGTGAGCGAAAGCGGCGAAAGTGTCCAAACGCCTCCTGCTGAAGCCAAGACAGAACCCGTGCACTTTAAAGATACCCCTCAAAGGGAGATTGTTTTAGACGAAAACTCTTCATACGAGCCCGTATACGCAAAGTTCGACAACGATGACGACGACGAGCCTTTGCCCGATTCGTTTAGCACCACCGACGAAGACCTGATTGCCGACAACTACGCGAAAAACGACGAAAGCATCGGCGACGATTTTGCCGATATTCCCGACAGCGAACCCGCCAAAAATGGCGATACGGCCGAAATTTCGGCGCAAAACCCCGAAGACATGGAGGAGGCGGCGTCTTTCGAACAAAAGCGCAACCAAAAGCGTTTTCAGAATTTTGAAAACAAAAACGCGCGCTTTAATAAAGACAGATTTAGCAGCAACCGCCAAAATTTTCAGCAGCAGCGCAACAATAACAACAAAAACCGCAATCAGCAGAATTTTCAGCAGCGCAACAACCAAAACAACAACCGCAACCAGCAGGGCAACAACAATAAAAATCAGCAAAATAAAAAGCCGCAAAAGCCCCAATGGATGACCGCCAAAAACGGCGACGATTCGGTTTTGCAAATAGGCGAGCTTTATTCTTTCGAAGTCCTTAAAAGCCAAGAGTCGATAAACGCCTTTTTGTCGGAAAACTACCATGAAGCCGAAGTTGTAGATTTTTCCGCCTACAATGATTTGTCCGCAAAGGATTTGTCCGAAAAATTTTATGCCGACGGCTATTTGCAGCAAGCGCAAAAGATGTCGAAAAACGCCTTGCTAGACGGCTTTTTTAAAACACTTCGCGAGTGCAAAAAACTTGTGCGCATACAGGGCGTTTTAGATGTGTTCGAAAAAGGCTACGGCGGCGCAATTACATATTTTGGAGAGAACTTCGAACTTAGGCGTTTTTGCGCGTTTGTTCCGCAATATTTAATAGACGCAAACGGGCTAAAACGAGGGCACGTTGTGTCGGCGGTATGTTGCCCGCCGCGTTCGGGCGAAGAGAATCCCGAAAAATGCCCCTTTGCCGTAAAAATAGAAAGCGTAATGGGCAAAAGCCCCGAAGAAATTAAGGAAATTACGCCCTTTTGCGACTTAGTTCCCTATTATCCGACCGACAGAATGATAATGGAAATGGTGCCCGCCAGAGATTGGGATAATATTTCGATGAGGGTAATAGACCTGTTAACGCCAATAGGCTTGGGGCAAAGGGCGTTGATTGTAGCCCCGCCGCGCACGGGTAAAACCGTTTTAATGCAGGGAATGGCAAAGTCTATAAGGGCAAATACCCCGCAGGCAAAAGTTATAATATTGCTTGTAGACGAACGCCCCGAAGAAGTAACCGATTTTAAGCGAAATGTGGATGCCTTGGTGGTTTCTTCTACCTTCGACCAAGACGCGCAAAGCCACGTTCATGCAGCCGAAATGGTTATAAGCTATGCAAGGCGTTGTGTTGAATGCGGCGAAAACGTTGTTGTTTTGCTAGACTCTATCACGCGTATGGCGCGCGCCTACAACGCCCTAATGCCCAACAGCGGCAAGATAATGTCGGGTGGCGTAGAATCTAACGCACTGCAAAAGCCCAAAAAGTTTTTCGGCTCGGCAAGAAACATAGAAGGCGGCGGCTCGCTGACCATTATAGGCACTGCCTTAGTAGAAACAGGAAGCAAGATGGACGAAGTTATTTTCGAGGAATTTAAGGGCACGGGAAATATGGAGATAAATTTGGATAGAAGTTTAGTTGACAAACGGATTTTCCCTGCTATCAATATTGAGAAAAGCGGTACTCGTAAGGAAGAGCTTTTGTATCACCCCGACGAAATGCAGAAGATTTATGCGTTGCGCAGGGCGATGAAGGGAGTTCCATCTAGCGAGGCCATGGAAATGCTTGTCCAAAGGTTGAAAAAGACCCGTACAAACATAGAATTTCTAATGGGCGTAAACAGATAATTACATACAACAAACAACATATGACATCGAGCGACGATTATATCGTTCAAATGCTTGTTGACAGCGGTGCCGTTAGTGGCGACGTTGTCTCTCTCGGCAAGGCGCAGTTGACTTCCGAGGGCGTAAATCAAGCAGACATAGATTCCAAACTTATAGACTTATTGATAGCAAAAAAATATACCTCGCAAGAGGATATTATAAAAATGCTCTCAAAAGAGTTTAATATGCCTATTGTAGACCTTTCCGAGCTTGCCTTGGAAGACGAGCTTAAGGTACTTGTTCCCAAAGAATATTGTATTGAGCACAAGGTAATGCCCCTTAACAGAGACAAGGGGCAGCTAGAGCTTGTTATTTGCGATCCGTTTAATATGGATACTATCGACGACTTAAGCCACAAGCTTAACATGCCGATAGACGCAAAGCTGGCAACCGAGGCCGAAATTTTAAACGCCATAAACGAGCAGTACGGCGTAGACCACTATAAAGACGTTTTAGGCGGCGTTGGCGACCTAGACCAGTCTTCGGGCGTGCAGGGCTTGCAAACGGGGCGCGAAGAGGGCGTAGGCGAAGAGGAAGCTCCGATTATACGCTACGTTCACAAACTTATAACCGACGCCGTTGCGCGCAGGGCTTCCGATATTCACCTAGAGCCTCTCGAAAAGAGGTTCAGGGTAAGATACCGTATAGACGGCGTTTTGATAGAGGTTGAAAACCCGCCGAAAAGGCTGCAGCCTTCAATTATTTCGCGTTTGAAGCTAATGGCCAACATTTCCATTGCCGAAAAGCGCGTTCCGCAGGACGGCCGCATTCAGATTGCCTTCAACAACAAGGAAATCGACTTGCGTGTATCCAGTTTGCCCACGGTTTACGGCGAAAGTATTGTAATGCGTATTCTCGACAAGGAGGGCTTGCGTTTGGGGCTTCCAGAATTGGGCTTTTTCTCCGATGACCAGTCAGTGTTCGAGAGAATTGTCGGTATGGCCGACGGTATATTTTTGGTAACCGGGCCAACGGGTTCGGGTAAATCTACAACGCTGTATTCGGCTCTGAACTACTTGAACCACCCCGACCGCAAAATCATTACGGTTGAAGACCCTGTAGAATACCAAATGGCGGGCATAAACCAAGTTCAGGTAAGGCGTGAAGTTGGCATGACGTTTGCCGCGGCCTTGCGCGCCATGTTGCGTCAGGCGCCGAACATAATAATGATAGGCGAAATCCGCGACTTGGAAACGGCAGATATTGCAATTAACGCTTCGCTAACGGGCCATATGGTGTTTTCTACCCTGCACACAAACGACGCTCCCAGCGCGGTAACGCGTTTGGTGGATATAGGCGTAAAGCCCTTCCTGGTAAGTGCGTCTTTAAGGGCGGCTTTGGCGCAGCGACTTGTTCGCAAAAACTGCGTTCACTGCAAAGAGGCGTATACCCCCGATTCTAAAGTTTTGCAGGGCTTGGGCATTAGCGAGCTAGACTCGGCTTCTATGTCGTTTATGCACGGCACGGGTTGTCCTAAGTGCAACAACATAGGCTACAAGGGCCGAATGGGTATTTTCGAAATGTTTATCGTAAACGAAGAAATTCAGCAAATGATTTACGAAAACAGAACCCTTGTAGAGCTAAGGCAAAAAGCCCGCGAATTGGGTATGAGAACAATGCGTGAAGATGGTGTCCGCAAATTTGCAAGCGGCCTTACCACCCCCGACGAAGTTCTTAAGGTAACAATGAACGAGGCCGACTAATCCGCAACTTGGAGATTTTTAAAAATGTTTGAAGACAACAACAGCACTATTTACGAAATCCTCAAAGAAAAGAAAATACTTTCGGTTGCCCAGTTGGACGACCTTAAGGAAACGCACTTAAGCACTGGCAAATCTTTTGCCGATGTTGTTATAGATTCGGGGCTTGTTTCGAAAGACGATTTGTTGAAGGCAATAGCCGAATACCTCAGCTACGAATGTATGCTTGTTCCGCCGCCTAGCATAGAGGAGGCGGTGCACAAGCAGTTAAGGGCGCAGCTTGCGCGCAACTACGGAGTTGTTCCCGTAAGGGCTTCCGATACCTCCATAGACCTGCTTGCAAAAGACCCTTTCAACAACGCTATTATAGACGACTTAACGTTCACCCTTAATAAAGACGTCCATATAATAGTAACGGATCCTTCTTATGTAGACACTTTAATTAAGTCGTGCTACGGCGACGAAGACACGTCTATAGACGACCTGCTCAGCGAAATTTCGGGCTCGGCAACCTATGCCGAAGGAGACGTTTCGGAAAACGACATTGCCAATATGGCAAACGAAACGCCCATTATCAGGTTTGTAAACTTGGTATTGCAGCAGGCCATTCGCGACAAGGCTTCAGATATTCACTTCGAGCCTTTCGAAAACCAGTTTAGAATAAGATACCGTATAGACGGTGCGCTATACGAAATGGCACCGCC
>JAXFOH010000034.1:0-9023 GCA_034180465.1 Opitutales bacterium
GAGTAGGCTATTTGCTCGAGAAGCTTTACCCTTTTAAAATAGGCCTGCGAAGCCTCCATTCTCGCTCCCGGTCTCGAAGCGGAAATTGTGTCGGCAATGCGGACTATTGCGGAATATTCGTCGCTGCAATCTACATCGCCGTGGTGCGAGGCGGCCGCCGAAACAACCTCTTTGCACTCTCCGCACGCCCTTAAAAAGTTTGCCCCAGCCAATGCGTGGTTTGCGGCGTTTTCCAAACTTTCCTGCGGCATAACTTTGCCTATGTCGTGGAACAATGCGCAGCGCATGGCCAGTTCGCTGTTAAGGTTAAGTTCGTGGGCTATTGCCCCGGCCAAAACAGCGCATTCAATGGACTGCTGCAGCGAATTTTGGTTTAGCGAAAGATGGAAATACAGCCTGCCTACAAGCTCGCACAACGATGTGTCTACATTAGAAAGCCCAAGGTCGGCAACCGCGCTTTTACCTTTTTTTAGAGCAAGTTCGCTTACGGCGTCTTTTGCCTTTTTAACCTGTTCTTCTATTGTGGCAGGGTTTATTCTGCCGTCGGCAATAAGGTTTTCAAGGGCGATTTTTGCGGTTTCCCTCTTTACGGGGTCGAAAGACGAAATCATAACCGAGTCGGGAGTTTCGTCTATTACAAGGGTAGTTGCCGTAGAATATTCAAACGAGCGTATGTTGCGCCCGTCTTTGCCTATAAGGCGGCCTTTCATTGCCTCGTTGGGTATCTGTACAATGCAGGTTGTAGACTGCGCACATTCCTTTGCGGCAATGCTCTGCATTGTCGAAAGCAGAATGTCTATGGCGCGCTTTTCTATCTCCTTTGCCCTTAGCGAAAAGAAGTTTTCGGCATAGAAGGAAAGGTTTTTTTCGGCGTCGGCCAAAAGTATTTCCTTTGCCTGTTCCTCGATTTGGCTTTTGTCCAAAGAGGCAAGCGAAAGCATTTTTTCGGCAAGTTCTTTTGTCTTTTCGGAAAGCTCCTTCGATTTTGCAGAGAACCTGTCGCGCTCTTCAATGCAGCGGCTTTTTGCGCTTTCGTAGTCTTTCCTTAAAACTTCGGCCTTGTTGGCGCGTTCTTCGGCATCTTCGTTAAGCCTGCGCGCCGAATTTAAAAGTTCGTCGTACTCGCTTTTAAGCGCAAGGCTGCGCTCCCTTAGGGTGATTTCTATTTCGTCGAGCCGCTTTTGGGTTTTTATTGCGCTTTCCTCTTTAACCGAGGCAAGCTTTGCCTCCATCTTGCTTTTATACGACAGGCCGTTTACGAACAAAATTATGCACTCGGCAAAAAGTATTGCCGCAATAATTCCCAAAACGACGGAGCTGTCTAAAAATTCCCAAAACATTTTATTATCAAATTAAACTGTCACTAGCTTACTAAAACGGGAGTTTAATTTTCAAGCCTAATCGACACGCCAATTTTGCACGTGTTCCCAAAAAAATGTTGCACCGGTTTTAAGGTGCAATTAGGGTGTTTTGCATATGAATATTACAAAATTTGCTGTTTATACAATGTCGGCTGTGTTTGCCGTTTCGCTTTTCGGTGCAGACGCTCCCAAAAAGAGCGCGGCGGAACTTGCAAAAGAGTATATGAAAAAGGATATGGCAACCCTTAAAAATTTGGGCGAGCCTAAACTTGGCAAAAATGCGCAGGCAACGCTTATAGTTTTGCCCGATACGCAAACCTATACGCCGAGGATTAAAAACCAGCCCGTTTTGGATTTAATGACTTCGTGGGTGGCCTACAACGCAAAGAGGCTTAACGTAAAGGGCGTTTTGTGCACGGGCGACATTGTAGAACACAACGGAACCCTTGCCACCAATTTCGGCGAACTGGAAACCGACAGGGAAATGTGGAATTGGGTTTCGCACTGCTTCGGCAGGCTCGACAACAAAGTTCCCTATATGCTTTGCACCGGCAACCACGACTACGGCCGCAAGTGGTATTTGGGCGACAAAGACTATGCCAGCAGGGTGTCGAACTTTAAGGACTATTTCCACCCGTCAAGAAACCTTAAAAACAAGGAGAGCCTTATAGAGGTTTTCCATACAAGAGAGGGTGTGGAAACGCTTGAAAACGCTGCATATTTGTTGGACATAGGCGGCAAATGGGGGCAGGTTGTTGTTATTGCGCTTGAATATGCTCCGCGCAAAGAAACCCTTGAATGGGCGTGCAACTTTTTGCAGACAAGCAAAACGGCAAAAGGCAAAAGGGCTATTCTTTTAACCCACGGCTTTTTGGATACAAAAGGGCAAATAAACGGCTATTTTAAGAATACCTACAAAATGCTTGTCGAAAAATGCCCCGCAATTAAGTTGGTTGTATGCGGGCACTTTTGCGAAAATCTAACCGATTTCGAAAATACTTCGGTATTTAAAACTTTTGAAAGGGAAGATGACGGGACAAAGTTTTCGGCAATGATGTTTAACTGCCAAACCATAGGAGGGGGTTTTGGCGGCAACGGAGGCGACGGCTGGCTAAGGATTTTGGAATTCCAAAAAGACGGCAAAACCATAAAGGCTTCCACGTATTCGCCGCTGTTCGGTTTTTCGCCTATGACAAAAAATCTTGCTTGGCGAACCGCGCCCTACGATATGTTCGAATTCGAGCTTGAAGCGCCCGAAAAGTAAAAGTTGGAAAACCTTTTTATAAAACGCAAAACGGGCGGCATAAAAAGCCGCCTTTTTTTGCTGCCCCGTTTTATCGGAAACAGGTCAGATTTTGCTAGCGCTTTTTTTTGGCTTTAAACTCTATTGCAATGCCGAATTTTGCAAAGTATGCGCAAATCTTGTTTTCAAGCTCGGATTGGCTTTTGCCGTTTAGCAGAATTTCGAATGAATCCATACAGCGTTTTATCGACGAAATTTCGGAGGGAACGCAGTCTTTTTCGTTAAGGGCTTTGTCTAAAAACTTCTTAAGCGTTTTTGGGTTGTTCCTGTAAAAATATATAAAAAACAAAGATGCTGCAGCATAGTTGTTTGCAACGTTTTTTGGCGAATAGAATTCGGCTTTTCGCATAGTAAGGAATTCCTTTAGAGGCAAAACCGATATTTTAGATTTGCTTTTGCCCCTTTCAAAATAGCCCTTATGGCTCAGAATGTTTTCGTACATGTCAAAGCGGCACACGCCGAAATTGTTGCACATTCCGTAAAAAATAAAATCGGAAAGCCCCTCTTTTATTGCAATGGTGCCGCCTGCAAACGCCAAAATTTGGTGGGCAAGCTCGTGCGCCAAAGTGCCTGCAGGCAAATACATATTTTCGGTAATATTTTTGCTCTTGTCGTTTTTTGCCAAAAATTTGGGCTCTACCCTTACAAATTCAGAATACAACACCCCCGAAGTGGAAGAGGCGTTATACATATAAATTCCGGCAATGTTCTTTTCCTTTATGTTGGCAATTTCTATTAAAAACTTTTCGCTTTTTTTGTTTAAGTTAGAGCACTTTCGCTTGAATTTTTCGTCGATAAACGGAATTTGCATAACCGATTCGTACGCGGTTTCGCAACGGACCGCCAAGTCGTGGGCAACGTCTTTTTCAAGACGCTTTTTCATATCAAACGAATAGTGTTTTGTGTGGAATTTAGACGCCGAAATATCCCACCTAAAGGCTATGGCGGTTTTATCTACCTTAATAATTGGCCACTTCGAAATTGCGGCGGACGTGTCGCACAAATGGCTGTTTGTGTCTTTAAAAAATTCTGGGTAGTTTTTCTTTAAAAACTCTAAATCTTTGGGCGCAAGGCGGTCTAGCTCTATGTTTATGCGGTTGCGCTTTGCGTCTAAAAGCGAAAGCGTAGTTCTTGTGCATTTTACGATTTCGCCCTCGAACTTTCTGCCGTCGGTCGTCTGCCACTGCCTGCCCAAAAGCGCGGGGCACGCAACCGATAAAACCAGAAAAGTGGCGGGTAAAAATTTCAACGCCAGTTATCCTTCAGCCATTGCGGGGTTATAACGTGCCTGAATATTCCCTTAAGAAAGCCTTTTGTTTTGCCCGCCATAGCCTGGTCGGGGGTAGGGTTGCCGTGAAATACCACAATTTTTGCCGCTTTTGGCAAAACGGGTTTCATAAAAAGGTTTAGGGGAAATGTGCGCATACACTTATATTTAAAGCTTGGCATCCATTGTATGGGCCAAAACTTTATGTTGTTTTGCTTGGCAAGCATTCCGCATACATAGGCTTGCTCGTGCCTATATTCGGCTTTAACGGTGTCTATGTTCGCCATAAAATATTCATATAAATCGGCGTGGTTTGCGGCGTTAAAGCGGTATACCGAAGTTTGTCCAATCCCCTGTTTTTTGCTGGGTTTCCAGTGCTCGGTAAGGATAAAGTCGCCTTCCATGGTAAAATAGTCGTCTATATTCGACACTATAACTACGTCTAAATCTATAAACAAAACATTGCCGCTTAAGTTGGCGTCTTTTCCGAAAAACGAAAGCTTGCGCCAGCCGCGCTCCTTGCCGTTTGGCAGGTTCATAGACGGAAGCTCGCGGGTTTCAACTTCGCTGCAAATGCCAGAGTTGTTGTCGGTAAAGCAAATAAATTTAAACGGCTTTGTGGTGTTTCGCTTTACCATATTGTAAAGCCTGTTCACATATTCGGGGCCGTATTTATCGCCCCACTTGGCGCATATTACAGTGTTCGTCATATTGTTGTATTATCTTTTTTTTGCGCATCAAAGCAAGCACAAGTTTTGTATCGGCTGCTACATTCTTGCAATCTCCCACAGGTAGAATGACGCTACCGTACCGTAGGGCGAATATAGTTCGTTAAATTTATCGAAGTCCTTTTTTGTAAGCCTTTGTATATGGTGCAGGTTTTGCAAGCCTTTTCTTATGCCGAAATCGCCGTAGCTTAATATGTTGGGGCGTTTTAATGCAAAAATCAGCACCATTTGCGCCGTCCATTTGCCTACGCCTTCCAAAGTGGTAAGTGTTTCTATAACTTCGTTGTCGTTTAGCTTGTTAAGATTTTCAAAATCTATTTCTTTGGTTTCAGCCTTTTTCGCAATATGCTTTATCCTTTGCGTTTTATATAGGGGAATGCCGCAATTTTTAAATTTGCAACAGCTTGCCCTTAAAATAGTTTTTGGTGTGAGCTCTCCTATGTTTGCCTCCGCTTTTTTTAAAATTGTTTCAAGCGACTTCGACGATATTTGCTGGGCAATAACGCTGCGCACTAAAAAGTCGAAAGCGTTGTTTGTGCACTCTCTTTTAATTTTGCCAAGAAGCTTTATCTTTTCGCCCAAAACGGGGTCTTTTTTTGAAAGATAGTCGGTTTGGGTTTTACCGTATCTAAATATGTTCATGATTTTCTTTGACAAAGTCGGGTTTTGGTTTTTCCTAAAATATAGAGGCAATTTTTCCGAAAAACAGTTTAAAGGCAATTAAAATGACAAAAATAGGCACCGTATTTAAGAATAGCGCAACAAAAGCCCTTCTTTTGGGCAGTGGCGAGCTTGGCAAAGAAGTTGTTATAGAAATGAAAAGACTGGGCGTAGAGGTTATTGCCGTAGACAAATACGACAACGCCCCCGCAATGCAGGTTGCCGACCGCAAATACATCGTTTCCATGCTAGATGGCGACGCCATAGAAAAGATTATAGAAAGCGAAAAACCCGACTATATAATTCCCGAAGTAGAGGCGATTGCCACCGAAAGACTTTTAAAGTTGGAAGAAAATGGCTTTAACGTAGTTCCCACCGCAAAGGCGGTAAACTTTACAATGAACAGGAAAAATATCCGTACATTGGCAGCCGAAAAATTGGGTATGAAAACCTCGCCTTATATGTTTGCAAAGAACAAAGACGAGTTTGTTGCGGCAGTTAATAAGATAGGAATGCCCTGTGTTGTAAAACCTATAATGAGTTCGTCGGGGCACGGGCAAAGCGTTGTAAAAAGCGCGGCCGACATAGATAAAGCTTGGGATTATTCCCAACACGGCGGCCGTTCGGGCGAGGGCGAAGTTATTGTTGAAGGCTTTATAAAATTCGACTACGAAATTACAATGCTTACCGTGCGCCATAGCAAGGGTACTTCTTTTTGCCAGCCCGTAGGCCACATTCAGGTAGACGGCGACTACCGTGAAAGTTGGCAGCCTGCGGCAATGTCTCCCGAGGCTTTGCAAACCGCGCAAAAATACGCAAAGCAGATTACCGATGCTTTGGGCGGATACGGGATTTTCGGCGTAGAGCTTTTTGTTTGCGGCAACGAAGTTATTTTTAGCGAAGTTTCGCCCCGCCCGCACGATACGGGCATGGTTACAATGATTTCGCAAAATCTTTCGCAATTTGCGATTCATGCACGCGCAATTTTGGGTATTCCCGTAAACTATATAGAGCAGTTCGGCCCGAGCGCAAGCAGGGCGGTTGTTTTAGAAGGCAATTACAACAATGTTGAGTTTTCGAATATAGACAAGGTTTTAGACCGCCCTTTTGCCGATATGCGAATTTTCGGCAAGCCAGAGGTTAGGGGGCACCGCCGTATGGCTGTTTTGCTTGCCCGACGCGGCAGTGTAGACGAAGCGCGTTCGGTTACCAAAGAAATGCTAAACGACCTTGTAATCAAGGCCGAGTAGTTATATGAATTGGACTTTTGCCGCCGATGCGTTGTCGGCAACAATTCCCATATACATAATAATATTGGCGGGCTTTGCGCTGCGCCGATTCGGTTTTCTTAAAAAGGAAAGCGACTCGTCTTTTGTGCGCCTTAGTATAGACGTTTGCATACCCTGCTTTATTTTCTACAATATGCTTGGTAACGACAAACTTAAAAGCGTGGCACTTTCGCTAAGCTGTATGTCGGCTGGGGCCATAGGGCTTGTGGTTGCCTTGGCGGTATCGTATTTTTTTGCCAAATATTTGCTTAAGCTAAAGGTAGGCGACGGGCTTAGAACTTTTGCGGTTACTACTGCAACACAAAACTACGGTTTTTTTGTGGTTTCTATGCTATTTTTGCTATATCCTAAAGATAACCCTTATTTGGGGATTGCCCTAACGCACAACGTAGGATGCGACTTGGTGTTTTGGTCGCTTTGCTTTTTGCTGCTGGCAAGGGGCGTTCCCTTTTCAATTAGGCTTTTGCTGAAAGGCCCGGTTTTTGCGGTGTTTTTGGCGTTGTGCATAATTTGGAGTGGATTGAATGTATATATCCCAAAATTTGCCCTAAACAGCCTTTCAATGATAGGCAATGCTTCGATTCCTCTAAACTTGATTATGTTCGGATGTTTGCTTTCCGATTTTTGGGGTTTTGCCAACATAAACCGCAAGGCGTTGTCGGTTGCCGTTTTGATAAGAATATTTATAATGCCCGCAATTTTTATTTCGGCAGCCTACTTGTTGCCGATAGACAACGCATTAAAAACGGTGCTTGTGTTCGAGGCGGTTGCCCCCTGTGGCGTAACGGCTGCGGTTTTGGCAAAACACTTTGGCGGCAACCCGCAAATGTCGGTGCAAATAACGGTTGCAACTTCGCTACTGGCTTTGCTTGTTTTGCCTTTGTGGATTGTTTTTGGGTTTAAACTGTTGGCTCTTTAGTTTGCATTTTTTAAGCAAAAACGTTTGACCGCAAAAAAAGCATATACAATATTGGGCGATTATGGTCGATTCTCTGCTATTTGATTTCGACGGCGTAATAGCCGATACCGAAAAAATTTACGACGATTTTTGGAATGCAAAGGGCCGCGAATTTTCGCTTGGGTTCGGAAACTTTGCGGCCCTGTTAAAGGGGCGCACGCTAAAGAATATTTTGGCGCAGTATTTCGGCAAATTCGACGAAGCCGTAATAGAAGAGCGCGTTATAAAAGACCTGCGCCGATTGGAGGCAAATATGGAGTTTGCGCCGATTAAAGGGTCGGTTGAATTTTTAAAAAGTTTAAAAGGCTACAAAAAGGCGTTAGTTACCAGCTCTTCGGCAAACAAAATGAAAAACGCCCTGGCAAAGCTGGGTTTAACGGGCGTGTTCGACGCCGAAATTACAAGCGACTTTGTAAGCGAGGGCAAACCCAACCCGCAATGCTATTTAATTGCCGCCGAAAAACTTGGGGCACTTCCCGAAAACTGTGTGGTTTTTGAAGACTCCGAAAGCGGAATGCAGGCGGCCTTAAACGCAAAAATGCACCTTATTGGACTTAGTACCACTTTAAGCGAAGCTGCCATTTTAAAATATACAAAAAATATTTTTGCAGATTTTTCGCAGCCAAAGGCCGTGCTTGAATGTGTAAAAAGCCTTTAAAATTTTTATGGAAGAAATAAGTATAACCGCAAACGGCAATGCCTACCAAATACAGCCGCCAATGAGCGTTGCGCAGTTTATTCAGGCTTTCGGTTTTAGACCTGAAAAGTGCGTTGTAAACCTTAACGGCCGCCTTATGCACTACGAAGCCTATTGCAGCCTACTGCTTAAAAACGGCGATGTTTTAAACATAATGGCGTTGTATACCGACGATATTTTAAATGGATAATTTTTTGTCGAAAAAAGCCGACAAGTTTTTCAGATTGTCGGAGCGTAAAACTTCGGTGAAAACCGAGTTATGCGGAGCTATGGCTACCTTTGTCGCAATGTCGTACATACTGGCGGTTAACCCCGCGGTTCTCTCGCAGGCGGGAATGGACAAGCCCACTTTGGTTACGGTAACGGCTCTTGCCGCGGCCGTAGGCTGCTTTTTTATGGCCTTTATGGGCAATTTGCCCATAGCCGCTGCTCCTGCAATGGGCTCTAACGCGTACTTTTCTCTTGTGGTGTGTTTGGGCATGGGCGTTGGCTGGCGCGAGGCCTTGGGGCTTGTTTTCTACAACGGCATAATATTTTTGATTATCTCAATTACGGGCTTGCGCGAAAAGCTTGTATACGCCGTTCCGAAGGCGTTGCAGATAGGGCTTCAATGCGGAATAGGGGTGTTTATTGCGTTTTTCGGCCTGCAAAGCGCGGGCATTATTGTGGGCAACCCGAACACACTTGTTTCGTTTGCCGACATTTCCAAGCCCGAAACGCAGTATGCCTTGGGCGGAATGTTGCTGGTTGCCGTTCTTGT
>JAXFOH010000022.1:0-5068 GCA_034180465.1 Opitutales bacterium
TGCAAACGTCGCGTCTTATACGGTAAACTCTAAAAAGAGCGACTGGCTTTACAAATTTTGCGTTGAAATTTCCACTCCTGGAACGGGCACCGACGAAATTTCGACTTTGCAGATTCCCTTCGGCGAAAGGATTTCGGCAAACGAACAATTTGCGCTTGTAAACGGCGAGCTTGTGCTGCTAGACCCAAAGTTGTCGGCGGCATTGTACGAGCTTGGTGCAAACTCGTCCCAAGGGCAGGCGCAAAACGCAAAATAAGGTGAAAATATCGAAAGACAACGCTTTCGGCAAGGCCGCTAAAAGGGCATTGCAGACGGCTCTTTATATATTCAACGTCTTTTTGTTGGCGGCGTTGTTGGCGCAAGGTGCCCTGTTGCTTGCGCTTGCCTATTCTATTCCGTTTGCCGTAAACGATTCTTTTGTCGAGTTGCTGCATTCGCATTTGTCTAAGCAGGGCGTTGTTGCCGGCGAAAACGACATAAGGATTAACGCAAAAGGACAGGTTCAAATAAGAGGTCTGTCTCTAAGGTTTGCGGGAACTTCGGCGGAATTTTTAAACGCCGACAAAGTTGTTGTAGACATCTCCGTTTTTGCCCTGCTTAGGGGCGAATTTCTTGTAAACAAAATTTATGTTGAAAACGCAAAAATAAATTCAAGCGAAGGTTCCGAAAAGGGCTGGCTACTTGAAAAAACAAGCTTTGCGCTTTCAAACAGCGGCATTTGGTGGAAGCTTGAAAAACTAAGGGCGCACTTTGGCAGGGTTGCCATTAGAGCCGCAGGCACTTTTAGCGAAAAAATTTTTGCGCAGCGCGGCAAAGACAAGCCCGAACACAAAGAAAATGCCCAGCACAAAACGCCGCCTCAAATGTGGAACAATTTCTGCAAAATTTTGGAAAGCGGCCGCGAATATGCCGACAGGTTCGGAAACTCGGCATTGGTTGTAAATTTCGACGCGACAAGCGAGGGTCTTGACTCTTTAAAGCTTGTATATGGCGCAAATTCGGTTGTTGTTCCAGTAGAAAATATGGGCGATGTTTCCTTCGAGAACATTGCGGTTATGGCACAAATGTCGAAGCAAAACATAAGCAAAAAAACCGCAAAAGTTATGCTCGATGCGGGCAAAGCCGATATATTCGGCAAAAGCACGCTGAAAAATCTAGACGCATTTGCGCTTGTAGATTTCGAAAACAAGGCGTTGTTTAATGTCGAAATTTCGGCTGTAGACGTTTTGTTTGACGGGCAAAATTTTGCCTATGCCGATGTTTATGCCGACAAACTTTCGCTTGCCGACCATATCCCGACAATGGCGGAAATATACATAAAAAGAAAGGGCGATTTTTATACAAAGCTTATCGCAACCAGAAGCGGCGCAAATGTCAGCGCGCAGTTTAACACCTTCGAAAACCCGCTGTTTGCGACCAGCTTTAGTTTTATGCCGAAAGTAGATGAGCTGCGCGATTTCGACTTTAGCGGGGGAGTATATTTAGCGGGCAGTGCAGATTTTAATATAGAAAATATGCAGTTTTTTGTCTCGGCAAAGTTTGCCGGCAAAAATTGCGTGTTCTATAAAATACCGTCGGTAGAGTCGTATGCCGACATAACTTTCGATTCGCAAAGCGGAGAGCTGTTTGCGGGCAACGCTTTTGTAGCTTCGCCCGAAGGCTGGCAAATTAAAGGCGACATTTACCAAAATATAAAGAATCTAGACTACGAATTTTATATAGACGGCACTTTAAGGCCCGCCGCAATAAACCACTTTATGGAAGACTGGTGGAGCCGCATTATGGGCGAGTTTGAGTTTAAAAAAACTTTTCCGTATGCAAATGCCTACATAAAAAGCCGCTGGGGCGATCCCGACTTTATCTGGTGTTTTGTTGCAATAAATGGCGAAGATGCCCTATATAACAACCATCTTTTTGGCGGCGTGTCGCTTAAGATAAATGTAGACCCTTCGGTTATTTCGATTTACGATGTGGATATTTCAGACGCCGACAGGGGCTTTGCGAGAGCCGCCCTATGCTGGACTTACGACCCCAGCAAGGGTTTGGACAAGTATTACGAGCGCAGGGTTATTGCAAATGCGAATATGAAAAGTGGCGCCTTGTTTGCCCTTGGCGGCGAAGATGTTGACGTGTTAAAAGACGTCTTGCGCTTTGCGGGCTATGCCAACATAGATTTGGATTTGCGCTGCGCAAACCCGGCGCGCCAAAAAGACGCAAAACAAAGCATTAAATTTAAATTTGATATTCCCGAATTTATAGACATAGGCGGTTTCCCGTTCGACAGCATACGCGGAGTTGGCACGGGCTTAGACGAAGATTTCGACATAAAAGACGTTGGGGGCGTTTTTTGCGGCGGCAAAATAAACTTGGGGGCGTTTTCGCTTAAAAAGGAAAGCAAACGCCGCTTTTTTAAGGCGGCTTTCGATGTAGACGGCATAGACCAACAGCGCGCCGAAGATTTTATTGCGGCTTTGGCAGGCGCAAAAAAGAAAGCCGACGAAGTCCCCGAA
This sequence comes from Opitutales bacterium, assembly GCA_034180465.1. Taxonomy (GTDB): domain Bacteria; phylum Verrucomicrobiota; class Verrucomicrobiia; order Opitutales; family Intestinicryptomonadaceae; genus CAKUIA01. Next base: position 2,511 of record JAXFOH010000022.1, read on the forward strand.
AAAGGTTTGGTAGATATAAAGGGAACTGCCCAGGGCTATTTGGACGATTTTAAAAGCATAAACGGCAGTGCAACCGCCGAATTGAAAAACGAAAATTTGGCAAAGCTAAATATTTTGGGCGGCATTTCGGTTGCTCTCGAAAAATTACACTTTCCCATAGCAACATTTAAGTACGACAAACTGCTTTCGCAGGCAACGCTTGAAAACGGCGAATTGTCGTTCCAAAAGCTGGAAATAAACGGAACTTCGTCTACAATAAGCGGCAAGGCAAAATACAACTGCCTTAGCGACGAAATTTCGGCAAAGTTATATTTTAAGTGGCTTGGCGGCGAAACGCTGCCGCTTATTTCAAAAATAGCATCCACCGCGTTTAACCCGCTAATAGGCACAATTCAAATAAAGGTGTCTAATACCTTTTCCGACCCTAAATATTCGGTAAGCATAAAACCCCAAAACATATTCAATAGCGACGGAACAATTCTAGAGCAAATAGATGCCGACAAGCTTTAAAATCTCTCTTGCAGATTTTGCCGAAAACTGCATTATAGTGCCCACAATGGAAAGCAATAGAAAATTGAAATGCGCCGTGATTGGCGGCGGCTCTATGGGCCAAAACCACGCAAGGATTTATTCCGAGCTTGAAAATACCGAGCTTGTGGCGATTATGGACGCAAACCCCGAACGCGCAAAGGCGATTGCCGACAAATATTCGTGCAAAATTGCAAACTCGCTTGAAGAGGTTGCCCAGCTTGCCGAGGCCGTAAGCGTTGTTGTTCCCACCGATTTGCATACGCAAATTGCGCTGCCGCTTTTGGATTTGGGCTGCCACTTGTTGGTGGAAAAACCCTTTTGCACTTCTAGCGAAGACGCAGGCAGAATGATTGCCAAGGCAAAGGAAAAAGATTTGCTTATTCAGGTTGGACACGTTGAACATTTTAACCCCGTAATGACTTTTATGGAGACTCATGTAAAGTCGCCAAAGTTTATTACCGCCGACAGGCTTGCCCCGTTTAACGTGCGCGGCACCGAAGTTGGCGTTGTTCTTGATTTGATGATTCACGACATAGGCATTATTTTGCAGCTGGCAAAATCGCCCATAGAAAGCATAGAGGCTGTCGGCGTTCGCGTGCTAAGCAAAACCGAAGACATTGCAAACGCGCGCATTAAATTTGCAAACGGCTGCATAGCCAACCTAAACACAAGCCGCGCAAGTGCAAAAAAGCTTAGGGAAATAAGAATATTCCAGCCGGGTTCTTATATGTCGCTAGATTTTATGAACCAAACGGGGCACTTAATGAAGGTTGAAAACCTTTCGAACATAACCCGCATTGAAGTTCCCATCGACAAACAAGAACCCTTAAAGCACGAGCTGCAAAGCTTTGCAAATTGCGTAATAGAACACAAGAACCCGAAGGTGGACGCAGCATTGGGGCGCAGGGCCCTAGAGGTCGCCCTTGAGATTTCGCGACAGATAGAGTCGCAATTTTAGGCGAATTTTGCGCATATGGCAAAGGCTTTTGACATTTCGCTGCCAGCACCCAAGTGGGGCGCGTGCGATTTGCTTGTTATTGCGGGCGAACATTCCGGCGACGAGCATGCGGCAAAGCTTGTTGCGCAGCTTTGCGCCATAGACCCAACCAAAAAAGTTTGCGCAATAGGCGGGGCGGCTTTGCGCAACGAGTGCCCATCGCAATTTTTGTTCGACTTAACCGAGCATTCGGTTGTAGGTCTTGTAGAGGTCTTAAAAAATTATTCTTTCTTCAAGGCTTTGTTCGAAAAAGTGCTTTCGTGGATAGCCGAGTATAAGCCAAAAGCCGTTTGTTTTGTAGACTACCCAGGCTTTAATTTGGCGTTGGCAAAAGAGCTTAAAAAACGCAAAATTTCGGTTAAAGGCGGAGGCCATGTTAAACTTTTATATTATATAAGCCCGCAAATTTGGGCGTGGAAAGCAAAGCGCAGGTTTGCTATGGCAGACTGTTTGGACTCTTTGGGCGTTATATTCCCATTCGAGCCAAAGTGCTATGCGGATACTTCTTTAAACGTGCAGTATGTGGGGCACCCCTTTGTTTCGGGCGAAAGTCGCTTTAATATTTCGTACGATGCCGACGCCGACATTTTGCTTTTGCCCGGCAGCCGCAAATCGGCAATAGCAAAGATATATCCTGTAATGCTAAAGGCGGCGTGCCTTATGGGCAAAGACGCCAAATTTACAACGCTTTACCCCGACGAAAAAATTAAGGCGCAGCTAGACAAAATTTTGCAAAAGTTTGGCGATGTAAATATAACCCTTAGAAAGGCAGACAATGCGCCCCTTAAGGCAAACGCGGTTTTGATGAGTTCGGGTACAATGTCGCTTTTGGTATGTTTGGCGGGAATACCCGGGGCAATAGTGTATGTTGCAAACCCGCTTACCTACATAATAGGCAGAATGCTTGTTAACGTAAAATATCTAAGCCTTGCAAACATTGTGTTAGACAAGCCCGCTTGGCCGGAATTTTTGCAGGGGCAAGCTTCGCCAAAAAAGCTTGCGGCCTATATGGCAAAGTGCCTTAAAGACC
>JAXFOH010000024.1:0-3424 GCA_034180465.1 Opitutales bacterium
CAATACAGACCCCGTGCGCGATATTCTTATAGAAAACGGCACCCTTTACATAGACGCCTGCAGGAAAAACCGCGCCGACGGATTTTTAAGGGAGTGGCCCGACGACCTAAAATTTTAATATTGTAAAAAAGCAAACCCGCCACAATAATTTATTGCGAGAATGAGTAATTTAGAAGAGATATTCCAAAACCTTGCAGCCGCATTCGACAAAATATGGAATTTTGCCGAAGAGTTTTTTTCGGATACCGACAACATAGTTTGGGGGCTTGTCCTGTTGGCTGTGCTGTTTGCCGTGGCTGCATTTGTAAAAATAAGGAACTATTTTAAACCCGTAAGGCTTTTTACAAACAATTCTGGCATTGTAGAAGTTTCGCGCTCGGCGTTGGAAAAGCTGGTGCAAAGCGTTTGCTACAATTTGGGCGCACTTAACAAACCTAAGGTTAAAATTTCGCTTAAAAGGCGTCGTTTGAACGTGTTTGTTTCGCTTAAGATAGAAAGCGAGCAACGCCTTTCGGAACTTTCGTCGCGCCTGCAAGAAGAGCTTTCAAGAGAATTTATCGAGCAGCTTGGCGTTGAAAAACTAGGCAGAATAAACGTGAAAATCACGGGGTTTAGGGGGTTGGCAAAAAAACCGCTAACCGCCTACGAAAAATCTAAACAAATAGAACCCGCCGAAAAGCCGGACCTTACAAAAAACGAAATTGCAGCCCAAGAAGAGCTATAATGCAATAAGACTTTTTTTCAAACGCCCCGCACTTTGCGGGGTTTTTGTTTTTTCTGCGCGCAAAAATTTTGCCGACATAAAAAAGCCGCCCTTTAAAAAACTCTTGCACAAGCGGCCGATTTTTGTAGATTTGGGGGCTTAATTTTAACACAAACACACCATGAGCAAACCAAAAAAAGTTGCATTATTAACTGCGGGCGGCTTGGCCCCCTGCCTTTCAACTGCCGTAGGCGGCCTTATTGCCCGCTACACGGAAATAGACCCCAGCATAGAAATTATATGCTATAAAAGCGGCTATAAAGGCCTGCTTTTGGGCGACAGCATTAAGGTAGACGCCAATATGCGCAAAAACGCAAAAGAGCTTCTTAAATTCGGAGGCTCGCCCATTGGCAACTCGCGCGTAAAGCTTACAAACGTAAAAGACTGCGTAAAAAGAGGCCTTGTAAAGGACGGCGAAGACCCCCAAAAAGTTGCAGCCGAACAGCTTGTTAAAGACGGCGTAGACGTTCTTCACACTATCGGCGGCGACGACACCAACACAGCGGCGGCAGACCTTGCAAAATTCCTTAAAGACAACAACTACAACCTTACGGTTATAGGCCTGCCAAAAACAATCGACAACGACGTATACCCCATTCGCCAAAGCTTGGGCGCGTGGACTGCGGCAGAAGAAGGCGCAAAATACTTCAACAACGTTGTAAGCGAATATTCCGCCAACCCCAGAATGTTGATTATACACGAAGTTATGGGCAGAAACTGCGGCTACCTTACCGCTGCTACCGCTTATAAATACAGAAAAATGCTCGACTCTTTCACTTGGGTAGACGGCATTTTGGAAAGAGCTACAAGAGACGTTCACGGCATCTACATTCCCGAAATGGAATTGGACATCGAAAAGGAAGCCGCACGCCTTAAAAAGCTTAGGGACAAACACGACTGCGTAAACATCTTCATCTCCGAAGGCGCAGGCGTAAAAACCATTGTAGAAGAAATGAAAGCCAAGGGCGAAGAAGTTCCCGTAGACGCTTTCGGCCACGTTAAGCTCGACGCAATCAACCCGGGCAAATGGTTCGGCAACCAGTTTGCAAAGATGATTGGTGCGGAAAAAGTTTTGGTTCAAAAGAGCGGCTACTTTGCAAGGGCTGCAGCTTCGAACGCCGAAGACTTAGACCTCATCAAAAGCTGTGTAGACTTGGCTGTTGAATGCGCAATGCGCAAAGACTCGGGCGTAATCGGCCACGACGAAGACCAAAATAACGTTTTAAGATCCATAGAATTCGAAAGAATTAAGGGCGGCAAGCCCTTCAATACAAAGTTCGAATGGTTCCAACAAATGTTGAGAGAAATAGGCCAAATATAATCGGGCTTTTTCTAAAACTTTAAATGGGGCGGCGCAGCTTTGCGCCGTCTTTTTTTGCGCGGTTTTACTGCACTTTTTTTAGTTTTTTGCACAAATTCGCGGCTTAAATTAATCCGTGCAATGCAATTTGCACAATGTTTTTTGCATCAATGTAATTACCATAAAATTATATATTTTTTGCTTAAAATATATCCTAAAAATTCCACAAATTTTAACGATTTAACAGCTCCTAATTATCTTGACTTTAAAAGGGGTCAAAACTACCTTAAGTTGCTTTATAAATAGCATTTTCATTTGTATGAAACTGGATAACCTTAAGATATTCACGGGCAGAGCCCACCCCGTATTGGCGGAATCTATTTGCAAATGGTTGGATTTGCCCTTGGGCAAAGCCAAGGTAGAAGCGTTTCCCGACAGCGAAATTTTTGCCCAGTATATGGACACAATTCGCGGCGACGACGTTTTTATTATTCAACCTACGCCCGCTCCCACCAACGAAAACTATATGGAGCTTTTCATTATGGCCGACGCAGCCCGCAGAGCTTCGGCAAGCAGAATTACGGCTGTAATTCCCTTCTTCGGCTATGCCCGTCAAGACAGGAAAGACCGCCCGCGCGTTCCGATTACAGCAAAGCTTGTTTCGAACTTGCTTACGGCCGCAGGCGTAGACCGCGTTCTTACAATGGACTTGCACGCCCAACAAATTCAGGGCTTTTTCGACATTCCCTGCGATCATCTGAACGCCTCGCAGGTTATTATTGAATATCTTTCAAAAAGCGACTTGTCGAACACTACAATCTTTTCGCCCGACGTTGGCGCGCTAAAACGCGCGGTTGCCTACGCCAAACAGCTAGACCGCCCCGTAGGCTTTATAGCCAAGCGCAGAATTAGCGCCGAAGTTGTAGAGGCAACCAACCTTGTAGGCGAAGTTAAAGACCGCGACATTCTTATTTTAGACGATATGACCGAAACTGCGGGAACGCTTACTGCCGCAGCCCAAATATTGAAAGACCACGGAGCAAAATCGGTAAGGGCTGCCGTTACACACGCGTGCCTAACCGACAACGCCTACGAAAAGCTAGACGCCGGCTGGTTGGACGAGCTTATTATTACCGACTCTACTCCGCCAAGCCCCAAGTATAAAGACCACAACATTACGGTGTTGTCGGTAAGCCACCTTTTTGCCGACGCAATATTGCGCATACACAACAATATGTCGGTAACTTCGCTTTTCCAAATCAAGGGCTTTTAGTGCCCGCCGATTGTCCCCCGTTGCCGCGCGGCAATGGGGGCTTTTTCTAACAAAAAAGCTAAAACGATTTTTTAAATGTACCTAAAAC
>JAXFOH010000071.1:0-2114 GCA_034180465.1 Opitutales bacterium
ATCGAACATAAAAGAATACGTTAAAGGTGTTTGCGCCGAATTGAAGTTTATATAATGCGAATTCTCTTTATCGGAGACATTGTCGGCAAGCCCGGGCGCAAAATTTTGTCCGAGCTATTGCCGGCTATTATTGCCGACAACAAAATAGATTTGTGCATTGCCAACGGCGAAAATTCGGCGGGCGGCAACGGCATTACCAAAAATATGGCGCAGGAACTTTTCCGCTACGGTATAGACGCCATAACTTTGGGCGACCATCTGTGGGACCAACGCTGTTTGGAATCGGAAATAGACACAATAGACAACCTTTGCAGGCCTGCAAACATACCGCAAGGCAACCCCGGCAAAGAGTATATTGTTATCGAAAAAAACTCGCTAAAAATAGGCATTTTTTGCCTTTTAGGGCAAACCTTAATGAAGCTTAAGGCCGACTGCCCCTTTAAGTGCGCCGACAGAATTTACGGCGAACTTAAAGACAAGTGCGATATTATGTTTTTGGATTTCCACGCGGAAACCAGCTCTGAAAAAATCAGTATGGGCTGGTATTTAAACGGGCGCGTGCAAGCCGTTGTGGGCACGCATACGCACATTCCAACAAACGACTGCCGCATTTTAGACCAAGGCACCGCTTTTATGACCGATGCGGGAATGACTGGCCCGTGGAAATCCTGCTTGGGAAGGGCTGTAGACCCAATACTTAAAAAGTTTTTAGACGGCCGCCCCCGCAATTTTATTATGGCAGAAGAAGACCCACGCATTTGCGCCTGCATAATAGAGATAGACGAAGCCACAAAAAAGGCGGTTAAAATTGCGCCTTTTATAACGCCTGCGTTCGAAAACGGGCAATCCGCAGAATAGATTTACCCGCAAGCAAAAAGCAAAAATGCCGCGCTTTTTTATGTGCGGCATTTTTTTGCGGTTTTAAATTTGCAGCTTGGCACACTATGCGCCAAGCATTCTTTTTAGGCAGTCTTCGCGCGAAATTTTGCCCTCCGACAACAAACAAAGGCTGCCCATGATGCGAAGGTCTACGCCGTAAACCGATTCGAACATTTTGCAGATTTGTATTGTTTCTAACCCTGCACACACGCGCCCGTTAAGCATTTTCACGGCTTCAGCCGCGCTATAGCCCATGCCCATTCTTTCGCCCGTAGAACGGTTGCGAGAATCTGGACTCATGCAGGTTGTAAGCACGTCGCCCAATATGGCAGATTCTTTTATAAAAGATTCGCTCCATGCGCCCAAGGCGGCGGCTGCTCTGTAAATTTCCTGAAAGCCCCTCGCCATAATTATGGCCTTTGTGTTTGCGCCAAGCTTCATACCGTCGCAAAAACCGGCAGCCAAGGCTACAATATTCTTTAACGCCGCTCCAATTTCTACGCCCACAACGTCGTTGGAAGGACGCACATTAAACGTGGCTGTCGAAAATATAGCTGCCGCGTCTTTTGCGTCTGAGAAATCGTTTAGGGCAATAACAGCTTCGGCATAGCTGCCGCGCGCAACTTCAAACGCAATGTTCGGGCCCATTATAGAGCCGAAGGAATGCCCCATTGAAAGCTTTTCCCTTAAAATTTGCGAGGGGCGTTTCCAAGTGCCTATTTCTATGCCCTTGCCCGCGTTTATGTGAATTGACCCCTCTTTAATATGGGGCGAAAATTCTTCGGCAACCCTCGACAAAAACTGAATGGGAACACCCCAAACAACAATGTCGGCGTCTTTTAAAGCTTCGGCGGCATTGCCCGTAAAGGCTACATTTTGCGGAATTTTAATGTCTGGCAAAAAGCGTTCGTTGCAGCGTCTTTCGTTTACGGAGGCGACAACTTCGGGCTCTCTTGCCCAAACTGAAACGTTCTTTAGATTTTTAGACAATATGATGGAAAGCGATGTTCCCCACGCCCCCGCGCCTATAACCGCGGCTTTTTCAAAAGTTTTCATAATATATAATTAGCAGTGTGTTAGTGTGTAGCATAAAAAGCACGACAATATTGCCATATAGACAAACCACATAACGATATGCGCCTTTTTTGCCTCTTTTCTGAATATTTTCATAAAAAATTACGGCGTCTACTTTATACGAATTTTCGACAATATCAAACCCGAAATTTTCAATATAA
>JAXFOH010000080.1:0-3284 GCA_034180465.1 Opitutales bacterium
ACCCCCTTGCCGCTAAGCGAAGTTGAAAGTACCGAAAGCATTGTAAAGCGGTTTGTAAGCGGCGCAATGAGCTTTGGCGCACTTTCGCCCGAAGCACACCAGACAATAGCCATTGCAATGAACAGGCTCGGCGCAATGAGCAACTGCGGCGAAGGCGGCGAAGACGAGAGCCGCTTTAACACCGAAAGCTCCAGCGCAATAAAGCAGATTGCAAGCGGCAGATTTGGCGTAACTGCGGCATATTTGGCAAACGCAAAGGAGTTGCAAATTAAGGTGGCCCAGGGCGCAAAGCCGGGCGAAGGCGGCCAGTTGCCAGGCTATAAGGTAAATTCCATAATCGCAAAAATCAGGCACTCTATTCCTGGGGTAACGTTGATATCGCCGCCGCCACACCACGACATTTATTCTATAGAAGACCTTGCCCAGCTTATATACGACCTTCGCAATTCGAACGAAAATGCGAGAGTTTCGGTAAAGCTGGTTTCCGAAGCAGGCGTAGGCACGGTTGCGGCAGGCGTTGCAAAGGCTAAGGCAGATATGGTTCTTATTAGCGGTCACGACGGCGGTACGGGGGCGTCTCCTTTAACCAGCATTAAATATGCGGGGGCTCCTTGGGAAATAGGCTTGGCCGAAACCCAGCAAACATTGCGCCTAAACGGCCTGCGCGACAAGATTCGCGTTCAGGTAGACGGTCAAATAAAGACAGGCCGCGACGTTGTAATTGGCGCGTTGCTTGGTGCCGAAGAATTCGGTTTTGCAACTTCTATTTTGGTTGCCATAGGCTGCGTAATGAGGCGTGTTTGCCACAAAAACTGCTGCCCAGTCGGCGTTGCAACGCAAGACGAGCAATTGCGTAAAAAGTTTGCGGGCAAGCCCGAGCATATCGAAAATTATCTGCGCTTTGTAGCCGAAGAAACTAGGGAAATTTTGGCGTCGTTGGGTCTAAGGTCTATAGATGAAGCCGTTGGACGTAGCGATTTGCTCGACAAAGACGGGGCATTGGATTTTTGGAAGTCGAAGAATTTGGACTTTTCGAAGATGTTTGCGCAAATTGCCGACGAAAATTCGCCCAGAAGGTCTTTGGGGCTTGTCGAAAGAGAGCTTAAAGACGCCTACGACAAAAAGCTGCTTAAGGTCTTTGCAGAAAGCATCGAAAATGGCACTTCGCATACCGAAAGCTTTGACATACACAATTTTGATCGAAGCGTTGGCGCAATGCTTGCTGGCGTAGTCGCCAAAAAGTGGGGCGACAACGGTCTGCCTGAAAAAGCCATAAATGCAAGCTTTACTGGTTGCGCAGGTCAAAGCTTTGGCGCGTTCTTGTGCCACGGCATAAACTTTACTCTTACCGGCGAAGCCAACGACTATATTGGCAAGAGTCTTTCGGGCGGCAATATTTTTATAAAGGCGTATTCCGCCGAAAGAGAAAACGCTTCGAAGAACGTTATTGCCGGCAACGTAATTGGCTATGGAGCCACCAACGGCAAGATTTACATAAACGGCCTTGCGGGCGAAAGGCTTGCAATTAGAAACAGCGGAGCTGTTATTGTAACCGAGGGCTCGGGCGACCACTGCTGCGAATATATGACAGGCGGACGCGTTGTTGTTTTAGGGTCGACTGGCTTTAACTTTGCAGCCGGTATGACGGGCGGCTTTGCCTATGTGCTCGACGCCGACGGCCAGTTCGACAGAAGGTGCAACCTTGAAAGCGTAGACTTAGAAAGCATTGCCGAAAATTCGGAATCGGACGCCGAATTAAAGGGCATTATACAAGACTACCTAAAAGCCACAAACAGCTATGTTGCCGAAAACATTCTAAACAACTGGAGCGAATTTTTGCCGAAGTTTGTAAAGGTGTTCCCGATAGACTACAGGGCTGCCTTGGCAAAGCACGCAAATTCTTAAACGCATAAAATTAAACGGGCACAATGCAAAAGGGACTTTTAAAAATATAAACTTTTTAAGATTCGCATTGCATTGTGCTGCAAAACAGACATCAGCTTATGGACAACCACCTACACGTTAGCATTGAAGTATTAAAGAAAATCAGCCACCTTGTGGCAAAGAGGTCGTCGGTGCAGGAGATGATTTCGCAGATTTTGGATACATTGCATACCGAAATGGGTTTGCTTAGGGGCACCGTGGCCCTTCGCGAGGGCGATATGCTTGTAATAGAGGCTTCGCAAGGGCTTAGCAAGCGAGAGGCCGAGCGCGGCACCTACCGCATAGGCGAGGGCATTACGGGTATGGTTGCTCTAGAGGGCAAATCCCGCGTTATTGCCGATGTTTCTAAAGAAAAGGGCTTTTTAAACCGCACGGGCGCGCGCTCGGGCGAAACAAACGTAGCCTTTATTTGCGTTCCCATTATTTATATGGACGACGTAATTGGCACCATAAGCATAGACCGCAAAACCGACGAAAATACCGATTTAGACGCCGATTTGCGCTTGCTTGAAATTATAGCCAACATTATGGCCGACGCCGTATACGCAGCCTACGCCGAGGTTGAAGAGCGCGAAAAGTTGATAAGCGAAAACAAGCGTTTGCATTTAGAGTTGGAAAACAAATTGCGCCCCACCGAAATTGTGGGAAACTGCGCAAATATGAAAAAGGTGTATTCGATGATTTTCAAAGTGGCGTCTTCGAATGCAACGGTTTTAATTAGGGGCGAATCGGGAACGGGCAAAGAGCTTGTAGCCCGAGCAATCCAAAAAAATTCGCTTAGGAAAGACAAACCGTTTGTTTCCATAAACTGCGCGGCTTTGCCCGAAGGCCTTATAGAAAGCGAATTGTTCGGGCACGAAAAGGGCTCGTTTACGGGGGCTGTAAACCGCAAGGCGGGCTTGGTTGAAGTTGCAGATACGGGAACTTTGTTTTTGGACGAAGTGGGCGATTTGACCTTGTTTATGCAGTTAAAACTTTTGCGCTTCATTCAAGAGCACACTTTCTTTAGGGTAGGTTCTAGCCAAGAGCGCAGGGTAGATGTTCGCATATTGGCTGCAACAAGCCGCAATTTAGAGGAAATGATTAAGGCTGGAACTTTCAGGGAAGACTTGTACTACCGCCTAAACGTATTTCCCATATATTTGCCTGCGCTAAGAAACCGCAAGTGCGATATTACCTCTTTGGCGGAGCACTTTTTGGAAAAATACAATTTAATACACAACAAAAGCGTTTCGCGAATTTCCACAACGGCAATAAATATGCTGACTTCGTATTATTGGCCGGGCAACGTAAGAGAGCTTGAAAACTGCATGGAATATGCGGTTTTAAATACCTCCGAC
>JAXFOH010000058.1:0-4656 GCA_034180465.1 Opitutales bacterium
GGTCTGCCGAACGTCCCTGCCGTGTGTCGGCGTTTAATAGATTCCTTTTATACCCCCCGTAGTACATACTTTAGACGTTTTAGACTTTAGACTCTCAAGTAAAAAGCTGCTAAAAACTCTTTCCCTAAAAGCACTGCGCAACCAAACGCAAAAATAAAAAAGAGCGCAGACTTTTAATCTGGCTCTCTTTGCTATGCGGTCTAAAGTCTAAAGCTTCTAAAACGGCATATCGTCGTCCTCGGCTTCCTCATCGGGGGCTTTCTCCGCCTCAGGGTCTGGATAGACTTCTTTCAGCAAAACGTAAGTGCCGTTGCTTTCCTTGCGCAATGCGTAGAGGTTGGGGAATGTCGCCACAATGTTGTGGATTTCGTCGGGGAAGATTTTCGCGAACTGCTGAAAATAGCTTATCCGAACCCGCCCGTCCTTTTTCCGCAATATGCTTTCCATTTTCTCGCGCCTTTGCTCAAGCCTTACAAGAAGCCCGCTCGTGTAAAATTCCACAGCGTTGTAGAGCGAATATTTTATGACCTTGCAGGCGTTTTCGGCAATCCGCCCGTCGATGATATCCGTCTCGTCGGCTATGGCAAAGATTATCGCAAGCCTTGCGGCATTTTCTCTCGCCTTTCCGAGCAGTTCCTGAACGCTTTTCAGCTCGTTGTTCATAAGCTCGACCTGCTCGTTATGGAACTTCCTGAAGATTTCCGCGGCCTCTGGCGTTGCTTGAATCCGCTGAAACCCCTTGTTCCTGCGAAATTCATAAAGCGCGGTTATCATTTTGTCCCAGTCTTCCATTACGTTTTTATCGAGCGGGATTTTCAGCCCCTTGTCGATGGGAATGTCTTTCGGCCCCCTGAAAAACAGAAATCTTCCCGCAAAGCCGCTTGCCACGAAGTTCTCGTTTTTCACCATGATGTTGCGGAAGGCGTCATACTGTACAAGCCAAAGTATGCTCAGGCAGGGCTTGCGGATTTCCGCGACGCCCCTTGAGATTCTGTCCTGCCGTATGCTTTCGCCGCTCCAACCGCTGTTGTAAATTTCGGTGTCGTCTCCCTCTTTTCGATATAGGCCACCGACTATGGCAAGCAGGCTTCTCGCCTCGGCGCAAAGCGAAAACACAGTCCCGCCGTTTTCCGCCATCTTCTGCGCGATGGCTTCAGACGTGGCGTTCATGACGATGAAGCTTGGGTCTTCAAGCTTTTCGTCCTCTTGGGGTTCTTCAGCTTTCTTTTCTTCAGGAGAATCTCCGCCCAATTTTTCAAACGCATCAATGGACTTTGTTATTGCGCTTTTCTTTTTCAGGAGCTTTTCGCGGTATTCGAGCCTTGCTTCCATTTCCAAGCTCAAAAGCCGCTTCCCCAGAATTTTTGCGCTCGCGCTTTTGCCCGAAGAGCTTGCCCCAAGCCCGAGCATATACAAATTCGCGTCTTGGGTGTAGGCGTTTACTGCGTTGTATGCGCGGAAGCTTTTTCCGACAGTCCCGCTTAGAATCCCGCAGGCGATGAAGCATAAAAATTCCATAGGCAGATTCTGCGCTTCGTGGACGGTTCTGGCCACTCTTTGGATAATATGGGGGAACGCCCCAATGGGGCATTCCTGCTCATAGTATTTTGTGTAGATTTCCGAAAGGACTTCGTCGGGCGGCAAGGTCGTTTTTGTAATAAATCTTTCCATCTTTGCCTCCTTACATGCGAAACGGGTTAAGCTCTTTGCCCTGCTCGTGGGCATAGCGGAGATAGTCGTTTAAATCCTTTATATTTTTACCGCTTTTTAGGGCATAGTCTGGCAACATGCATATCATTGCCACAGCCGCGATGTCCTTAAGTTGGTTTGCCCAAGTCATGCCGGCCTTATGCCCCGCCTCGTCTGCGTCCGCAAAAATCATTGCGACTTTCCCCGCAAACTCGCGCAAATAGGGAATGCCTATTTTGTGGTTCGCGCCAAGCATCGCGACAGGCGCGTGGGTGCCGAGCATATTGAGCGTTTTCAGAATATGGAAGCACGACAGGAAATCGGTGGACCCCTCGCAAATGCATATCGCTTGCTTGTCCTTTGCGTTTTCCAAGCCGATCGGATAACTGCAGTCGCTGTTTTTCAGAGTCCACGCTTTTGCTTCTTTGCCCGAGAATTTCCAGTTGTTGCCGTCCATTCTTCGGATTTGATAGCTCAATTTCCGATTGTCGCTCACAATCCAGACATTGCCCGTTTTATTTGAATTCCCGAATCCGAAACAGCCGGCGTCAAACGCATGCTTTAGGCTTCCGACGGACACCGAATACCGCTTGGCTACGATTTCCGCGAGGGCGTCGTCCCATAGCAGTTTTTTGGGCGCGTTAATATACCCTTTGCGGGACTTTTTCTCATTAAGACTATCCAGACTATGTCTGCCCGAAGAAACAGCCTTAAAAGAGCCGTTATCGAACTCTGAGAGCAAAAGCTTGTAGGCTTCCTTATTCGAAATCCCTTTCAGCTTTGCCGTAAAGCTAATGACATTGCCGGTTTCGCCAGTTGCCAAGTCTTTGAAGAACTTTCCGTCCCCGAAGATTGAAAAGCTCGGGTGCTCGTCCCTGCGGAAAGGGGAACTGTAAAGTTTCCCCTTGCCCTTGAGAGCGACCCCGAACCTGTTTGCCACATCGAATATCGAAATGCTGTCGCAAATGTTTTCCATTATGCCGACTCCTTTCCGACGTGGCGGTATATCGTCGAGCTTTCGAGAAGCTTGTCGCAGTCCGACTTCCTGTACCGAATGCATTTCCCCGAAAGGCGAATGCTCGGCAGGCGTCCTTGGCGGCGTAGCTTTTCGACGAGAGTCTTGCCTATCGACAAATACTCCGCGACCTGCTCGCGTGTAAAAAGCCTGTCGCAAGCGACCGGCTTGGTTAGCGTTGTATTGGGTGTTTGTGTTTTGTTTTTCATACTTCTGGTGGTTCGTCTTTGAACGCACCCAATATCGCGCAAATTAAACTGGGTAAAAAGAGAACGTTTTATGAAAAATAAATAGGGAGATTTCCCAATTATTTTTGGCGGAAAATCTCCCTATTTTCTAAGTTTGAGAAACTCTTATAACAGTCTTGGCTACAGTTTCTTAGGTCTGCCTGCGTCTTTTGTTGTCTCAAGCCCAAGCTCCTTGCAGACGTCCCGAATGTGCCTTGCCGAATACAAAATTTTTTGCTTTTTCTTCAGCAAATCCACCACATCGCTTACTTTCAGCTTTTCGGGCTTCGAGTAAAAGTCGTTCCACGTATTGAATAGGCAAAAAAAGTTGCCGTAGTAAATCAAATCAAAGGGAATATCCAAGTTGTACGCGAAGGCATAGACAAATAGGCGGACATTATCATAGCGAATTTCATCAAAGCCGCCACAGATAGTTTTTATCGAAGAAATGTCCTTGTCGGCGACTTTGTCCAAAAGCTCTTTTAGATACGGCACAAATACTTCTTTGACTGCGAAATCGCCGTCTTCGGCCTGAATAAAAACGTCTAAATCGTCGCGCAATTGCTGCAGGGACAAAGCCGTTTCGCGCTCCGCTAATTTTGCGGAAAAGGCTTTGTATATTTTGAAAAGCGGGGCGAACTTTTTCTGGATAAAGGTTTCTTCGTCTTTCCAATCAAATGCATTTAACTCTTCTAAAGACGGCTTGTGCGCATAGGGACGAGTTCCGTCTAAGAGCTGAAAGCACCGAATAAAATCTGACAAATCGGAATCCATTGTTTTGCTATATGGTTTGTTTATGCAATGCATTCACCCATCTCATATTTTTCAAATCGCTTCAAGATTTTCTTCCCGCAGAGTTTCTAAAAATAATATAAAAAACCATTGCAAATAATTGAAAGTGTGGTATTATCATAATATGATGCCACGCAAGTCAGATGTTAGAGTTTATGAGAACCAAAAGATATTCATAAGCCGCAAATACGCAGGCGAATTGAAGCTTCCGCAGAAAGCCATAGGCGTCTGGGTTGTCGCCAAAGAAAAGCGGAGATGTTTCCGCCTGCGAAAAGTGCGCTTGGACGGCTATCTCGCAAGCGACAAGGGGAACAACTTCCAGAATATATCGAAAGACAAATTCCGACTTCTGAAAATCCTAAACGACAACGAAAAGTTCTACTGGGTATTTTACGGCCTTTCTAAAAGAAAAACCGATTGGGTTAAAAAGCTTCTGGAAATATTCGCGGAGAACAAAAATCTCTCTGCACTTATGCAATACTTCGGAAAGTACCAAATAGCCAAACAAATTCTATTCGATACCAATCCCCAAAAAGTCCGCCTATACAGCTCAATAAGAGGAGCGGTCGAATATTGGGGAAGGAACAGGCTTCAAAATTATGAGCCAAATTGGGAATAAATTTCGCGCCAAAAACGCCCTTGATTTGCGTTGCTGTTTTGTTGCACTTTTAGGCGCAACGATACAATCAAATGATGCACTATGCAGCTATTTAAAAATGATTCCAATGCGTAAAAATAGACAAAAAGAAAGATTTTTACTTATAAATAAATTGCTAAATATCAGCCACTTTCAACTCCAACTCAAAACGCGCAAAACATTGATAATAAAGCGCTTAGGAAACGCCCGTTCTATCCGTTGAACTACAGGGGCGGGATAAAGGAAATATGAGACCAGATGTCGGTTTGAAAGTCAACTAAATTTCAAGTTTTATG
>JAXFOH010000116.1:0-8391 GCA_034180465.1 Opitutales bacterium
GGTCTCTTGTAAAGGCCACTCCCGTTGCGGAAGTGTTGCCCATATTGCCGAAAACCATTGTCTGCACGTTTACCGCCGTGCCCCAACTCGAGGGAATGCCGTATTTTTGACGGTACAAAATTGCGCGTTCGTTCATCCACGAACCGAATACCGCGCCTATTGCGCCCCACAACTGCTTTTTAACGTCTTGGGGGAAATTCGAATTTGTCCTTTCCTTAATCAAAGCCTTGTAGCGTTCCACAAGCTTTTTAAGGTCGTTTACGTCCAACTGGGCGTCGAGAACAACGTTGGCCTCTTTCTTTACGCCTTCCATAACTTCGTGGAAGGGGTCGCGCTCGGTTTCGGTGCGGGCCTGCACACCCATAACAACGTCGCCGTACATTTGAATGAAGCGGCGGTAGCAGTCCCAAGCAAAGCGGGGGTTGCCCGTTTTTTCGGAAAGACCCAAAACGGTCTTGTCGTTAAGACCCAAATTCAAAATCGTGTCCATCATACCCGGCATAGATTCCCTTGCGCCCGAGCGAACCGAGAACAAGAGGGGGTCTTTTGTATCGCCAAATTTTTTGCCGAGCTGTTTTTCCACCGTAGCCAAAGCTGCGTCTACCATAGATTCCAGACACTTGGGGTATTTCTTGCCGTTTTCGTAGTAGTAGGTGCAAACTTCGGTTGTAATTGTAAATCCGGGAGGAACAGGCAGGCCAATTCTTGCCATTTCGGCCAAGTTTGCGCCCTTGCCGCCTAGCAGATTGCGCATTTTTGCGTTTCCGTCGGTCTTTTTACCGAATAGGTATGTATATTTTACACTCTTTTCCTTCTTTGTTGTTTTCTTCGCGGCGGACAAACCGGCTTTTGTGTTTGTTTTCTTTACGGTCTTCTTTACCGCCTTAGCTTTCTGTATTTTTTTTGCCATTTTTTTGGTATTTATATAGTTGTGTTATTCCTAAGCCGAAACCGCGAGAAAATGCCGCTCCGACTAATTATTCTTCCTTTATTTTCTTATCTTATTTTTGGGGAAATAAATAAGAGAATTTTGCCGAAATTTTGCGCGCGTTTTTTGCAAAAACCACGCACAAAGGCCGGCAAACTTAACATAATTCAAAAATTCCTAACAATAAAGTCAATCAAAATAAATGATAAATTCGATAAACTTTAAATATGAAGATGTTTTGTTTTACGCTTTAACGCAACTGCAGGCAAACAAAGCCGTAAATCGACAATTTTATGCTCGCGTTTACAAAAAAATTAACCCTCAAAAAAATTGCGTATTATAGCTTGCATTATTCGACAATGGTGGTAGAAAAGTACGGATAAAAATATAGTAAAAAGCTTTTAATCGATTTTATATATACTACATAACTATTATGAAAAAACCTATTAAAGTAGCAGTAACGGGAGCGGCCGGTCAAATCGCATACTCCCTCTTGTTCAGAATCGCCTGCGGCGATGTTTTCGGCAAAGACCAACCCGTAGAATTGAGCCTTATCGAAATCGCCCCTGCAATGAAAGCCCTTGAAGGCGTTAAGATGGAGTTGGACGACTGTGCGTTCCCCACTCTAAAGAAAATAACCTGCACGAGCGACCTGAACGAGGGTTTTAAAGACGTAAATTGGGCATTGCTGGTAGGCAGTGTTCCCCGCAAAGCAGGCATGGAAAGAAGCGACTTGCTCGGCATTAACGGCAAAATCTTTGTAGGCCAAGGCAAAGCCATAGAAGAAAATGCAGCCCCCGACGTTCGCATTTTGGTTGTTGGCAACCCCTGCAACACAAATGCTTGGATTGGCAAACACAGCTCGCCGAAGATTCCAGAAAACAGGTGGTTTGCAATGACCATGCTCGACGAAAACCGCGCAAAGGCTCAGCTCGCACAAAAAGCGGGTGTAGACACTACCGAAGTAAAGAACATGGTAATTTGGGGCAACCACTCGTCCACACAGTTCCCCGACTACACCAATGCCCTTATCGGCGGCAAAAAGGCAACAGAAGTTATCAACGACGAAGCCTGGTTTAAAGATACGTTTATACCCACGATTCAAAAGAGGGGAGCCGCTATTATAGCAGCTCGCGGTTTGTCGAGTGCGGCAAGCGCGGCAAATGCGGCAATAGAAACCGTAAAACACCTTATCACTCCCACACCCAAGGGCGAATACTTCAGCGTATGCGTATGCTCCGACGGCAGCTACAACACTCCCAAAGGCACAATCACCTCGTTGCCCGTACGCACCGAAGACGGCGTAAACTGGACTATTGTTCAAGGCATAGAGCTTAACGACTACGCAAAAGAAAAGATTGCAGCCTCGAACAAGGAATTGCTCGACGAACAGGCTATAATCAAACAGTCTTTGGGCATATAATTATCGTTAAGCGATAATTTTTTAAAAAAGGGCGGTTTTTAATATTGCGAA
Organism: Opitutales bacterium; assembly: GCA_034180465.1. Lineage (GTDB taxonomy): Bacteria > Verrucomicrobiota > Verrucomicrobiia > Opitutales > Intestinicryptomonadaceae > CAKUIA01. Next base: position 2,403 of record JAXFOH010000116.1, read on the forward strand.
ATATTGCCGCTCTTTTTTATTCTATTGCCTTGTACAATGAGAACGCTTCATAAATACATATTAAAGCAGGTTGCTGCCGCCGCGGGAATGACGGTTGGGCTTTTTGTGTTCGTTCTCGTTTTGGGCAATGTAATTAAAGAGGTTATGGGCGATGTAGCCTCGGGCAAAATAGACTTCAGTTTTTTTGTATACATAATCTGCCTGATTATACCGGGTGTAATTCCCTACGCGCTGCCCTTGGGTATGCTTACTGGCATTTTGCTTGTGTTCGGCAGAATGTCGGCACAAAGCGAAATTACCGCAATGAAAGCTGGAGGCGTTTCGCTTTTTAGCATGGCGTGCCCCGTGTTTCTGATTTCAATTTTAGCTTCGATATTTTCGGTTGGCATAAATTTCTACTATGCACCCGTTGCAGACTATACCTATAAAAGCGCGCTTAAAAATCTTGTAAGGGACAATCCCCTAAGGTTCATTCAGCCGGGGGTGTTTATTAAAGATTTTCCCGGCTACATAATATATGCCAACGATGCAGACAAAAACGGCCTTACGGGGCTGCGCATTTGGGAAATAGACACAAACGGCGACATTAAAAGCGCGCTTAGCGCAAAACGCGGCTCAATTTGGTACGACGACGCCAACGAGGAGATTATGATTCGCCCCGAATACTCCATAACCGAGCAGCGCAGAAGCGTTTTAGACGACGATTTTTCAAAGCCGCTTACGGTGTTTGAATCGAAGGAGTTTTTGATAAAGCTGCCTCTTAACAAAATATTCCAATCCTTTTCAGGACAAAAGAAAAAGCTTTCGCTAATGACTTTTGGCGAATTGATGAACGCCCGCAAAACGTGGCACAGTGTGCCGGAAAAAGACCTTACCAAAGAGATAATTTTTAAGGACAAGATTAAGGTTCAAACGCAAATACAAAAGAATTTTGCGATGGCGTTTTCCATATTCTCGATGGTGGTTTTGGCAATTCCTTTGGGCATAAAGGCGTCTAGGTCGGAAACTTTGGCAAACGTGGGCATTGCGCTTGCATTGGCTATGACCTATTATATGAGCACTGTGTTTATAACGTGGCTGGAGGCCGTGCCCGAACTTAGACCCGACATTTTAATTTGGCTGCCAAACATAATTTTTCAAATTTTTGGGATTTGCCTAATGTTTAGGGCAAACCGAACCTAGTTATGCTTTCTAAAATTTTTGTTTTTTTCATTGCGTTTTTATTTGCGTTTTCGGGCATTGCCGAAAGACGCGTTGCCCCCCTGCGCGGCGGCAAATTTGCAATACCACACGAAAATTCGTGGAAGGTTTCCGACAAGCCAGACAAAGAGGGGCTTGGCGAATATGCGGTGTTTTTTATAAAGGTTTTTGACACCGAAAACGACGAAATTGCAAACTTTAAGTTCCGCCTAAACTTGCAGGCAAAAAACAATGTAAAAAATTTAATGGAAATTTCGTCTAAAACGCTAAGCGAAAAATTCGGCTATGAAATGGCGTTGGAATACGCCGCAAACGAAAACGGTTTTGCCACAATAAGCGCGGCATTTTCGAGCAAAAGGCTCGTTAAAGTTGTTTATAAAGACAACGAAGAAAAGGCGGTGTTTGCAAACGATTCCTGCAATTTTTCGCAAAAAGTAAAAATCGGAGAAAGCAAAAAAGTGATTGTAGGCAACTATGTGTTTGTAATTACGGCAACACCTGCCGACTAGGGTTGCGCAACTTCTCCCGTTAAAGCCGAAACGCTTGCCGACTGTATTCTAACATTTGCAAATTCGCCTATTTTTTGCTCGCTAATTTTTGCAAAAACCTTGCGGTGCGTGCGTGTTCTTCCCATGCAAACGCCCTCGCCCCTTCGGGCTGCGGCCTCGAACAGAACTTCCTGCGTTGTTCCCACAAGCTTTTCGTTAAAGGCAATCGACTGTTTTTCCAAGACTTTCAGCAGTTCCTGGTTGCGGTTTTCCTTTTCATCCTCTGGAATATCGTCGTTTTCCAAAGCCGACGGCGTGCCCTTTCGCGGACTGTATTTAAAGATATACGCCATATCGAAATTGCAATATTCAAACGCCTCTTTTGTCATTTCAAAATCGCGCCGGCTTTCCTGCGGGTAGCCTACAATTACATCTGTAGAAATCGACATTACGGGCACTTGCGCGCGCAAAGAATCGCATATGCGCTTGAACATATCAATTCTGTATGGGCGTTTCATTCTTTTTAAAATTTCGTCGCTGCCCGACTGTATGGGCAAATGCACATACTCGCACAGCTTTTCAAGCGAGCCGTACGATTTTATTAGGTCGTCTCTAAAGAACGAAGGGTGCGGCGAAGTAAAGCGTATGCGGCTGATTTGCGGAATGTCGTTAAGCTTGCGCAAGAGCTGCACAAACGGCGAAGCCCCGTCTTTGCCAATGGGCATTTTACGGCCAAAGGCGTTTACAACCTGCCCCAAGAGGCATATTTCCTTTACGCCCCTTTCGGCAAGAAGGGTTGCCTCTTTTACAATGTCTTCTATCGGCCTGGAACGTTCTTCGCCGCGGGTGAAGGGCACTATGCAATACGAGCACTTCATAGAGCACCCCTGCATTATTGAAATGTAAGCGGTTGGATTTTTTGTAGGGGTTGGCAAGTGCCTATATATTTTATTGTGCGACTGCTCGTCGGAATCGAGCCTGCAAATTTTTACACGCTCGTTATAGCACTTTTCAACAAAGTCTACCAAGTTGGGTGTGTGCCATGTACCCGACACAATATCCAATTCGGGCAAAAGCTTAAAAAGGCTTTGCCCCCTGTTTTGCGCCATGCAGCCGAAAACGCCCGTTATGGGCAACCCCTGTTTTTTGCGGGCTACAACGTAGCGCAGCTTGCCTATTGCCTTAAGTTCGGCCTGTTCCCTAACCGAGCATGTGTTCATTAAAAACACGTCGGCGTCAAACTCGTTGTCTACAACAATATGGCCGCGCTCGATGAACTGGGCGGCAACATTTTCGCTGTCGCGCTCGTTCATCTGGCAGCCGTAGGTGCGCAAATAGACTTTTAATTGGCGCATTAAACGCTACAGCTTTCTAACCGCGCCGTCGGCGGCCGAAGACACGCTTTTTGCATAAAACTGCAAGGCCCTGCTTACTTTGCGGTCGCGGTTGGGCTTGTATGCCATATCGCCTTTTGCAAGCATTTTTGCGCGGCGAGCGGCCATTTCGTTTTCGTCTATTTCGAGCGAAATTTTGCGGCTGGGAATATCTATTGTAATATAGTCGCCGTCTTCTACAAGGGCTATGTCGCCGCCGTCGGCCGCCTCGGGCGAAACGTGGCCAATCGACAAACCGCTTGTGCCGCCCGAAAACCTGCCGTCGGTAAGCAATGCGCAAAGCTTGCCAAGCCCCATACTCTTTAGGTGGCTTGTAGGATAAAGCATTTCCTGCATGCCTGGGCCGCCGCGCGGGCCTTCGTAGGTGATAAGAACAACATCGCCTGGCGAAACTTTGCCGCCCAAAATGGCTTCGGAAGCTTCGTTTTCGGAATTGTAAACTTTGGCGGTGCCCTTAAAGGTTAATATAGATTTGTCTACGCCAGCAGTCTTAACAATGCAGCCGTCTTTTGCAATGTTGCCGAACAAAACCGCCAAACCGCCGTCTTGGCTAAACGCGTTTTCTACCGAGCGTATTGCGCCGTTTTTGCGGTCGGTGTCGAGCTTTTGTACATAGCAGTTTTGGCTGTAGGCCTTTGTTGTGCGCTGCTTGCCCGAAGTTGCCTTGTAGAAAGTTTTTACTTCGTCCGAAACGCTGCCGCTTAAAATGTCGTTTTCAGCAATTTCTTCGCCAAGAGTTTTGCCGCTTACGGTTTTCTTTGTTAGGTTTACCAAGCCTTTTTTGGAAAGCTCGCCCATAATACCCATAATGCCGCCAGCGTTGTGAACGTCTTGAACGTGAACCAAATTGGTGCTGGGGGCAACTTTGCAGATATGCGGGGTTATTCTAGAAAGCATATCTATGTCTTTCATAGAAAAGTCTACGTTCGCCTCTCTTGCAACGGCAAGCAGGTGCAACACCGTGTTTGTGCTGCCACCCATTGCAATATCTAGCTTCATTGCATTAAAGAACGCGTCTTTGTCGGCAATAGAAAGCGGCAAGATGGAATCGTCGCCGTGCTTATAGTATTCTTCTACCATTTCAACTATTCTGTGCGCTGCCTTTTTAAACAGCTGCCTTCTTAATGCGTGGGTGGCAAGCATTGTGCCGTTGCCAGGGAGTGCCATGCCTATGGCTTCGCAAAGGCAGTTCATAGAATTTGCCGTAAACATACCCGAACACGAGCCGCAAGTCGGGCACGCTTTGTCTTCAATGGCTGCAACTTCGGCATCGGTAGCCTTTGGGTTTGCGCCCTGAATCATTGCGTCGATTAAGTCTAAATGGCGCGATTTTCCGTCTTCTTCAATTTCGCCCGCCTCCATTGGACCGCCGCTTACAAATATGGTGGGAATGTTAAGCCTCATAGAAGCCATAAGCATTCCAGGGGTAATCTTGTCGCAGTTCGAAATGCAAACCATAGCGTCGGCACAATGTGCCCTGCACATATATTCAACGCTGTCGGCAATAAGCTCGCGGCTGGGCAAAGAATATAGCATACCCTCGTGCCCCATTGCAATGCCGTCGTCTATGGCAATGGTGTTGAATTCGCGGGGAATTCCGCCCGCCGCCTTGATTTCTTCGGCAACATACTTGCCCACTTCGTCTAAATGAACGTGGCCTGGAACAAATTGCGTATACGAATTTACAACCGCAATAATGGGCTTGCCGAAATCCTTTTCGGAAACTCCCGTAGCGCGCCACAAAGCGCGGGCTCCGGCCATATTTCTGCCTTCAAAACTCTTTTTAGATTTATAGTCGTACATAATTGTGTGTTTTTATGGTTTACTTTTTAGCAAATCGCAATAACAATTCAAAGTTAAATTTTAGCCCAATGGAATTTAATTTAAAGAAGATTTTAAAGGCATTGCTGTTTTCCACAAGCGAATGGCTGTCGATTAAAGACATTCAGAGCGTAATTACGCGCTACCATAAGGAAAACGAAAAGCCCGAAGCTACCGCCGAAAAAGACCCAAATGTTTCGGAATACGAAACTTCACCAAAAGACGGGCAAACAACTATGGCAGACCTTATCGCCCAAGTGCCCACTTTGCTTACAGCCACCCAAATAAGGGAGGCTATAGAGGAAATTCGGGCTGAACTTTTGGAGTCGCAGGAAGTCTACAACCTTATACAGGGGCCGCAAGGCTGGAGAGTGTCGATTTCGGCAGACTATGCCGAATGGGTTAGGCTTTTAAGGAACGATCCCAAACCGCAAAGGCTTTCGCAGGCAGCTCTCGAAACTTTGGCCATTGTAGCCTACAGGCAGCCCGTAACAAGAGCCGAAATAGAAACCATTAGGGGCGTTAATGCCGACGGAGCAATAAACCGCCTGCTAGACAGGGAACTTATAATAATAAAGGGGCGCGCAGACTTGCCTGGAAGACCCATACAATATTCAACTTCCGACAAGTTCTTGGAGTTTATAGGCGTAAGCTCGCTAGACGAACTGCCCGCCTCCGATGTATTAAGCCCCAACCAAATTTCCGAATGGATAAAAAAGGCAAACAACCCCGACCTTTTCGACGGCAAAGATATGGGGCTAAGCCCGTCGGAAATTAAGCACGACACCGAAAAAGGCGAAGGCGAAAACACCCAAGCCCAAACGCCGCAAGGCGGATCGGCATTTGAAGACCTAAACAAAGACTTTGGCTCTTCCGAATATACCGGAATGAAATCGTAAAAAAGATGGAAAAGCAAAAAATAAGAGATGCCATAGACGGCATAGACAGCGAAATTTTGAACCTGCTTGAAAAGCGCATAAACTGCGCCAAGCAAATGAGCGACATAAAAAACTCGAACGGCGAAGCGATATACGTTCCGGGGCGCGAAGTGCAGGTTTTCGACAGGCTTTTAAAGAAAAACAACGG
>JAXFOH010000123.1:0-16173 GCA_034180465.1 Opitutales bacterium
TTTACAGGGTAGTCTGCATTACTGTTTGGATTGCAAACGGTAATGCTTCTTGCGTCTCTGCGTTCGGGAATACCGTTTTCGTCTATATACTTCATTGCCGACACGACAGACTCAGCTGTTATATTCAGTTTCATATATTCCATAGTTTTATCCTTATTTTCCCTTATTAGTATGGATTGGTTTGTTTAATGTCAAATCAATATACGAGGCCGAAAAGTTTTTAACTAAAGCGATTTTTGTTTGGGTCGGTGCTTAAAAAATTCTTCTAAAATTTCTTTCTTTTGCTTTTCGTACTTGGTTTTGTCGGGCTCGAACGAATAAATATTTATTTCAGATTCAAAGTGCTCGTCCTGAAAATTTCTATCGCTAATAATTGCATATGAAGCAACAATATTATCTTTAACAATATACCTCATATAGGTTCCTTTCGGCGTTATTATACTGCCAAAATTCCGTATTCCGACAAAGTAATGTCCTACCGTATCTTGCCCCTCGAAACCAAAAAAATAAAGATCTGACGATGTAAATGTGCCGCCGCCGTTGTCCAAACATTCTATAACTTGTAGGTTATTAGACAACGCACCAATATAGTTCAAATAAAGAAACCCTGCATATGTTCCATCCTCGTTTTTTCGACTATAATCAATAATATTTTCTTTAATTTCAACGCTGCCTCGAATAAAAAATCTATTGCTTTGACCGGGATCTACCAGCCATATCCCGCTTGCATTGTCGCTCATCCAAGCTATCATCTCGTTTATAGCGCATACATTAACAAGGTGTTTTTTTTCAAAACCGGCTTCGTTTCTGCTTGATTTTGGCAAGGAATTGTAATCAACCAAAAATTTATCTTCGTTAAAAACATTTTTGTTTTTAACGCGGTAACTCCACTCGACTGATTCTTGGGGAATAAATGTAAACGGCGACTCTTCTTGCGAAAGCAAATTTTTTGGGTTAACATAGGTTAAATCGTGTTCGTTTATTTCGGCAATTTTGCCATAATAAAGCTCGTAATAACATCTTGCCCCAAAATCGGTTAACGAAGCCGTCAGCATAAGTTCAAAGGCTTTTGATGGAGCTTTTTCAACCCCAACGCCTTCGTTTAACATAAGAGCATACATAAGAAATGCCTGAGAATTTTCGCATTGCATTGCAAGACGAAGCAAAAAAATTGCCTTTTTAATATCGGGCACAATTTTCAGTCTTTTGCCTGCGGTTAAATACTTACTTAAGTCACTATAATCGATATATTGAAAACCCCATACCCTTTGCGCCAAATATTTTTTGCCGAAGTAGATAATAGCCAAATCCATCTGCAAATCTTTATCTTTTGCAAGCGAAGTCTTCTTAAATTCCTTTTCTGCACTTTTAAAGTTTTCAGAATAGATTTTATTAAAATCTTCATTTGCACGGGCAATTTTATCGTCGCTACTTATGGCAAACGAAGTACATGTAAAAAAGCAAGTTATAAATATATAGCAAATAAGTTTCATTGTATAAAAAATTTGAAATGCGGCTATCTTGTTTGACGTTTTTTTATGTATAAATTATATAATACAGTTTTTCGCAAAAAGGCTACAAATACTTACCGCAAAATTTCAGAAAAAACTATTTTTTTAGCATATAAAATTTTATGTCGCCCTTTTGCAGGGTTAATGTAAGCGAATTTGTTTGGGCTATTTCTTTGTTTTCAAAAACGTCGCAAACTTTGTAGGTGTCGAACAAGTCTATTTTATAGACGCCGTCTTTTGCGGCGCAAAGCGAAATAAAATTGCCGTTGCGGTATACGGCAACGCCCGTACTTGAATATATTGGCGCATTTGCCAATTTTGCGGCATATCTAAAAAGCTCGGCTGGCATTTTGGTTATAGAGCAAAACATATTGTTTTTGCGCACAACAACTGCCGGGCTTTTGTCTTTAAGGGTTGCAAGAACAATATCGCCCTTTTCTACCTTGGGCACAAGCATTTGCACTTTTTTATTTAACCCGAAGCTTTTGGGAAGGCCAGCAGCAAGCCCCTCTTTTGTAGAGTAGGCTTTTGCCTCTAATTCTTCGTTGGCAGGAAAAACCTTAAATGTTGTAAGTTCTTCTACTGCATTTAACGAGAATTTATTTTCGCTTAAATCTATATAGCCCGAAAGCCACGGCCATATATTAAAGGTGTTTTTTGTGCGCTCTTTTAAAAGCTTGCAGCTTTTTTTGTCTATGGCATATACGCCCGAAAATACGTTAACCTTTGCGGGCGAGCCGTTTTCTAGAATGTCGCTTAAAAGATATTGCCCAAAGGGAATTGCCGTGCGGTTAAGCGTGGGGCGTATTTCGAACAAAAGCGGCTTGCTGCATTTTGCCGAATTGCCGCTGCCGCCAACCATACAAAGCGAGGCTTCGTCATAAACAAGGGCAATTTCGGGCGTAAACGGTTTTTTGGGAAAACGCTTTTCAAGCTCTACAATTTTTTGCATTTGCCGCCAAAGCACGGGGTCTGCAAACCAGCCCGAGCCGAACAAGTCCATATACCAACTAGACATATTTCTTATAAACTGTTGCGACAAGTTGCGCCGCAAAATCTTTACCGTTTTTGCCTGAGTGTCTACTTCGTCTTCTGCGCCTGCATACGAGCCTTAGGGGGCAAGATATGTTGAAGTATCGTCTTCGTCTAGCCAAAGTTTGCCGTAGTTTGCAACGCTTTCTGCGGCTCCCATTGCGGTTTTGCCGCCGCCAAACATTCTGTCGCAATAGGAAATTGGCCCGCAAATAATGTCGGCAGTGTTCGACTTTAAGATTTTATTTAACGCATAGTGCCCCGAAACTGCGGGCCCGTTGTATACGCCCGAAAATTCGCAGCCGTAGCCGTAAAAGCTAAGCACCAACCTGTTGGGAGCCAGTTCTTTTACGCAACTATTTAGCATAATTACAATGTCGGCCATTTCGTCTTGCAAAAACAGGTTAAAATCGGTAACGTTGGCGTGGGTTTGCAAGTTTATAAGCTCTTTTGTGGAATTGCGCTCGGCAGGATCGGGAACAGTTGCCGAATTTATTGTTATTGAATTTTTGCCCCAAGCCTTTCGCAAATTTAAATCGCTTTTATACTTGTTTTTAAGCCACTTGCGAAATGCTATTTGTGTTGAAGCATCGTACCCGAAAAGTTCCCTTTTCCAAGTATTTGCATAAAACCATTCGTGCGTATTGCCGCCCGTAGGGTGGTAGCCCGCCATATTCGAGCCGTAATTTTTTTCGGAAAACTCTATTAACGCCTTTAATGCCTCAAGCGAATACTGCCTATATTTTAAAGACGAAACCGACGGGTTTTTAGTGTCTATTTTGCCGTTGTCGTAGCGCATCATTGCATCGGGGTTTGCCCTGCACCATTCTGCGTTCGGGTAAAAGCGTATGCGCGGTATAAGTTTTGCCTTTGGGTTTGCCTTTAAAACAGCGTCGTATTTAGACTTAATAGCTGTAAAATCATGCAAATTGCCGTTTTGCAAATAAGGGGCGTCTATTTCGAACGTTACAAAATCTACCCCGGCTTTTGCCGCAAGCTTAATTTGCCAGTTAAACGAATCTTTGCCTATTTGCCCCAGCAAAGCATAGTCTTGACACTGTTTTCTAAAGCCCAAATCGAATTGGCAAACGCGGTTTGCCCTTATTTTTACCGATACTAAATATTTGTTGTTTTTGCGCACGGGCGGACATTTATAATATAGGTGAAAGCCGTCCATTTCGTTGGCTTTGGGCTTTTTAATATCCAAAAGCAAAAATTTTTGGCCGTTTTCGGTTTGGTTTTGCAAAGTTAGCGGCAACTGATTTTTGCCAAAACCTTTGCACCAATATTTCATGTTTTTGTCGGGCAAATCTCCCGATAAATCCAAGCTGCGCTCTGTTTTGCCCGTAGTAAGGTTTCTTAGCTCTATTTGTGCGATATAAACCTTTAAATTTTGCTTGTTAAACCTAAAGTGAAGCGCGCATTTTTCTATATCGTATGGAGCTGTAAATTCGAATTTAAAATCTTTAAAGCTTTCGCCAAGTTCTTCGCTTGTAGAGCCTTTTGTAACATATACCATGCGCTGACATATGCGCTTGCCATTTTCGGTTATATATACTACGTTGTTTTCGCTTACAAGCTTATAGGCATTGCCCGGCTCTTTTTTGAAAAAAAACCAAAAACAGCGCAAAAATTGCAAATGCGCAAAATGCCGCAAACACTATAAAGAAAAATTTTTTGTATCTACCCAACATGTATCGAATAATGAATTTTAGCCAGGCTACAAAAAGTGCTTGGGATTACAACAAAAAATGCGACAAACTTTTTAGGGGTTGCCGCACTTTTGGGAAAATATTTTTAAGATTAAAATTTATAGCCTAGTTGAACGCCAAACACATTTATGTGCGCCGAATAACTGCCATGCAAATTCGACACTAGACCGCGCCTGTCTATTGCGCTGTTGTCTAGAACAAAGATATATGTATAGGAAATGTCGAATGTCCAATTTTCGTATTTATAGCCCAAGCCACACGCAAGCCAAATTCTGTCGGCGCAGGGAATTCTAGACGTTCTGTCTTTCGGGCTGGGCACTGGGCATTCATCGTAGCAAATACCGAAACGCAAGGTTATATCTTCGGTGGGATACATATGTATACCTGCCGACACCCTAGAGGTGTCTACCCAGTTTTCAACCTCGGTAATCGTGCTCCCGCCAAGGGTTAGCCCCTTAATTGTAAGGTTGTCGAAAACCGACCATGTTATATACGAATATTCCGCCATAACCGCAAACATATCAAAATCGCCGCGCAAACGCTGGTATATGCCTATTGTAAAAGTATCTGGCATATGCATATCGGCGCTAATATCGGCAATGTTGCTGTTGCCCAAAGTTGCCTCGCCCGACAACGTGTGGTCTATTGCGCTTCGCCACTGAAAACCTATGCGGCCGTCTTCGGCGTATTTTACAGTAAAGCCGATGTTGCCGCCAACGCTCCAGCTGTCGCCGTGTAGCTTAAGTCTGCTGTTTGTTAGTGGAAACCAATTTGTTAATGTACAGTAGCTATATTGCGCGCTAACGCCTCCGCTAATCGAAAACCATTCGTTTACCTTATACGACACGCTGGGGTTTACGTCTACCGTCATTAAAAAGCTGCGCAAAGCTTGGTCGCGCCCTACCCAGTTTTCCTGATAGTCGGATTCCAAACCCCACGGAGCCGTGCACGAAAGCGAAGCTCCCCAATTTTCGTTAAACTTGTGCACAACAAAAAAGTTGGGCACTTTAGAAGTTACCGCGCATTGGCCATCGTAGTTAGGCCCTGCGGGAACTGTAGAGCCGTTGTCACTAAATGCAAGAGAAGGATCTACAATAAACCCTCCAATGTTTACCAAAGTTTCGCCGTCTTTAAGAGGCATAAATGCTATTGTAGACGGATTCCAAAACGCAGCCGAGGCGTCGTTATTGGCGTTTACCGTTGCTCCGGCAAAGGCTGTGCCCATATTTGCCGCTCCTTGCTCTACAACCTGATAGCCCGCGCCGAAGAGGCTTGTGTTTATTACTGCAAGCGAAATGCCTGCAATGCTTATATATTTATTTAGTGATTTCATTTTATGTGCACAATAAAAATGAACGAGCGTTCACTGTCAAGACTAAAGCTTTTCTTTGGTTTAAATTTTATTTATAAATAAAAAACGCACGCCTAAAAGCCCCACGCATTTCCGCGAAAAAGCAATTTTTTAACTGCTTTATTTGCAAATTATTATAATGTTTCAAAGCTCTTTAAAACTCTACGAGCTTTCCACAGCATGAAACAATAAAAAAATTAAACTTTTATCTATAAAACAAAACCAAAAACGCGGCAAAAAACAAAAATATTGCACCAATAAGGCGCCGGACAGCAAATGCAAACGAAACTTTTTTCATTTCAAAATTGCCGAAAACTGCGCCGAAAAGCCACGCTATAAGTATTGTAAAAAGCCCCCTGGTAGACACCAAAATATTTGCCAAAACCGCCCCGCCCTTCGAGACCGAAAGCGAATAGCAAAAAAGAACGTCTTTTAAAATCATCAAGGCTGCCCCTAAAAGCAGAATTGCAACAGTTGTCCGTGAAGCATTTTTTAACTCGTTTTTTGCAAGCGGCAAAAGCGGCAAACTGAGCGGCAATAAAATAATGCTTAGCGACGAAATAAAGAATAATACCCCCATTTTTGAGGCGTTCTCCTGCATAACAATATCCATTGCAGCCCAAGCTGCCGCGGCAAATATTGCAAAAAAAACCGGTAAAAACTCTTTTTTTGGAACTTTAAGTTTTTCTGTCCCAACAAACAAAACCCCTGCAACCGATAAAATTGCAGCCAAAAACCAAATATCGGGAATGTGTCGCTGCGTGAAAATTGACGCAAAAATTGCAACCAGCAAAGTTTTTACGCCCAAAACGGGGTTTACAACAGTAATATCTCCTTTCGAAAACGCGACATAGTTTGCATATTGCCCCGCCAAATATATAACAGCACAAAGAAAAATATATTTAAAGCAATATAGCGTTTCAAAATTAAAAGTGGCAATAAAAAGCGGCATATACACCACAAAAATCAGCGCATTTATAACAAAGCAAACCGTTAATGCCCCAATGTTGCCGTTTGTTGCCCTTTTAACAAGCAAAGATGCCACGGCATATACCACTGCCGACACCAAAGGGAAACCCACTGCCACAAAATCTTCCATTTTTTAAGGAAAAATTATAGAAGAAATTCTCGCAAGCCTTTTTTGAATTTAGGCCGCATTGGCATATACGTTTGCACAAGACGCCCCACATTTGTTTATCTCCACAAAAAAACCGCCCATTAAGCGGCGGTTAAAAATTTGGAGGTACGAGTCGGAATCGAACCGACGAATAAGGATTTTGCAGACCCTCGCCTTACCACTTGGCTATCGTACCATCAAATAAAAACACAATGAAAATATATTTTGGGCAAGCTTTGCAAGCTTTTTTTTAATATACCTGCAAAATTCGTCTCATTCTTGCATTTTTTGCAAAATTAGAATGAAACTTGATACAATTCGTTTAGGGTTTTCTTAAGCTCGGTTTCGGTTAGCCAAATTGGTTCTGCACCATACCACATAAGATATTCGCCAGTTTGCTTGTTGTAGCCCGAAATCATTGTATCGGCCCAAATTCTGCCTTTCTTAAAGCTTTTAACTTCGTTCTTTTTAAGAATTTTTATCCATCCCGCCATTTTTTGGGCCTCTTCGGGGCGGTCTTTTGTGCGCAGCGCAATTTTCTCGTACGAAGGATTGTCGGCCGAAACATAGGCAAACAAGGGCAGGCCTTCGTCTAGTTTCATTCTTACGTTGTTTGCCGAAAACGAAATCATTTTAAGCTTTATATTTTTAGACGCCAAATAGGCTTTGGAAACCGCCACAATAGACGCAATTGTGTTTGTCGCGCCCTTGTTCATTTTTTCCGAAAACTTTTCAAAATCCATATCGGGGTCTACATAACTTAGCAAAATAGCCATATAAGGCGACAGGTGCCCACTTTCCAACCCCTTTGGTGCAGAGTCGGGAAGCTTTATCATAACATCGCCGTTCTTTGCGGTTTTATCTACATTTTCTAGCAGGCTTTCCCTAATCTCTTTTTTAGAGACTTTTGTCTTTGCCGCGTCGTCGGCAAAAGAAAAAGCGCAAGCAACAAATATTAAAAGAAGAGAAATAATTTTAGTTTTCATTTATTTACCTTGGTTAAATTCTATAGATATTAGGCGACACAATTCAAGCAAATAATTATACTTTTTACTTCAAAATTCGCATTTCCAATTCAAGTTTTATCTTAAATTTTTCGTACACACATTTTTGTATGTGTTCGGTTAAACGCAAAATATCCGCCGAAGTTGCGTTGTTGGCGTTTAAAATCCAGTTGGCGTGAACGTTGCTTACAACTGCCCCGCCAACCGAAAAGCCTTTTAGATTGCATTTGTCTATATAATAGCCCGCCGAAACACCGTTTACATTTTTAAAGACGCTACCTACGTTTTTATTGTTCTTCGGCTGGCGCAATTTCCTTTGCTCTATTGCCTGCCTAATTTTTTCGGAAATGTTGCAATCGCTATTTGGCGTATAAAATTTTGCCGAAACAAGTGCATATCTGCCCTGCTGCAAAACGCTGCTTCTATAGTTAAAAAGCATATCGCTTTTGCCTAGTTGAATAACTTTTTGCGTTTTTAAGTCTATGGCTATGGCACTTACAAATAAAGACGAAATTTCCAGCCTTTCGGGATGCGAAATGCCTGCGTTCATACAAATTGCCCCGCCTATGCTACCGGGTATGCCCGCAAGGAAATCTATATTGCCCACATTGTTCTTAGCCCAAAAAGCCAGCAGGCTAGGCAGCGACATAGAAGCTAAAACTGTAGTGTAGCCGTCCAAAAATTGTGGCACATTAATGCAAGGCTTAAAGTGTATAAGCATAAAATCGCTGGGGTTGTCTACAACCAAAGTGTTGTATCCGCCGCCCAATATTTTTACGGGCAAAGACTTTTTTGCCGCAAATTCCAACGCCTTTTCAAGAACATCAACGCCGCAAGAGCCTGCGTCTAGATAATAGCGACAAGCCCCGCCACATTTAAAACCGCAAAATGGTGCAAGCAAAACATTCTCTTTGATAAATTCGGGCATCTAAAAAATATTCAAAAATAAAAAATCTATCGTTCAAGAAAAAAACGCAAACGGTTCAAACAACGCAAAGCATGGTTTTTGGCTGAAGCAAAACAAATATATAACGGCTTTGCTATGAGCGAAATCAACACACTATATGTATATGCAGCCCAAACTCCCACAAACGGGCAAAACGGCGAAATATTGCGTTTTAAACAAGGCGACGACGTTAACATTGCCGTAGCCTTTTTCGAAAAATCGGGCAGCTTGCGCGACTTGTCTAATGTGGAAAAAATTGTATTGGAAATATTCGACATTGGCGGATACAACAGCCCCGCCCCAAGACAATCTGAAATTTTGCTGCAAAAAGTTTGCAGCCAGCTAAACAAAGATTTGCAACTTTTGCAGTGGCAAAGCAAAACCGCACAACACGCATTTTTTGAATTGGACGCAAGTCAAACAAATTTTAAAAGCGGCGAAAACTGGCTTAAATTTACCGCCGTTTGCGGCAAACAAAAGAAATTTACCCTTTGCGCAGGCTGGATTGAATGCGAGGAAAATTTTTGCGCAGACGCTTTATATACGCCGCCCGATGTAGAACAATGGAAGTCTCTTGCCGAAAGCGCGGCGCTAAGTGCACAAACAAACGCTCTTTTAGCCGAAGGATACGCCGTTGGCACACAAAACAACTCAGAAAGCGAATATAAGGAAAATTGCGCAAAATACTTTTTTGAAAAGTCAAAAAATAGTGCCGAAACTGCAGCAAATTCAGAGTTGAAAGCAAAGCAATATGCCGAAACTGCAAGTGCATGCAAAAGCGCAAGCGAAGAATTTTGCAAAACGGCACAAAATGCCCAAACTGCTGCAATTAACGCAAAAGATGAGGCACAAAACGCAAAAACAGCTGCGCAAAATGCGGCAAACACCGCCGCACAAGCCGATATTGGGCAATATAAAATACAAAAGGCAAACAACGGCTTTCTACACATAATAAACGGCGAGGCAAAAACTGCATTTACGCTAAAGCCGCCATTTACCATATTGGCTAAAATCGAAAAATATTCCGGCACACTGTTTAATGTTGGCAACTTAAAAATTTCGGCGTCTACAAATGTTATTACTGCCTACAATGCAAGCGAAACACCGCTTTTAAGCACGAAAATAAATGCAAACTATATAAATTGCGTGGCAATTGTATGCACAAATTCAACGCTAAAAATTTCGGCAAACACGGGTGTGTTTGGCTTTGCCGACTTTGAATTTAGCAGCAAAGACAACGCAAACCTTGCCATAGGCAGCATTTCGCAAAGCCGGGGCAATATTGCAGATATAGCGGTTTTAAATTTCGACTTATCTACTGAAAACCCTCCCTACAGTTTTGCGGATTATGTTAAAGGCAAAAGTTTGCCGCCCTACCTTACAAACCTATTGGCGAAAAACACAGATACAAGTATGGGCGCAACAAGCGACAACGGCTGGGATATTACTGAAACAACAACTATTGCCATAAAACGCGGAGTTTGGACTGCAAGCGCAACGGCAATTTATTACTTAAAAAATAGAATCCTAAGCGAAAGCGAAACAGCCTTGGGCATAAATAACGCGGTAGACATTGCAGGCGCATTTATTATGTCTGGCAGCGGATGCTTATATTCAAATATTTCGGTTTTCGGCTACGGGCAAGTTACGCTGAAAATAAAATTTAAATACCGCAAAAACAACACAAGCGTTTCTACAACACCATATTCTGGAATAAACATAGGAACAATGGGAGGCCACATTTTGTTTTTGCAAATTAAGCTTAGCGACTGCACCGATACCGAGTGGCATACCTACGAAGGCACAATAACAAAAACAATCCCCAAAGGAGTGCAAAACGAACTAAGCGGCAGAATTGGATTAAGCGCAGGGTCGCTTACTGGAACATATGTCGATTACGCCTGGAGCATTGCCGATTTGGAATTCGAAATTTTAGGGGCCTCTTTGGCGTTGGAAAATTTCACATTCAAAAACGGAATAACGAAGACTATTCCCGACAAGTCGGCGCAAAACAGCAATGTTTTGCTAAGCGGCTACATTGCAAGCCCAAACGACATCACAATAGAGCGTCTTTACAATCTCTTCAAATAGAAAGGAAATAAATATATGGATATAAATCTAAAAAACGGTTCTCTGTTTAAAGTCAAATACATAAAAGTAGTTGGCACGCTTACCGACTCGAACGGGGTTGAAGTTGGCGGAAATACCGAATTTAAGTTCGACGAATCCGAAATAGAAAAGCTAAACCAAAGCGTTGCCCTGCAGCAAGTATACAACGCTATGCAGCACGAAAGCGAAAACGAAGATGTATAGCGAGCAAAAAATAGAAAGTTTGCTTAAAATTGCAAAAGACGCGCACTTGATTGTGCCCGAAGAAATGCTTAAATGCAGTTACGAGATGCTTGTAAAAATCTGCAACGGTGTTGGCAGCCAAAGTATGCCCGAATGGGCGCGAAATGCCGGCAACCTGTTTTTTAAGGCAATAGAAGCTTCGGCTGCCATACACGATTTTATGTACGAATTTTCGGACGGCTCGCTACACCTAAAGGAAAAGGCCGACGATATTTTTCTACTAAACGGCATAGACGAAATATACCACAAATACGGCTGGTGGAACTGGAAAAGATATGTTGCCCGCATAAAGCTTATAGCGGCCTACGACATTTTGCGCGCAGTGGGCAACCGTGCATACATAACCGCCTACATAAAGAGAAAGGAAAATAAATTATGAAAATATACAACGCATTTGCACTTGTTGCAATTTTGCTTATTGGGTGCACCACAACAAAGATAACCGAAACAGAATACGAAAAGGATTCTGCAAACATAAAGCTTGTTAAAACAACCGAAACAAACGCCAACCCCATTGTTGTTTTTGCGCAAAACAGCAAAGATAAATCGTGGATATTGCACCAAGGCGGTTGGCGTTTTAACATAGGCTATGCCGACTGGGGGCTCTCGGGCGGCGTTTTAAACAACACTTTTGCCAGTTTTACAAATAGCGAATTTGGCCTAAAAACCGCCTTGGCGTGCCCCGAAATTCTCGCCAACGGCAAGTATAACATAAATATAAATAAAGACGGTGTAAAAAGCGAAAATTAGCGAATGTATAAAAGCCAAGTTTCAAAACTTGACAATAGCATGATAAATGTCTTTTATTCTACGGATAAATTTCGGGTGATAGCGCAGTCTGGCTAGCGCACCTGGTTTGGGACCAGGGGGTCGTGGGTTCGAATCCCACTCGCCCGACATTTTATAAGCCTGCATTCCTATTGATTGTATCGCGCCACAAGGTTTGAGGTAATTGTGCCATACGTTTGAGCATTTTTTGAAAAACGCGATATTTTGGCTCAACGTCAAAGATTGTGGAATGAATAAAAAAAGGAGGGCAAAGAAGAGAAAAAATCTCTTACAATATCCAGTGTGCAATTTAGAAGTTTTAAGATACTAAGGACGGTAAGCGTAAAAATCGCGGAATACTTCCTATATACCGTTTCAGCTTGATTGTAAACATTGCCTAACATTTTTCAAAATAAATCAAAAAAAGAATTTTACATTACATCAAAATTTATCTAAAATTTCCCACACTATGAAAGGAATATTTTATTTTTGCGTATCGACAATCGTATTGGGCCTTCTCGTAGGTTGCAACTGCGATAACCAGCCCTCAGGCAAAAGCAACGCACCCTATCGCGCCGAAGTCAAAAACGAAAACGGCCGTCCGCGCCTCTATGTCAACGGCAAGGAAATGCAGCCAATCGTTTACGGAATGAGCGACATCGCCGCCTGGCGTACTTGGTTGCCCGAACCGCAGAAGAACATCAAATTCTTCGCACAGGAAGGCGTCAAAATCGTCCTCATCGACTCCGAATTGCGCCACACTTGGAAACAGGACGGTTCGGTCGATATCTCAAACATCAAAAAAGACATCCGCGGCGTACTCGACGTTTCGCCCGACGCCCCGATTATCGTGCGAATCCACGTCAACGCTCCATATTGGTGGACGCTCGAAAATCGCGACCAGGTCGTAGAATTCGGCGATGGCCCGTGGGTAGACGACAAGAAAACCGACGACGTCAGACTGATAAAAAACGACCAGCCGCGCGTTATGCGCATTTCGCTGGCGTCTAAAAAATGGCTGAAAGAAAGCGGCGAAGTTCTCGAACGGGCGTGCAGGGAACTATCTTCGACCCCCGAGGGCGGCCGCGTCATCGCATTTCAAATCGCGGGCGGGCTGCAGGGCGAATGGCATCAGTGGGGTAGTGTCGAGCATGAGCCCGATTTCAGCAAACCGATGCAGGAGCGTTTCAGGGAGTACTTGAAGCAAAAATATCACAACGACGCCACTTTGCAAAAGGCGTGGGGTAATCCCGCCGCCACAATTGCCGGAGCGAAAATCCCGCCGCTGCCCGAACGATATAAGACCGACGACGGCAACTTCCGCAACCCCGTCTTGCGCGCTGACGTCGTCGATTCGCTCGAAACCCTGTTGCTTACAATCAGCGAAGACATTCTGTACTTCTCGAAAATCGTCAAGCAAAGCTGGGGACGCCCCGTGCTTTGCGGTGCATTCAACGGCTATGCATTCGACCTCTTCGGACGCGCACCTATCAGCGGACACCTGGAGTCTAAAATGCTTTTCGATTCGCCGGATTTCGACTTCTTCTGCGCTCCCTTCCCCTACTCGATAAACCGCAAATTTGACGGTTTCGGGCTCTCCCGCAACTTGCTCGATTCCGCCAGAATCCACGGCAAACTCTCGCTGATGGAAATGGACCAGCACCCAATCGGGACTCCGATGTACGACGACCGCAAGCCCGCCGATGCCCCTGTGCTTCCGCCCGAATATGTCGGCGGCGACCCGAAATACTTCCCTCAGACAATCGCCCTTATGCGCAAAAATATGCTCGAAAACTATACCCACGGCGAGGGTGCATATTTTTACGACCACCGCTTGATTTTCAACGGTTCGCTCACCCGTAAAACGGGCTGGTGGTGCTCGCCGGCATTGAGGGCGGAGGTCGGCAATATCGCAAACATCTGGCAAACCTACGGCGCGAAAAAGTTCGAACGTCCCTCCGATGTCGCAGTCGTGCTCGACAACCCTTCCTTCTACGCTTGTGCTCCAGACTTCCTGCAGCAAAACGAGGTCGTCTTCCCGTTCCTTCGCGCCCTCAGTCATAGCGGCGTCGTCTACGATACAATCCATTCTTTCGATTTGGATAAAATCGACCTTCCCCGCTATAAGTGTGTGATTTTTCTCAACGCCCAACGCGCCGACGCCGCGCAGCGTAAATTCGTCAGGGAAAAACTCCAAAACAACGGAAGAACACTTGTCTGGATTTACGCCGCAGGATATTCCGACGGCAAACGATTGGGCGCGGATTTGACTGAGGAACTCACGGGGTTCAAATTTGAGAAGTTTACGGACGCTCCGCTTCAATTGCGTTATGCCGACGCGAAATTCCCGCCTGAAACCCCGAAAATCAAGGGTATAGTATCGCCAATACTCGTTCCGACAGACGGAACGCCCATCGCCTATTACGGCGATTCCCAAAAAGTTGCGGTGGCAAAGAAAACCTTCCCGACCCATACTGCCTACTATTTCGGCATTCCGCCGCAGGGTAAAAAAGTAGTCTCCGATATCGTCGCCGAAAGCGGCGCGCATATCTATTGCACAAGCGGCGAGCCGATACAGGTCGGTGGCGGCATTTTATGCCTTACAAGCGCAAATGGCGGGAAACGTACAATCAATTTGGCAAACGGCAAAAAAGTCGAGTTGGACATTCCGCAGTGTTCCACAACAGTCATCGACTCCGTAACGGGCGAGATTATCTTAAAATAACCCGCCCCATAGAGGCTGAATGGAAAATACGGCGGAACGCCAAGACAAGCGGATTATGAGAAAAACTTAATTCCGCGACATTTCCGCGCTCATCGTCAAAGATAGTGGGATGAGGGTAGGAGAAGAAGAAAAAAAGGGAGGCAAAGAGGACGAAAGTCCTACAATGCCTCTGATGCTATTCAATTTTTATAGAGTAATACGAAGTTGGCGGAAAGGTCGAGACTTTTTTGCGAGATTGGAATACAAACAAGACGGTATACCGTCTTGTCGCGGCTTCGCGCATAAAAAGGTTGTATTTTACGACCACTATTACAGAAAGGCGAAAGTAGCGTCGATAGACGGGCGGATATACGATGTAGTCATAAAGGCGCGTCGATATCGGTGTCCGAAGTGCGGAAGTGTGTTTCGAGAGCCGATACGAGGATTGAAGAGCAACAAGCGAATATCAGAGAACGCCAAAGATGAAATCATCGATAAATACCTCGACGGTGCGACAAATAAGAAGATATCGAAAAGGTTGAGGGTATCACAAAGTACGGTGGAGCGAGTAATCCACGAACGCTTTGAATTAAAAGTCAAAGAACAGCTAAACTATGAATGTCCACCAATCATTGGTATTGACGAACACACGATACACAAAGGCTACAAGTTTGCAACAACGATAGCGGATTTAACGCATCACAGGGTATACGATGTGATAGAAGGCAAATCGCGCAACTTAGTCGAAAGCAAGTTGATGAGCTACAAGGGGAGAGATAGAGTAAAAGTTGTGTGTATGGATTTAAGCAGCAGCTACCGAAGCATAGTAAGGCGGTGTTTTCCGAAAGCGAAGATAGTGGCGGATAGGTTCCATGTTATAAGATTGGTGTTATGCCACTTTATGGAGTTTTGCAAACAAGCGCAGGAGGAAGTAAAGTGGAACAGGAAGATAACATACCCACTGAGAAAGCGAGGAGATAGGTTGAAAGCCGAAGAGCGAGAGCGATTGGAAAAGTTTTTTGAGGACAACCCAGCGATAAAGGTGGCATACGAGTTTAAGGAAAGGTTGTGCGAGTTGCTGAACAGGAAACATCAAACGGCAAAGGAATGTATGAGAAATATAAAGGAACTGAAAACAATGATGAAGCAGATGAAATACGAAGCGACGCAGGAGTTTGAGATATTAGCAGAGACAATAAGCGACTGGTTTGCGCCGATAATCCGAATGTGGAGATATACGAAAAATAACGGAATAACAGAAGGCTTCCATAGGAAAATGAAACTGATACAACGAATGGCTTACGGTTATAGAAACTTTGAAAATTACAGATTGAGGGTCTTGCTTCTATGCGGCGTCTTTCACTAAAAAACACTCTCTTTGGAGTTGACCCGCATTTCGGGATAAAAAAAGCTCTCTCAAAAAAGTGCTCGAGGAGGGACTCGAACCCTCACTTCATGCGAAACTAGATCCTAAGTCTAGCGCGTCTGCCAATTCCGCCACTCGAGCCAATCAAACAACCGCCGCCTTGCGCAAACATCGACGGTATATTGTAGTCACATATCTCAAAAAAGAGCGGAAATGTCAAAGTATTTTTCAAGAATCAAACGAGCCTACAAAACTTTAATGGCCCAGGAAAGAAGACTGAAGCTAAGACAAAATCAGTCGATTCTCGTTA
>JAXFOH010000130.1:0-32322 GCA_034180465.1 Opitutales bacterium
CTATATATGCCAGCCACCAACAGCAAAAACGTTAGCATTGCCGACATCGCCGTAAAATTAAAGCTTTCTAAAGCTGCGGTTTCGTTTGCGCTTTCGGGTTCTAATATGGTTTCTAAAGCCACAAAACAGCGCGTTTTAAAAACGGCGGCAAAAATGGGCTACAAAAAAAGCCCCTTGGTTTCGTCGCTAATGTCGTCTATAAAAAGGGGCAAAGTTTCAGCATTTTCCGAAACAATGGCGCTATTGATTGCCAATGCCGACAAAAATATAGTAAAAAAGCACCCCACTTTGCGCGAATATAAAAGGGGTATAGAAAGCGAGGCAAAACGTCTTGGCTATGCGGTAGACGAAATTTGGATTGCCGACCCGCTTTTAAACGCAAAAACCCTTGCGAAGGCATTGCGCGCGCGAGGCATAAGGGGCGGCGTTGTTATGGGCCACTTTTTGGGAGAGTTTTTTAAACCCAAGTTTGCTGAAATTTGGCGCAACTTTTCGTTTGTGTCGGTTGGGGTAAAAACATCTGCGTCGTTAGGGGCAGTAGTTTCAGCCGACCAATATGCTGCCAGCTATTTGGCGTTTGAAAACTGCGTAAAAAAAGGACTCAATCGCGTGGCAATTGTTATGGAAAAAAAGGTAGACTATTTTGTGGACGGCCGCTTTATTGCCGGCTTTTTGCGTGCGCAGTTCGAGGTTGAAAAACGCAGCCGCATAGAGCCTTTTACGGTTCCGTTTGCCGCCGCAAATTTTAACGAAAAACTTAACGAATTTTTAGAAGCGCAAAAACCGCAGGCAATTTTATATTTGCGCGACTATGTTGGCGATTTTCTGCGCGAAAATAAAATTGTTGCCGACAAAAAAATACTTTTGGTTCAGCTGGAAAATCGCCGCAAAATTACAAAAAACTGGTGTGGAATAGAGCAAAACAATTATTTGGTTGGCGTTATGGCGGTAAGAAGCGTTGCCGACATTTTAAACCGCAAAGAGTTTATAGGCGAAAGCGCAACGCCGTGCATTACTTTTGTTTCGCCCAGCTGGTGCGAGTTTTAGTTTTATAGTTGACGTTGCTTTTTTGTGCAAATAGCATCTTTTCTATGAATATGAAACGTATAGATATGTTGGGCAGGGTTGCCATTGCATTTATTATGGGGCTTTGGTCGGTTTGCGCTTTAGGCGAAAATCAGGAAAAGCAGCGCAAATTTTCGGGCGAATGGATAACAACGCCTATGTTTGAAAATCTGCAAAAGATAAACGTATTCCGCCGCCAATTAGATGGCAAAAGGGCCGCCGAAATAAAAAAGCTTTCGACCATACGAAACAAGCACATTTTGTTTAGAAAAATTTTTGAGCTGTCCGAATCGGTTAAAGAGGCCCAGCTTTATTTTTCGGCCGACGATTACGCAAAAATTTACATAAACGGGCAGTTTATTGCGCAAGGGCCCACGGCAGCCTACAATTTTCATTATCTATACAATAAGATAGATGTTTCAAAATTCCTTAAAAAAGGCAAAAACACAATAGCAATTCACAGCTATTATCAGGGGCTTATAAACAGGGTATGGGTTAGCGGCGACAACCGACACGGCTTTATTTGCGACATTGTTGCCGACGGCAAAACCGTTTTGAAAAGCGACAATACATTTAAATTTGCCTACCACGAAGCGTTTATCGCCACCGGCATTGTTGGCTACGACACCCAGTTTATGGAAACCTACAACGCCCAAGCAGCCCAAGTTGGTTTTGAAAAGCCCGAATTTGACGATTCCAAATGGCAAAACGCAGTTTCTGCAAAATTGGCCGACTACACTTTGTTTGAATCTCCGCTTGCAAATTTACAGTTTGAAACCATTAAACCCAAAATTGTGGAACGCCGCGGCAAACGCATTTTTGTTGATTTTGGCGCAATGTACGTTGGCTATTTTAAAATGAAAGCTTCGGGCAAAAAGGGCGCAAAGCTTGAATTGCGCTTTGGTCAAGAGCTTAACGACGATGGCTCTGTTCGCTACAAGCTTAGGGCAAATTGCGATTATAGAGAGCACTTTATGCTTTCGGGCAAGGGCTACGACACACTGGATCAATTCGACTATAAGTCGTTTAGATATGCCGAGATTGTTGGAATAGACAACGCCGATGTAGACGAAAAATCGTTCGAGCTTATAGCCCGTCATATGCCTTTTACTCTGAAGGCGCAAAATAGATATAAAGGCGACAAAACCGTTGAAAAAATTTGGAACCTGTGCGTGCGCTCTATGCAATACGGCGTGCAAGAACAGATACAAGACTGTATGGATAGGGAAAAGGGCTATTATTTGGGAGACGGCTGCTACACAATGCTTACCTACTGCATTCTTACCGACGACTACGCGCCAATGAAAAAAATGGTAGACGACTTTTTGCGCACCTCCTTTATAGACGGCGGGTTGGTAACCTGCGCAAACTGTTCGTTTATGCAGGAGATTGCCGAATATCCATTTATGATGTTTATGCTTTTGCCTGTGCTTGAAAAGCGCGACGCCGAATTTGTAAGGCAAAGAATGGGGCAGTTCAAAAATATATTGGACTACTACGCGAATAACTATGCCGAAAAAGACGGGCTTTTGAACAATCTCGACAAATGGTGCGTTGTTGAGTGGCCAGCCTCTTGGCAGGACAGCTACGACGTTGACGTAACAGAAGGCAAGGTATGTCGTACAAAGCACAATGTTATAAACGCCTGGTATGTTGGCGCGGTATCGCTATACAACAGAACGGCTCGCAGGCTTGGAATGTCGGAATATGCCGGCGAGGCAAAATTGAAAGAGGCCTTTGTAAATGCGTTTTTCGACAAAGAAAAGAACATGTTTAAAGACTCGGTTTCAAGCACGCATATAAGTTTTCCCGCAAACATATACCCCTGGTTTTTTGGTTTGTGTCCCAACGACGAATCTCGCATAAACATTTTGGCAATGATTAAAAGAGAGAGAATGCAAAAAAGCATTTTGTTTATAACTTTTCCGATGTTCGCTTCGCTTAGAAGAGACGGGCAAGAAGGCCTTTTATACGAATTGCTTACCGATAAAAACGCCTGGCTTAAGATGTTTGAAGACGGTGCAACCTCCACTTTCGAAGGTTGGAGCAAAACCACGAAGCGCAACGCTTCTTTGTTCCACCTAACCCTTGCGTACGGTGCGGTATTTATGTCCGACTACGACATAAACGAAATTTTCGAATAACGAAAAAACGCTTCGAATTCCGAAAGCAGTTTTGCAAACAAAAAAATCCCGGACTTTTTCGGGATTTTTTTTGCGTTTTAATGTGTGTTTTGCCGGAAAGCCGTTGCGTTTTAAACGTGGTAGTGCCACTTGTATTCTATTTTTGCAATGTGTTCCATAATGCGGTCGGCTATTATTTGGGCGCGATTGTGGTCTCCCTTTTGGGGGTCTATGTCGGCAACGTTTATAGGGTTGCCCGCAATTATTGTTATGCGCGTGCCCGCCGTAACTTTGTTAGATTTTGGCATAATCTTAAAATACCCGAAGCTGCGTATTGGCAAAACGGGAATTTTAGCCTTAAGGGCAAGCATTGCCGCCCCCGGCTTTGCCCTAAGCAAATTGCCGTCTTCAGTGCGCGTGCCTTCGGGGAAAATAATAAGCGAATGCCCGTTTTTTATGCGTTTAAGAGCCTCTCTTATTGCGCCAAAATCGTTGCCGCCGCGCTTTATGGGAATTGCGTTTAACGCCGAAAAATATATGCGCAAAATAGGATTTTTCATAAGCGTGTCGCGCGCTATAACCGAAACATTGTCGTTATGGAAAACCGACATTGTAGGCGGGTCTAAAAAGCTTACATGGTTTGCAACAACAATGCAGTTGCGCTTGGGGGCTTTGTCGAAGCCGTATATTTCTATTCTGCCTAGCAAATCGTTGAACGCGAAAAAAACGTGCCACGATATGCAGTACCAAAAGCCCGAATTTTTTAACGATGCAAATGTTGTTTTCATTATGCCTGCAAAATTATTGAAATGCTCTTTTGTATAACTTCGTCTTTTGTCATATGCGAAGTGTCTATTTTTATTGCGCCTTCGGGGCAAACCAGTGGGGCGGTTTTGCGCTTGCTGTCTAGCGCATCGCGCTTTGCAACCGAATCTCCAATGCCTTCTTTTGCGCGGCGAGCAGCCCTCGTTTCCGGGGTGGCGTCTAAAAATATTCTTACATCGGCGTCGGGGAAAATAACCGAGCCAATATCCCTGCCTTCCATGATAAGACCGTTAAAGCCGAGCTTTTTGGCTTCGCCTTTCATTGAACGCTGGTAGTTTTTAAGGAATTCCCTTAAAAACGGCTTTGCCGCAAAATAGGCAACATTGGTGTTTATCCTTTCGGTTCTTATGTCCGAATCTTTTACAATGATGCCGTTGACCGCCATTTTTGCCTGGTTTGTTCCCTCTATTTTTGTGGAAATTTCAAGCCCGTTTAGGGTATTTATAATGTCGCTGTCGGCACTGCCGTAGCTTAGGCTGTTTTCAAGCAAAATATACGTTAAAGTTCTGTAGTGCGAACCCGTGTCTACATGCATGTAGTTAAGTTTTTTCGAGCTTTCCTTGGATACGCTCGACTTTCCAACGGCGGCCCCGCCGTCTATTGCGACAACCTTAAATTTGTCGGATTGCATTTTCCAGTTTTCCATATCTTCAAAAAATTCGGGCCAGGTTTTGCCGCAGCATTGCGGGTTTTCTATGTCTATCCACCCGCGTCCGGCTAGATTGTGGCTGCCTAAAACGGCAAATGCCATTGCCATTCTATGGTCGTTGTAGGTTTTTATTAAAATGGGTTTTTGCGCCGTTTGCCTAAGCTCTTCGGGCTTAGCCGGGGTAATTTCTATAGAATCGCCGTCTATTGCCACGCTTTTGCACAGCTTTTTAAGTTCGGTTGCCATTGCCAAAACCCTGTCTGTTTCCTGCCTGCGGGTGTGGGCAATGCCCGTAATTTTTATTTTTTTGCAAAGCAAGGGCGATATTGCCGCCAAGCTTAAAAATGTGTCGGATATTGCGTTAAAATCCAAAGCGGTGTTGCAGTCGAAATTGTGCAGGCTTTCAACAAGCAGGTCGCCGTCTACATTAGAGGTTTTTATCAGGCCCGTTTTTGCTAGAATGTTGGAATATTCGGCGTCGCCTTGAAGAACGCATTTTGCAAAGTTTTTAACCAGAACCGCTCCATTGTTTACCGCCGCCATTGTAATAGGGTAGCTTGCCGCGGTAGCGTCGGGCTCAACTTCGTATTCGCAAATGCTTGTTTGCTCAATCTGCTTTTTTACCGAGTAGCCGCTTTCGCAAATTTCGGCGCAAAAACCGAATTGCTCCATCATTTTTAATGTCATTGCAACAAAGGGTTTTGAGACCGTGTCGCCTCTTAGCTCAATAATAGAATCGCCGTCTGCCCTTGCCGAAACCATTAAAAACGCCGACAATATTTGGCTTGAAGCGGTAGCGTCTATAATCGTTTTGCCGCCGCCAAGGCCGCAGCTTTTCATCTTAAAAGGGAACGCATATTTTTCGTCCGAAAATTTGAATTTTGCCCCCGAATTTTCAAGCGCAAGCAGCAAACCTTTCATTGGGCGGTTATACATTTCGGCATCGGAATCGAATTCGTATTCGCCTGTTGC
This sequence comes from Opitutales bacterium, assembly GCA_034180465.1. Classification (GTDB taxonomy): domain Bacteria; phylum Verrucomicrobiota; class Verrucomicrobiia; order Opitutales; family Intestinicryptomonadaceae; genus CAKUIA01. The sequence goes on from JAXFOH010000130.1 coordinate 5,635, forward strand.
CGACAGTGCGCACAAGGCGGTTATAAACCTTGCAGCCGTTCCCGCGTTGCCCACAAAAAGTTTTGCGTTGTTGTTTGGTATTTTTCCGCCAAGCCCTTTAATAAAAACATCGTTTTTGTTTTCGGAAATTTCGAAGCCAAGTTTTTTTAGGCAGTCGAGCATAATTACGGTGTCGCGCGAGCGCAATATATTGCGTACAGCAACCGTGCCATTGCAAAGCGAAGCCAAAAGCAACGCCCTGTTTGTTATGCTTTTCGACGACGGCAACCTTGCCGAAAACGCCGCACCTTTTCTAAAAGTTTTAATAAGCATTGTTAAAGCGACTCCCTAAATTTTTGCGACGAAGCCAAGAATTTTTTTATGGCTTTGGCGTTGCCGCTTTTTAAAAGATTTTCAAAAATTTCGAACTCTTTTATTTGGCATTTTAACGCCTTTAAAATAGAGCTTTTGTTTTCGGTTATAATGTCGGTCCACAAAACAGAGCTGCTGCCCGCTATTCGGGTGGTGTCTTTAAAGCCCGTGCTTAATGCAAATCTTTCGTTTTTGCCCTTTGCGTTTTTGCATAAAATTGCGGCGGTTATATGGGGCAGGTGGCTTATTCTGGCAACGCACAAGTCGTGCGCTTGGGCTGTCATAAACTTAACCCGCATTTTAAGCGACTTCCAAAAATCTTCAATAAACAATGTCGCTTGGCGGTTTTTAGACGGTATTACCATGCACGGTCTATTGTCGAAAAGGTCTGCCGAAGCCCATTGCGAACCCGATTTGTCGGAACCTGCCATGGGGTGCGAACCTACATAAAAGGCTTTTTTGCCTTTGTAAATTTTGTCTACAGCCTTGCAAATTGAGCCCTTAATGCTGGCAACATCGCTTACAACGGCGTTTTCTTTTAAATGAGGCAAAATTTCGGCGGCGTATTTTGCTATTGTAGACGGATTTGTGCAAATAACAACCAAGTCTGCATCCTTTACGCATTCGGCGGGGGTTTCGCACACAATGTCAGCCAAACGTTTTGCCTTTTCGCGCGAAGATTGGCTTCGCGACCAAACGCTTATTTTTGCCCCCTTAATATTCTTTTTTGCCGAAAGGGCAAGCGAGCCTCCCAAAAGCCCCATACCTAGTATGGCTATGTTTTTTGCCGAATTCATAGTTAATAATTTAAGGCATTATGTGCAAATTGCCGTGCTATGCAATATTTTTTATGCCCGCAGCTTGTAGGGCAGCCTTTCTTTCCAAACAGGTTGCGCATTTTCCGCAGGGAGTGTCGCCCCCGTTGTAGCACGACCACGTTTTAGAAAAGTCTACCCCAAGAGATACGCCCAATTTTGCAATTTCTGCTTTCGACATGCCAACAAACGGGGCAACAAGTTTCAGCTTTTTGTAGTCGCAAAGAGAAAATGCAGCTTGCATAGCTTTTGCAAATTCGGGGCGGCAGTCGGCGTAAATTGCGTGGTCGCCCGAGTGCGCCGCGTAGGCTACCGAGTCGGCGCCAGATGTTATAGCGTAGGCTGCGGCAATCGAAAGAAATATCATATTGCGGTTGGGAACAACGGTATCTGCCATATTTTGCGCGTTATATTCCGCCAATGGCACTTTAACCGCTTCGTTTGTAAGCGCGCTGTTGCCGAAAATGGGCTTTAAAGAAGATATGTCGGCAACAAAATGTTTTACGCCAAGCTTTTGGCAGTTGTATTTGGCATATTCTATTTCCTTATTATGTCTTTGCCCGTAGTAAAAGCTAATTGCCGCCGCAATGGAATTGTCGGCGCGCAGTTTGTAAAGCAAAACGGTAGAATCTAAACCGCCCGAATATATCAATACCGATTTCATATATGCCGCAATATTCTGCAAGGCAAAGAGCCTTTGTAAAGTATATTTGAAAATGCTTGAAATGGCAGGTGCTTTCGGCTTACATAGTGCCTTGTAATGAGAACGTCTATTACGCAGGTGGTTATTTTTGCTGGCGCGTTGGCGGCGGCGCTGCCGTGCGCGGGGCTGCTTGGCCTGCTATATTTTAAAGCTCCCAATATAGACAGGGTTGCCGAAAATATTTTTGACGATGTTTCGGAAAACAACGCAAAGAGCATTTTAGGCGATGTAAGAGGGTTTTGCCGCATTATGGATTTGTCTTTAAAAAACTCGGCAGGCAAAGATGCCTACGAATTGGAGCGCGAAAGTCTAAAAGAGTCTATCTGTATAAATTTGGAAAATTCCAAAATAGGGACAACCGGCAACTTTTGGGTTGTAGAGTTTTTAGACGAATTCAACACGGTTGTGCGTGTTTCAAAAAAAGGGCTAAAAACAGGCAAGATTATAGAAAAAGATTTTAACGAGCTTGATTTAAAACCCCAGCAAAAAGCTATAGGCGAAATTTTGGCGGCGGCAAAAAAAAGCGGCGAAAAAATCAATTTTGTAAAGCGTTCGCCTTCGGATATGCGCATAACGGGCGAAAAGTATACGGCGTTTTGCTATTTGCCCGAATTTAAATGGGTTATAGGCGTATCTTTTTCTGGCGAGATTCCCGAAAAACAGACGCTTTCAAAAACAAAACCCATAGACAGCGTCGCCGAGAAGTTGTCGGTTAAAACGGGTTCTAAAAAGATGTTTTTCGACGTTTTAACGGTTTCGCTAGTGTTGCTTATTGGCGCGGTTGTGCTTTCGCTTATAGTGTCGTCGAACATACTTGTGGGGTTTAAGTCGGCAAACAGGGCCTTAAAACTGCTTAGGTCGGGCAAGGTTAGAGAGGCAGCCTACATTCTGCGCAGCGCCTCGTTTAACAGCAAAAATTCATTCTCTGAAATGGACGAAATTTTTCAAAACATTGCAGTGTATATCAATAGAATAAACGAGTCCATAGTCTCTTCTAAATCGAAGGCGACCAGAATTGCCGAGCTTTCGCGCCGCATTTCGGCATCGTTGTTTGCGTTTGAAAACTTTGTAAAAACAGAGGATTCGTCTGTAAGGCAGGTATACCAGCAGTCTAATTCAACCGCGTTTTCGGCGCACGCTCTAAGCGAAACGGCTTCGGAATCGTCTAGGGAAATTTCAGAATTTGTCAGCCAAAGCAAAAACACGAAAACCTATTTCGACGAGCTTAAGCGCGATATGCGCGACTTGTCTCTTTCGGCGGCCGAAACGGCAAACAGGCTAAAGAGCCTGCTTGAAATGTCGGGGCAGATATTCCAATCGCTTTCCGAAATAGAAAAATTTGGCGAAAACGCGAATATGCTTTCGTTTAACATTGCAATAGCTGCCGAAAAAAACGGCGGGGCAAGCGCGGGGCTTTCGGCAGTATCGCGCGAAATACACAAAATTGCGCAAAACATAAAAGACTTGGGCAAAAATGTTGAAATTGCGTCTAAAGACCTGCAAAATTCGCTGGCATTTGATATTGCAGACGCCTCGCTTTTTGTAGATAAAACCAACGATGCAAGCGCAAAGTGGTGCTCTTTAACGGGCGATTTTGCCGATATAGACAGATATATTTTCGAGTTAAACAGCGGCTTTTCGCAGTTGTCCAAATCAATTGCCGAGCAGTTCGAAATTTCGGGCAAGCTTTCGGTTTCGATGGATATTGTAGCCCAAACTTCCGAAAAAATAAGGGCAAAAAACGCCGATTTTAAGTCGGCATCGGACTTTCTTAAGCTTTCGGCAGATACATTCAAGGGCGTATCGGAAAACTTTTCGTAAAAAAGACTTTGCCGAAATAAAAAAACGGCGTTTTTGTGCCTTTTCTAAGCAAAAAATGCTTGAGTATTTCGCCGCATATTTGAGATAATGCCCAGATATATGGAACAGAAAATAGCTTTAATTTCGGTAAGCGACAAATCGGGTTTGTTGGATTTCGCCAAGGCTTTGGTTGAAAAACACAACTATAAAATTTTATCTACGGGCGGAACGGCCAAAATGCTGGAACAAAACGGCGTTCCCGTAACCGAGGTAAGCGAATATACGGGGTTCCCCGAAATGATGAACGGTAGGGTTAAAACTTTGCACCCGAAAATCCACGGCGGTTTGCTTTGCTTGCGCAGCAATGCCGACCATATGCGTCAGGCGAAGGAAAACGGCATTAGTATGATAGACATGGTTGTTGTAAACCTTTATCCTTTCGAGGCTACCGTTGCAAAAAGCGGCTGCACTATTGAAGACGCCATAGAAAATATCGACATAGGCGGGCCTTCTATGCTGCGTTCGGCGGCAAAAAACCATGCAAGCGTAACCGTTGTCTGCGACGCAAACGACTACGGCAAAGTTCTTGAAGCTATGGACAAGGGCGAAGAAGCCCTTAAGGAACTTCGCAAGCTTTTGGCTTTAAAAGTGTATAAGAGAACAGCCGCCTACGACACTGCAATTAGCGGCTATTTGCATTCTAAGTTCTTGGGCGAAGAATTGCCCGAAAGAATGAATATTTCGATGCCGCTGGTTCAGAAAATGCGCTATGGCGAAAATCCGCACCAATATGCGGCACTTTACGGCGAAGATTTCGGCAAATTCTTTACGCAGCTTCACGGCAAGGAATTGTCGTATAACAATATTACCGACATTAGCGCGGCTTGCGAACTTATCTCGGAATTCGAAAAGCCCACGTTGGCAATTTTAAAGCACACAAACCCCTGCGGCGTTGCCTCGTGCGACGATTTGGTTGAAGCGTGGAATCAGGCTTTTGCAACCGATACCCAAGCCCCATTCGGCGGCATAATAATAATCAACCGCCCAATGAAGGCGGATTTGGCGCATAAAATTTCGGAAATATTCTGCGAAGTTATAATTGCTCCCGCATTCGAGCAAGACGCTTTGGATATTCTAAATAAAAAGAAGAATTTACGCTTGATGGTTTCCAGCTATACAAAGCAGTCGGCAAGCCCCGTTCAGTTCAAAAGCGTTGTAGGCGGTATGCTTGTTCAGCAAAGCGACAATATTCAAGAGCTTAAGGCGAATATGCAGGTTGTTTCTAAACGTCAGCCCACCGAAGATGAATGGAACGCAATGCTTTTCGGCTGGAAAGTTGTAAAACACGTTAAGAGCAATGCCATTGTATATGCTTCTAACGAACGCACTTTGGGCGTTGGCGCAGGGCAAATGTCGCGCGTAGACAGCTCGCAAATTGCGGTATGGAAAGCGCAAAATGCAGGCTTGTCGCTTAAAGGCTCTATAATTGCCTCCGACGCGTTCTTCCCGTTTGCCGACGGCTTGGTTGCCGCCGCAAAGGCGGGGGCAACGGCCGCAATTCAGCCTGGCGGTTCTGTTAGAGATGCAGAGGTTATAGAGGCCGCCGATGCCAACAATATGGCAATGGTGTTTACCCGTGTAAGACACTTTAGACACTAATTTAAGATGTCTATTTCAAGGCTATATTCGCGTGTGTTTAACGAGAAGCTTTTAATGGGCTTGTCGCTGGCGTTTATAGCCTTTATGTATCTTCTCTTTGTCGGTGGCTGCGACACAAAAACGGGCGACGCCGTCGACGAGGTTGAAGAATCTTTATACAGCAGGGGCAAAGCCGAACTAAGAAAAGGCAATGCAAACGAAGCGCTTGGTTGCTTTTTAAAGGTCATAGAAAAGCGGCGCGACGCTCCCGAATCGCATTGGGAGGCGGGCAGCATTTATCTAAATTCTCTTAACGATCCGATTGCCGCAATATACCACTTTAAAAAGTATTTAGAGCTAAAACCCGATTCAAACATTTCTGGCAACGTAAAGCAGATGATAGAAACCGCCCACAAGCGGTTTGCGGCTTCGCTACCACTAACGCCCTTTTCGAATAATGTTGAGCTTGAAGAAATTATATCTAAGCTACAAAAAGAAAACTACGAGCTTAAACAGCGTTTGGCAAGCTATGCAGACACTATAGAAAAGCTTGAAAAATACCAAAAAAATATAGCTAAAAAGTCGGAAGCACCAGCAGCTTTGCAGCAAACCGCAAAAGGCAAGACCGATATTTTAAGCAAGAACAATCCAAGCACAAAAACCCCCGAAATTCAGCGCGACAAAGTTAGCGACTATGTAGTAAAACCCGGCGACACTCTTAGTAGCATTAGCCGCAAGGTATACGGTACAACATCGCGCTGGAAGGATATTTACAAGGCAAACCGTTCGGTATTGCATTCGCCGGAGGCGTTAAAGCCCGGGCAAACCCTTAAAATGCCAAGGTAAAATGCTGGTAGCTGCCACAGTTTTAGCGGTTTTGCTTTTTGTTGTGTTGGGAGCCTTTGTCTATTTTTATGTTCGGGCTGCAAACGAAAAGGTTAGGGCGCAAGCCCAAAATGCTTTGTTTAAGACCGAAGTTGAAAGGCTTACCCTGGAAAACGGTACTTTGGCAGAAAAGCTTGCCGCAGCCGAAAAACAAAACCTTTTGCTCTCGCAAAAAGATGCCATTTTAACCCAAAAGCAGCTAGAGTGGGAAAACAGATTTAAAATGGCTTCAGAGCAAATGAAAAGCGATTTTAAATTGCTTTCTATAAAGATATTTGAAGACGCCCAAAAAAAACTTGCGGGCGAAAACGGCGAAAATATAGCGCAAATATTAAACCCCCTAAAAAGCGACTTAACCGCTTTTGCAAAAAGGGTTGAGGAATTAAACGGAGTTTCCAGAGAAAAGCAGGCGCGTTTTGAAACGCAAATAAAGTATTTGGGCGAGCTGAACACCAAGTTATCGCAAGACGCAAAGGATTTAACAAACGCCTTAAAAAATAACAAAACGGCGGGCAACTGGGGCGAGCTTGTGCTAGAGCGTTTGCTAGAGCTTAGCGGCCTGCAAGAGGGCATTGAATATAAAAAACAGGTTTCCGTAAAATCCGAAGCCGGGGCTGTTTTGCGTCCCGATGTTATTGTAAGTCTTACAAACAAAAGAACCATTGTAATAGACTCAAAATTGTCGCTAGACTCCTTCGAAAAGTGCGTGAGGGCCGAAAGTGCCGCCGACTACGAAGAAGCCGTAAAAAGCTTTAAAATTTCGGTTGAACGCCACATAAAGGGGCTTTCGCAAAAAAAGTACGAAGACTTGTTTAAAACTCCCGATTTTGTGTTTGTGTTTGTTCCAATAGAGGGCGCGTTTTCGCTTATAATGAAAGAATGTCCCGAAATTTACGAAACGGCGTATGAAAGCAAAATAGTTTTAGCGGGGCCTTCAACCTTGCTGGCGTCGCTTAAAACGGTTGAATTTATTTGGCGCGCCGAAAAGCAGGAAAAACATTCTATGGAAATTGCCGAAATGGGCGCAAAGCTGTACGAAAAAATGCGAGTTTTTTGCGAAAAGTATATGCGCTTGGGCGAGCAGATAAAGACGGTAAGTTCAACCTACGAAGAGTCTTTAAAAACAATCTCTCAAGGCAAGGGCAATGCCCTGTCCATTGCCGATAAAATGGTTGCCCTTGGCGTAAAAACCAAGTCGGAAATTAAAATGGATTTCGAAAAAGACGCCTAAATGGACAATTTTGCCTCCACTTTGCTAGACTACAAGGCGCATTTGCAAATGCAGCTTGGGCTAAGTAAAAATTCGGTTCTTTCGTATGTTGAAGACATTTCGCTTTTCGGAGAATTTTTGAAGACGCACGGCAAAAAGTCTTTTGAAAGCGTCGATTTAGACGACATTTATTTGTGGATAGATTCTATTTCGTCTAAAGTGCGAAGCACAACGCAAGCGCGCAAGCTTAGTGCGCTAAAATCATTTTCGCTTTTTATGGTAGACGAAAAACGCTGGCCGAACGACTACACGCAAAAGATTGTGCGCCCGAAAGTGAAAAGGGTAGTTCCCTCAGCCCTTACTTTAGAAGAGGTTGAAAGGCTTTTGTCCACCCCCAGCACAAATACATACGAAGGCGCGAGAGATTCTGCAATGTTCGAGCTTATGTATTCTAGCGGCCTGCGCGTAAGCGAGCTGTGTTCGCTAAAGGGTACAGACATAAATTTCGACGAAAATTTTTTAAGGATAAAGGGCAAAGGCTCTAAAGTTAGGCTGGTTCCCTTCGGGAAAGACGCTCGCGACAAGCTTGTAGACTATATACGCAACATTCGCTGTACGGTAAAAAACATTAAGAGCGACGTTCTTTTTATAACAAAGCGCGGCACTCCGCTGTCGAGAAAAACTTTTTGGGGGAACATTAAAAAATATGCCGCCCAATGCGGAATAGAAAAAAATGTAAAGCCACACATTTTAAGACATTCTTTTGCAACGCACCTGTTGCGAAACGGCGCAAATTTACTTTCCATTCAGGAAATGTTGGGGCATAGCGACCTTTCTACAACTCAGATATATACAGAGCTTACAAAAGACACTTTGCTAGACGAATTTGCAAAACGCCACCCAAGAGACAATATGAAACTCTAGTTTTTTGCAAAAAAATGCCGAGATTGGGTTATGTATCTTATTTGTTATAAATAAGTTGCAATTTTGCAGGGAAGCGCGCTAATCCTCGTTTGTCTCTTCGTCTATAATTTCAATATTTTCGTCCAACGAGGTGTCGAGGTTTTCTTTTTCGCTTTCTCCAGTTGCGGTATAGTCTTTTATTTCGCCGCGTCTTAAGGCTTTTGGCTTGGCGTTAAACTGGCTAATTAGCAAGTCGCAAAGCGTTTGCGGAATTTTCGAAAGGGCTTCTTCAAACTCGGGGGTGTCTGCCCCAAACATTTTAATATTTTCCAAAACTTTTTGCTCGGCAGCTTCGTCCGATTCGCTTGTATCGGATTTTTTGGATACAATTTTTTCGAAATTTTTAGATACAAAATTCGATTCTAAAAGAGCCTCTCTAAGCAGAAGGGCTATTTTTTTTTTTTTGCGTATCCGCCGGCAGGTCGGAAAGTTTTTCCAATTCCTTGATTAGGGTATTTATTGCCCTTGTCCTGCTTTGCTCTACCGCCTTTAACAAAGTTACCTCAAAATTTGCCCTTTCCGACAGGCCGCTTCGCAATGTTTTAACACCCGACTGCAAAGCGTCTAGCATATGCATAATTTGCTCGCTCGAAAGCTTTTTTTCGCCGAAAAGGTAAAAGCCTTCTTTTAGCGAATCCATAAGCGACTTTCGCAATTCTATCTGCAAGTCGTTTAAGGCTCTATATAAGTCGCAACCGTTGTCTATTAAAGCGGCAACTTCTTTCATTAGCGAGGCGTTGTCGCCTTTCGCCATTGCCGCAATAATCGCCGAAATTTGCGCCGTAGAGGCGAGGCCGTATACGTTAATTACGTCTTGCTCGGAAATATTTTTGCCGCAAAACGAAATCATTTGGTCTAGAATACTTTGGGCATCGCGCATACCGCCGTTTGCAAGGCGGGCAATTACGTCTAGGGCGGCCTTGTCGGTTTTTATGCCCTCTAGCTCGGCAATTTTAGCCAAGTGTGCCGAAATCTTTTCTTCGGGAATGGGTCTAAATTCAAACCTTTGGCACCTAGAAGTTATTGTGCCCAAAACTTTGTGCGCTTCGGTTGTGGCAAATATAAACTTAACGTGTTTCGGCGGCTCTTCCAAAGTTTTTAGCAAGGCGTTAAAGGCGTCTTGCGTTAAAGAGTGCACTTCGTCGATAATATATATTTTATAAGAGCACTGGGTTGGGGCATATTTGCAGTCTTGCCTAAGCTGGCGTATTTCGTCTATGGAACGGTTCGACGCGCCGTCTATTTCGACAACATCCATACAAGTCCCATTCATTATGGCTTTAGAAATTTCGCTGTCGTCGCTAGGGTGCGAGTTCGGACCGCCTTCGGCATTTAGTGCCTTTGCAAATATGCGCGCTACCGTTGTTTTGCCCGTGCCCCTAGGCCCTACAAAAAGGTAGGCGTGCCCTATACGGCCGGAATCTATCGCGTTTTTAAGCGTGCGCACAACGTGTTCTTGCCCGACAAGTTCGTCGAACTGTTTGGGGCGGTAGCGGCGCGCTATAACTTGATAGGATTCCTCTGCCATATAGCGTAATAATTATATTTTTACGCCGTCTTGGGTTGCCCTTTGCAGGTATCTTTCCGACAATTTTTTGGTAACAGGGCCGGGTTTGCCGTCGCCTATTACGCGCGAGTCGAGCTCTACAAGGGGAATCAAACGTGCGGCAGTTCCGGTAAGGAAGCATTCGTCGGCAGTCCAAACGTCGAAACGGGTCAGGATTTTTTCTACAAACGGAACGCCCAGTTCTTGTGCAATTTCAATTACACTGCGGCGTGTTACGCCAATAAGCGAGCTTGCCGAGCAGGGAGGTGTATACAAAACGCCTTCCGAAACAATAAAGATATTATCGCCGCTGCATTCTGCAATATTGCCTTCGTTGTTCAAAAGCACACATTCTTCGTAGCCCAAATTTTTGGCCTCTATCTTTGCCAAGATATTATTTAGGTAGTTTAGGCTTTTTACCATTGGAGGCAACGCTGCAGGCGAATTTCTGCGTGTGGGAACTGTAATTGCCTTAAGGCCGTTTTCGTAAAGTTCTTTGGGGTACAACGTAATTTCGTCGGCAATGATAATCAACTGAGGGTCTGTGCAAGTGAAGGGCGAAATGCCCAATTTGCCTTTTCCGCGCGAAACAACCAACCTGATATAGCCGTCTTTAAGTCCGTTTACGCGGCAAGATTCGCACACGGCGTCCATAATTTCCTGTTTGCTCCAGGGTAAATCAAGCATAATGGCCTTTGCCGATTTAAAAAGTCTGTCGATGTGTACGGGCAATCTAAACACATTGCCGCTGTATAGGCGAATGCCTTCGAATATACCGTCGCCGTACAAGAAGCCATGGTCGAAAACCGAAACTTTGGCTTCGTCTTTTTCGTAGAATTTTCCGTTTATGTAAACTTTCATTTTGTTTCCTTATATTTAAAAAGTCGCCGAAATGCTACACCCTAAAAAATACCACTGTCAATAAATAGATTAGTTTTCTATGTAAATTTTTTCGTCGTAATATGGTATTTTTGCCTTAATCATTTTGTCCAACAAGCCGTCTTTGCGATGGGTGTCTATAAACTGGTTTAAGGCGGCCAAAAGCTTGGGGTTGTCTTGGCGCACCGCCCAGCAAAGCGATTCTTTGTCGAGCACTATTGGCATCGGGGCAATGCCAGAGCTTTCAAAGTTGCTTGCCAGCCACATAACCAATGTAGAATCGGCAACAAGCATATCTATTTTCTTTGCAAGCAGGGCCTCTATGGCGTCTTTCGAGTCTTTTAAAACCACAACATTGCTGTAGTAAAAGTTGTCTTTTACAAATGTTTCGGCGGTATAGCGTTCTATAACGCCTATGTTGCCTATTGCGTTTATAACCGACAACGCCGAATCGTATTTTTGAAAGTCTATGCGGTGCAAAAGCGGCATTTGGCTTACGGTTAAATAGCTTTTGGTAAATGCAACGCGTTTTGCGCGCGTGTCGGTATACGACATTGCCGACATAATCGCGTCCACGCGCTTTGCGTTTAGGGCGGGAATAAGCTCTTTAAAATCCATATTTATAAGAACAAGCTCGTAGCCGTTTTCTTCGCAGAATTTTTGGGCGAAGTCTACTTCAAGTCCCACAATTTTGCCTTTTTCTGCGTAAATCATAGGGGGGAAGCCTATGTTTACCCCGACTCTAAACTGCGGTTTTGCGGATTTATCGTCGGCAAACGCTGCGCAAACGGCAAATATCAATACGGATAAAAGAAGCTTTTTCATAAAATTATAGGTCTATTTGAACTTTCGAATCTTTGCCGTATTCGACACCGTCTACACCGAAACCGAACAGTCCCAAAAATGCCTTTTTGTAGCCGTCGTAGTCGGTCAATTCGCGCAGGGTTACGCTTGTAATGTCGTTCCACATTGCAAATACCGCGTTTTGAACTTCGTCTTTAAGCTCCAAGTCGTCTATTCTTATAAGCCCGTTGTCGTCGAAATCAAGGAAGTTGTCGTTATAAAGCTTGGTCGCAAAAAGCCTGTTTATTTGCATTATTGCGTCTTCGTGCAAATTCATTTGCTTCATAACCTTATACAACGCCGAAATGTATAGCGGAACTACTGGAATTGCCGAGCTTGCCTGCGTTACAATGGCCTTGTTTACCGAAACAAACGCCTTGCCCCTGTACAGTTTTAAAACGGCGTCGATTTGTTCGGCAGCCTTTTCAAGGTCTTTCTTTGCCTGGCCTATTGTGCCTTCCCTGTAAATGGGGTAGGTAAGCTTGGGGCCTATGTAAGAATATGCTACGCTTGTACAGCCTTCGGCGATAACGCCAGCTTTGTCTAGGGCGTCTATCCAAAGCTTCCAATCGTCGCCTCCCATAACCTTTACTGTGTCAAACACTTCCTTTTCGGTGGCGACGGGAACGACAACGTCTTTTATGCAATCCTTGTCGGTATCTACGCTTTTTGCGCGGTATTCTTCGCCGACAGTTTTTAAAACGCTTTTGTAAACTTCGCCCGTTTTTGGGTCTGTACGGCGGGGGGCCGCCAAAGAGTATACAATTAAGTCCACCTTGCCGAAAGGACTTGCCTTTATGGCCTGTATTGCCTGGTTTTTAATGTCGTCTGTAAAAGCGTCGCCGTTGATATTGGCGCAATATAAGCCTTCGGCTTTAGCCTGCCTGGTAAATTCGGCCGTGTTATACCAGCCCGCCGAAGCGCAGCGGCTTTTTGCGTCGTCGCCGTTGCGTTCAAAAAATACGCCAACTGTTGCGCTTTTGCAGCCAAAGGCAGCATTTATTCGGCTAGCCAAGCCGTAGCCTGTCGAAGAACCTATAACAAGCGCGCACTTGCACCCGTTTTTAATTTCGCCTTTCGATTTAACGTAGGCGATTTGATTTTGAACGTTTTTTGCGCAGCCTTCGGGGTGCGCTGTTATGCACAAAAACGATTTTACTTTTGGTTCCACTATCATTTTAGAGAGAGTCTCCTTTTTGAATTTTTGTTTTAGCTTATTCTGTTTTGCATGTGCTCGATTAGGGCTTTCATAAACTCGTTGTTTTTGCCCATTTTGTCGCACAAGGCAACGGCTTTGCCCGTAAGGTCGGCGGCAATTTCTCGCGCCTTTTCAATTCCATAAAGCGTGGCATATGTCATCTTATTGTTTTGCGCGTCTAGCCTTACGGTTTTTCCCATCGTTTCGGTGTCGGAGGTTGCGTCTAAAATGTCGTCTATAACCTGAAACGCCAAACCTATGTTGTATCCAATTTGTCTTGCCGTTTCCAAGTGCTCTTTTGTGCACGATTTCGACAATCTTACTCCCATTGTTACCGCGCTTGTAATCAACGCTGCGGTTTTATTGTCGTGAATGTAAACGAGCTTTTCGGGAGTCATATTCTCGCCGTTCTTTTCGTTCATTACATCTTCTACTTGCCCTCCAATAAGCTTTTCGCTGCCCGCGGCATGGCCTAGGTCGCGCACAAGGCCGGTTGCAATTTCGGGGTGGTCTTTGTAGCTTTCGGCCAAAAGCCAAAGCGAGTATGTTAAAAGCGCGTCTCCCGCCAAAAGGGCAAGTGGTTCGCCGAATACTTTGTGGCAGGTTGGCACCCCGCGCCTTAAGTCGGAATTGTCTATTGCGGGCAAGTCGTCGTGAATTAAAGTGTAGGTATGAAGCGACTCTATCGCAACGCAGGCTGGAACGGGGTCTATGTCGCCGTCCAGCATTTCTTGAGCCGCCATAAGCAGAATTGGACGTATCCTTTTACCGCCAGCCTTAAGACTGTAGCGCATTGCCTTGTGCAAATCGGCGGGTCTTGTGTCTTCCGTGGGAAGATATTTGTCTATGCCGTTTTCTACAGCTTTGCGAAGCGATTCGTATTTTTCTTTGAATTGAGTGTCGTTCATGCTTTCCCTTTTTTATTATAAATTTTTTAGAGAGTTTAAAATGCTTACTGCAGAGTCGGACCTGTTTACTATGTATAGATGGAAGCGGTTTATGCCGTGGGCTAGCAGGTCTTTAATTTGCGCTAAAGTCCATTCGGCTCCTATTTGACGTGCGCTTTCTGCATCGGGGGCATTTTTCAGTTTTTCCGCCAATTCATTAGGCAAATAGGCGCTCGACATCGAGCAGAATTTTTGCACCTGTTCGAACGACAGCGCGGGAAGCAGCCCCGGAATTATCGGTTGGGCAATGCCGGCTTCCTTGCACATTTCAAGAAATTTGTAGAAGTGCGCATTTTCGAAAAACAGCTGGGAAATAAAATAGTCTACGCCGCAGTCGGCCTTTATCTTTAGGTGGGCAATGTCTTCTTGCATGGTTTTTGCCTCGAAGTGCTTTTCGGGGTAGCAGGCGGCATATACCTTAAATGCGGGAAATTCACTTTTTATAAGCGAAACAAGCTCACTTGCGTGCTTTAGCCCGTTTGGGTGTGCTTTAAATTCGGCTGAGTTTTTTGGAGGGTCGCCCCTTAGCGCCATAACGCGGGTTAGCCCCGAATTTTGATACAGCCTAAGCATTTGCCTTAGGTCGTCTACGGAGTGCTCAACACAGGTTAGGTGGGGCATCATATTAAAATTAAAAATTTCTCCCAAAAGCGACGCGTATTCTACCGTGCGCTCGCGCGTTGTTCCGCCGGCTCCGTATGTTATCGACGCATATTTTACATTGCAGTTTTTTATCTTGTTTGCCGTGCGCAAGATTTGGCGTGCGCCTTCCTCCGTTTTTGGCGGGAAAAATTCTACGGAAATTTCCGGTTTTATATCCATAATGAAAATATTATATAAAAGTCTTTCGGCTCTTCGGTTTTTGTAAATGTAGATAATGCTAGGGCAAAAAAACAATTTTTAAAGAATAAAATGCTTGCCCGAAAAAAATAAAAATGCAAGATTCTTTGCGGTGAAGGTTATTTTACCGAACATAAAACAAAAACAATAAGACGATGAATCAATATCTATACTTATCCCTAATTCCCGAAGCTTTGATAGCCTCGAATTTGGCTCCCGAAGAGTTCGGATCGTACTACGCAACTGGCACTTCGCACCACAACAACGCGCAGGCGATATTTTTTGAAGTCGATAGGAATTTTGAAAGCGACTATTTCCCCCTTTCCAAGATAGACGAGCTTTGCCAACCGCACAAAGACGGTTCGCCGCATAAGTCGGTTTACCTTTCGGTTTACAGGGTGTTAGAGCACATTCCCCTAAGCGCGCTTAAAAGCCTCTATTTAACCACAAGCGACGGTAAAACGCTTAAGCTAGACAAGGGCGAATTTGTACCCGAAGACAATGTTTACCTTTACTTGTATCAAGATTTGGGACCCGTAAAGCCCAGAGTTGCAAGTGCGCTTAACCCCGCAGAATATGTAAAAAGGCTAACTAGCCCCGACAGACTTATAAACACTCCAAAAATTGCCTTTTGCGATTTAAGGCTCGGCAATTTCGAAAAACATCCCGACATTGCTATAGAAGAAGACTTGCCCTATGCAAATATGGAGCACTTAAGAGACTGTTTGTCGCAGGTAAACTCTAAATCGGGCAAAAACAACAAGGTTGTTGTGCGCAGAATGAACGGCGAAATTTTGTATAGAACCGTAAAGAACGGTTTTTATGTGGGCGACAACAACGAAATGCTGTATTACCCGATGCCCTCGCGCGAAGATCTAGAAAATAAACACTTCAACTGGTGGAGAAGCGCGCTTACCGCATTCGGAGAATAAATAATTTAAACGCCCTCTTGAACGTCGCATTTGTGCGGGGGGGTCTTGTAGATTTTTTTAACATTGTATAAAGATTATTATGAAAGATATTAACGTATTGTTCTGGCTTGTGCCTTTGGCCTCGCTGATAGCGTTGTTCTTCGCCGGAATGTTCTATTCCAAGATGAAAGGCGAAAACGCGGGAACCGAACTAATGCAAAAGATTGCCTCGCACGTTCGCGCGGGGGCTTTGGCATACTTAAAACAGCAGTATAAGATTGTAGGCATAGTGTTTCTTCTTCTTACTATGTTCTTTTCTTATTTGGCCTACGGTATAGGCGTGCAAAACGGCTGGGTTCCGTTTGCGTTCCTAACGGGCGGCTTTTTCTCGGGCTTGGCGGGCTTTTTCGGTATGAAAACCGCAACTTATGCCTCGAGCAGGGCGGCATGGGCGGCAAACAATTCGCTAGACCACGGCCTTAGGGTTGCGTTCCGTTCAGGCGCGGTTATGGGGCTGGTTGTTGTAGGCTTGGCTTTATTCGATATTTCTATGTGGTTTATAATTTTAAACTACTTTGTAGAAGGTGTTTCTACCCAGCATAAGATGGTTGTTATTACAACCACAATGCTTACGTTCGGCATGGGCGCTTCGTTGCAGGCGTTGTTTGCGCGCGTAGGCGGCGGCATATTTACAAAGGCAGCCGACGTTGGCGCCGACTTGGTTGGCAAGGTTGAAGCCGGCATTCCCGAAGACGACCCCCGCAACCCCGCAACAATAGCCGACAACGTAGGCGACAACGTAGGCGACGTTGCCGGTATGGGCGCCGACCTTTACGAATCGTATTGCGGTTCTATTTTGGCTACTGCCGCATTGGGAGCCGCCTCTTATATGGGCTCTAGTGCCGACGTTCAAATCAAGGCGGTTTTGGCCCCCATGATTATTGCAGCCATTGGCACAGTCCTTTCCATTATAGGCATCTATTGTGTAAGGGTAAAGAAAGGGGCTTCCAGCAAGCAGTTGTTGGGCGCGCTAAGCAAGGGCGTAAACGTAAGCTCGGTTTGCATTTTAATTGCGTCGTTCTTGGTATTGCGTTTTCTGGATTTGCCAAACTATATGGGCAAATGGGCGGCAATTATAGTTGGTTTAGTAACAGGTATATTGATAGGTAAAGTTACCGAATACTACACTTCCGAAGCCTATAACCCCACCAAAAAGATTGCAGAACAAGCCCAGACAGGGCCGGCTACCGTTATTATTGCGGGTATGGGCACGGGTATGCTTTCTACATGCTGGCCTGTTCTTTTGATTGTTGTAGGCACGGTTATGGCTTTCCTGTTTTCGGCAGGCGGCGACTTTTCGAATATGGCCGACGGCCTTTACGGCATTGGTATTGCAGCTGTTGGCATGCTTTCTACTTTGGGCATTACTTTGGCTACCGACGCCTACGGGCCCATTGCCGACAACGCGGGCGGCAACGCCGAAATGTCGGGCTTGGGCATAGAGGTTCGCCGCAGAACCGATATGTTGGATTCTCTCGGCAACACAACGGCGGCAACGGGCAAGGGCTTTGCAATAGGCTCTGCGGCTCTCACCGCTTTGGCTTTGTTGGCTTCGTATGTAGAAGAATTGCGCATTGGTCTTATGCACTCGGCAGGTAAAAATGCCACGGTAGACCAAATTATTGCAGCCTTTAACGCTTTGGGCAAAAAGTTAGACAGTGCCTCGTTGGTAGACTTTATGAATGTTTACGAGGTTAATTTGATGAACCCCAGAGTTCTTATGGGCTTGTTCTTGGGGTCTATGATGTCGTTTTTATTCTGCGGGCTTACAATGAATGCGGTTGGCAGGGCTGCAAACCAAATGGTAAACGAAGTTCGCCGCCAGTTTAGGGAAATACCGGGCATTATGGAAGGCAAGTCCGATCCCGACTATGCAAGCTGCGTTGCAATTTCGACAAAAGCCGCTCAAAAGGAGATGATATTTCCCGCAATGTTGGCGGTTTTAACTCCCGTTTTGATGGGCATAATATTTGGTGTTGCCGGCGTTTTGGGTTTGTTGGCAGGCGCGTTGGCGTCGGGCTTTGTTTTGGCTGTGTTTATGGCAAACAGCGGCGGGGCATGGGACAACGCAAAGAAGTTCATCGAACAGGGCAACTATGGCGGCAAAGGCTCTTCGTCGCATAAGGCGGCCGTTATTGGCGACACTGTAGGCGACCCCTTCAAAGACACTTCAGGGCCCTCGCTTAACATTCTTATTAAGCTTATGAGTATGGTTGCCATTGTTATGGCGGGCTTTACCGTAACATTCTCGATATTCTAAAATTTGGGATATTTAAACGCAAAAAATGCCGCTCGTTTGGGCGGCATTTTTTTTGCTTTTTACAAATGCGTTGGCTTCGCAATCTACATTTTTTGCGGCAGGTAATAGCTAGGAATTTTTTAAGGAAAATCTCTTGTCAAAAAGCATGCAAAAAAAGACGCCTTAAAGATTTTAAGGCGTCTTTTTAGCAAGTTTATTCTACATTCCTCCCAAGTTTTGCCGAAATGTATTTTGAAATGCCTTCTTTCACATATTCGAATGCTTCGTCTACAGTGTCTACCAACTTGAAAAGTTCCAGGTCTTTTTCGCCTACAACATCAGTCTGCACAAGGTAGTTAAAATCTATAAGCTTGTTCCAAAACTTTTTGCCGAACAAAATTATTGGCATATAGAATGGCGTTTTTTGTGTTTTAATAAGCGTATAAACTTCAAAGAATTCGTCTAATGTGCCGGTGCCTCCTGGGAATACGATTATTGCCTTCGAGAAAAACAGCAACCAGAACTTGCGGGTTAAAAAGTAGTTAAAGTTAATCCACAAATCGTCGGAAATATAGTCGTTTCTGCGTTGTTCGTCGGGGATTGAAATTGTAAGGCCTGCGGTTTTGCCGCCCGACTTGCAAGCCCCCTTGTTTGCCGCCTCCATAATGCCCGGGCCGCCGCCCGATATTATGTGAAATTTTTCGCTTTCGGGCAGCCTTAGGCAGTTTACCCATTGTTGGATTTTAGAGCAAAGCTCTTCGGCACAAGTGTAATAGTGCGACATTTCAACGGCGTTTTTTGCCGCCTGCAACGCTTTTTTGTTTTTTGCCGAAGCCGATTTTGCGTAGGCAGCCTTTGCCGCCTTTAAAAGGGCGTTTGCGTCTTTTTCGGGCTTAATTCTTGCCGATCCGAAAACCGTAACGGTGTTTTGTATGTTTTTTTCTTCGAAGATTATTGCGGGCAAAAGCAAGTCGCGCTGAATGCGCATAATCCTTTCCGACATATTCGAAAACGCTCCGTCTATAGGCTGCTGTTGGGGAATATTGTCGGTGTTGGGGCTAAGGCGGTTGCTTGTAATGTTTGCCGCTTTTGCAACTTGTTTAACACGCTTTTTTTTCATTTACAATAATCTCCTTTTTTATTTGCCAAATTATTTTTCGGGGGCAGTCATTTATTCGGGCTTGCTTGCTTTTGTCTGCGATTTTTGCTGAGAGGCGTTTTCGGGCTTTGCGTTTACCGAAGTTTCCAACGCCTCTTTTGCGTCTTTTTTAACTTCTATGGAAATTTCGCTTAGGCCGCTTTCGTTTACGCTAATGGGAACAACTTTTTCGTTAAAGCCCTTTGCGTTTATATAAAGTGCGCCTTTGGCGGGAACTGTAAATTTAACGGGAACAATCACGCTGCTTTTGCCTGCTGGCACAACCACTTCGGGCATGACAATCGAGCTTGGTATATTTGTTTTTACGTCTATTTCAAAACCGCCTTCGGGGGCTTTAAAGCCCAAGTCGAACACCATATTAAGGCTTTCTCCGCTTTCTATGTTTATTTGTGCTGGAGAAACCAAAAGGTTGCCCGAATCTATGCGAAATTGCCCAACCCAAATAGAAGTTACATTGTTGCGTACTTCAACATCGTAGCTTTGCCCTGCCTGCAAAGATGGAACCGTAAAGTTAAGCGTTGTACGAGAAATGCACTTTGTGTCTGCCAGAACGCCGCCAATATACACTTTGTCGAGCTTGTCGAAGCCTCTGCCCAAAACGGGAATAACAGCGCCTACGGGGCCTCTGTCGTATTGAAGCGACATTACATAGCGCGTTGCGGGCTGCAATTTGTAAACATCGCGGCTGAAAATCTGCTTTTCTACAATGCCGCTGCTGCCCATATCCGACTTGTATTTTAAGGTAAAGTAATATTTTGCCTCCTGCCTGTCGGTTGGCATTGTATATTCGTATTCGTAAAAGCGTTTGCCTTCAAGTTCCGAAACGGCTTTCATTTTGCGGGGAGTGCCGTCTATAACGACAATGGGGTCTATAGACTTTTGTATTATAGAGCCGTCGTTGATATATGCGCTCATCGAAAGTGTGTAGGTTCTCGACGGATTTTCGGGAACGGTATTGGGCGTAATGTTTGTTATAGACGAGCACGCCGCAAAAAAGAGCGATGCAAGTGCTATTGCCGTTGGTGCGAATTTTTTTGCAATATTTGTAAACATAGTCTTTATATTTTCTTGTATAGCCAATATAGTATTTATTTAAAATGTTTATGCAAGACAAACATTGCCGTTTTTGCGACAAAATGCGCGCGCCATCTAAGTTGGGGCTATATGTGCACGTTCCATTTTGTGCAAATAGGTGCGACTATTGCGCTTTTTATAAGGAAACTCTAACGCCAAATTCTTTTGACGACTATCTTTTGGGCGTAAAAACCGAGCTTTCGCTATACAAAAACTTTGTCCCCGAAACGATATTTATAGGCGGGGGAACACCCTCGTTTTTGCCCGAAAAAAAGTTGGCGGCCTTAATGGATATTTTGCGCAGCTACGCAAAAAATGCGCGCGAATTTACGGTTGAAGTTTCGCCGCTTTCAGTAAACAGACAAAAATTGGAAATTTTAAAGGAGGGCGGAGTTTCGAGGATTTCGGTTGGCATACAAAGTTTTAACGAAAAGGTTTTGCAAACATTGGGTCGCAAAGTTTCGGCAAAAAAGAACTATGAGGCTTTAGACTTAATTGCATCGGCAAAATTTAGCGATTTTAACGCCGATTTTATTTTTGCCGTAGACACCCAAACTACAAAAGATTTTGCTTGCGATATAGAAATTGCCGCAAAATACCCCTTAAACCACATTAGCGCATACTGCATAGAATACGAAAGCAAAACCCCGCTTTGCGTAGGGCGCATTGCAACAAATGCCGACGAAGAAAGAGAGGCAAATTTTGTGGAATTTGCAGCCGGCTATTTGAAAGAGCACGGCTTTTACCGCTACGAAATTTCTAACTACGCTAAAATTGGGTGCGAATGCGCCCATAATCTGGGAACCTGGAATATGTACGAGTGGGTTGGTGTTGGAAGCGGGGCGGCAAGCCAATATAACAATGTGCGTTCCAAGAATATAGAAAATTTAAAACTTTGGTGCAATGCCCTTAAAACAAATAAAAGCTTTAAAGTGGAAAGCGAAAAGATAGACAATGAAGAACTCTTTTTGTCGGCAATAATTTTCGGGCTAAGAATGGTGCGTGGCGTTGATTTAAACGAGTTGGCAAAACGATTTCCCATAACAGACCCGAAAAAATACAAGCCGATAATATCCGACTTGGTTGCCGAAAACTTAGCAACATTACAAAGCGGCAATCTAAGGCTAACGAAAAAGGGGCTTTTGCTTGCCGACGCCGTTGCATTGCGTTTTTGCTAAAAATTTATACAATTTTGTTTAAAAGGGCATTTTTTTGCAAAAAAGCGGGCTTTACGCGTCCATTGCGCAAAATATGTTTGCGTTTTTTACAAGACGCTTTTCAATGGGTATCTTTAATTTTTACTTATCGAAGGTATGAAAAAAATATTAGTAGCAGATCCAATATCGCCAAAAGGCGTTGAACTCCTCAAACAACAAGAGGGCTTTGAAGTAATAGAAGCGTACGGCTCTTCTCCCGAAAAGGTCAAAGAACTCATTAAAGATGCAAGTGCTGTAATAGTACGCTCAGAAACGAAGATTACCTCCGATATATTGTCTGCGGCAAAAGAACTTAAAGCGGTTGGCAGGGCAGGTGTAGGCGTAGACAATATCGACTTGAAAGCCGCAACCGAAAACGGCGTTGTTGTGATGAACACCCCCACGGGCAACACAATTTCGACAGCCGAATTAACTTTCACCCACATTCTTTGCGGCGCAAGGCCGATTCCCCAGGCAAACGCCTCCATTCAGGCCGGCATATGGGACAGAAAAAGCTTTAAAGGCACAGAATTGAACAAGAAAACCTTGTCGATTTTGGGTATGGGACGCATTGGTTCCGAATTGGCAAAAAGGGCAAAGGCTTTTGGTATGGAAGTTTTAGGTTACGACCCATTCCTTACCGAATCGCGCGCAAAGAACATTGGGGTTGAAATGGTAACACTGGAAGACGCCCTTAAAAGAGCAGACTTTATTACCGTTCATATGCCCTTGACGGACGCAACAAAATATATGCTCGACGAAAAAGCGTTCGAAATTATGAAGAAGGGCGTAAGGGTGTTCAACTGTGCAAGAGGCGGCATCATTAAAGAAAGCGCATTGCTAAACGCACTAAAGAGCGGCAAAGTTGCTTCCGCCGGCCTAGACGTATACGAAAACGAACCCATTACAAAAGACAGCCCCCTTTTGGGCATAAAGAACTTGGTTCTTACCCCCCACTTGGGCGCATCCACAAAAGAAGCTCAGGAAATTTGCGGCATTCAGGTTGCAGAATTAATTAAAGACATTCTTACAACAGGCTCTATCAGCAGCTCGGTAAATACTCCTTGCGCCGATGCCGAAACTCTTAAGAAGTATGCTCCGTATTTGAACTTGGCAAACAAGCTCGGTTCTTTGCTTCAGCAAATTTGCTCCGAAAGGGTTTCTAAGCTCGTTATCAGGTTCTTTGGCAAGCTCGCCGAAGGCAGCAATACCCTTATTTCGCTGGCAGTGCAAAAGGGCTATCTCGAAAAGATTAGCGACTCGGTAAACGATGTTAATGCCCCCGGCAAACTTAAGAGACTTGGCATCGGTGTAGAAGTTCTTAAAAGCACCGTAGATACCGACTACGCCGAACTTATTGAAGTAGACGCACAGTGCGAAAACGGCGAAGTTTACTGCGTTGGAGGCACAATTATGGGCAAAACTGGCGAACCTAAGATTGTTTATGTAAACGGTCAAGACGTTGAAGTTATCCCTCAAAACTGCCTCTTGCTTTTGCAGAACGAAGACGTTCCCGGCATTGTGGGTACGATAGGCTCGTTGTTGGGCAAACACGGCTGCAACATTGCAAACCTTACCGTAAGCCGCATTTCGGGCACGCAAAAAGCCCTTAGTGTTTACGAGCTTGACGAAGTCCCCACCGACGAAGTGGTTAAGGAATTATTGGCGCTCGACAGCGTAAGCAAGGTTAAGGTTGTAGACTTTACCAACAAGTAATGTCTGTTTCATATCTATTTATAAGCTTGGCCGTAGGCTATTTGTTGGGGGCAATTCCGTTTGCCGTAATAATAGCCTCGGCCAAAGGCGTAGATATTTTAAGCTACGGTAGCGGCAATCCCGGGGCAACGAACGTAAAGCGCGCATGCGGCACTTTTGCGGGGCGGCTGTGTTTTGTTTGCGATGCCTTAAAGGGATTTATTGCCGCTTTTTGGCCCTATGCGGCTGCATACTTTGGCTGCGCGTTTGGGGGAATGGCCCTCGTAAATGTGGCTTTGTTTGGGCTTGTAGGCGCAATAATAGGGCACACCTTTTCGGTATTTTTAAAATTCAAAGGCGGCAAGGGCGTTTCGGTTACAATAGGGGCCTTGTGTGCGGTTTTGCCGTATCCCATATTGATAGGGCTTATCCTTTGGCTTATATTCTTTTATTCTTCAAAAATGGTTTCGCTGGCGTCTATTGCGATGGCGTTTTCGCTGCCTTTTAGCTGCATATTCTTTTACGGAATAGGCAGTGCGCAATTTTATGTTGCGTTGGCGCTTGGCGCGTTTGTAATATACAGGCATAAGTCTAACATAAAAAGAATTTTAAACGGAACCGAATATAAATTTACAAAAAAGCAATGAGTAAAACATACAAAATAGGCTTTTTGGGCTTTGGCACGGTAGCGGGCGGCGTATATAAGCACTTAACCACAAACTTTTCGGATATGTGCGCAAAGTTCGGTGCAAAGTTCGAAATAGGCAAAGTTTGCGTGCGCGATATAAACAAACCGCGCGCTATCGACATAGAAAAGTCGAAACTTACCGAAAACCCCTACGACATTGTAGACGACCCCGAAATAGACATTGTTTGCGAGCTTATGGGCGGCATAGAACCCGCTTTCGAGCTTACAATGCGCGCCTTTAAAAACGGCAAGATAGTAGTTAGCGCAAACAAGGCCGTAATTAGCAACAAAGGCAAAGAACTTTTGCAGGAGGCAAAAAAGCACAATGTGGCCTACTTTTTTGAAGCCAGCGTAGCGGGCGGCATTCCCGTAATTAAGGCGTTAAGGGAAGGGCTTATTGCAAACAGTTTTCCGGTGATTTACGGTATTTTAAACGGAACTTGCAACTACATTCTTACCAGAATGGAGAGCGAAAACGCATCTTATGCCGCAATAATTAAAGACGCGCGCAAGCTCGGCTATGTAGAAGCCGACGAGTCTTTGGACATAGACGGCATAGACGCCGCCCATAAAATCAGCATTTTGGCATATTTGGCGCACGGAGTTTGGATTCCCCTAAACAAAATGCTGGTAAGGGGCATACGCGGAATCAGGCTAGAAGATATGATTTGGGCGAGGGATTTCGACTGCAGGGTAAAGCTCATAGCTTCGGTTCGCAAAATTCCCGAAAGCGGCGCGCTTTTTGCTTCGGTATATCCGGCACTCTTGCCTTTAAGCGATGCCGTTGCAAATGTAAACGATGTCTTTAACGCAGTTTCGATAGAAGGCGACGTTGTAGGCCGCACAATATACATAGGCAGAGGTGCGGGGCAAGATGCAACAGCCAGCGCGGTTATTGCCGACATTGCTGACGCCGTAAGGTATTTAATGGGTGCCCCTTTAATTGCAACAAAAGACGATGTTCCTTTGAAATTGGCGCGCTTGCACGAAGTTTCGGGCGAGTTTTACCTTAGAATAGAAGTTCAAGACAAAGTTGGTGTGCTTGCCTCTTTGGCGTCTATTTTGGCATGCGAGCAAATTTCAATAGAGCAGCTTCAGCAGCGCAAGCACGAAACCGCGGGCAGGGCTTGGGTTGTGCTTACAACACACAAAACCGACGAAGGCTCTATCAAAAAAGTTTGCGCGGCTCTTAAAAAAGCCCCGTTTGTATATTCCGAGCCTTTTGTGCTTAGGATATTTTCGGGCAAATAAGCTTTTGTTTTTCACTTAAAAAGCGGCAAATTCGGCAAATCGGGTTTGCCGTTTTTTTGTATTTGTTTTTTGACTTTATTGCCAAATTTGTGTAGGTTTGTTTGCGTTTATGAAAATGAAAAATGTTGGCGCATATACGCATATAATATGGTTATTGTCTTGTTTTTTGTTGGTTTCGTGCAAAAGCGAAGAACTTACAGGCAAAGTTGAATGTTCAGAAAACGGAGTGCCTCAGCTTAAAATAAACGGTAAGGTCGAACGCCCGCGAATGCTATATGTTTCGCCCTTATATTACACTTCGGGCAAGGGCAATAACGAAACAAAACTTACAAACCAATTCAAAGACATTTCTTTCGATTGCGCAAAATTTTACAACAGCACAGATTCTGCCATATTCCAGTTTGTTGCGGGCGACAACCCAATGGAATACTACATTTCCAAATTCGAGATTGTAGACAAAGATTCTGGCGAAAAAACTGTAGACATAAAATTCGACGGCAAAGCCTGCGACCCTAGAATAGCTTTTAAGTGCGACGATGCTTCGGCAAAGCCAAAAGTAGAACTTAAAAACGTTGTTATAGACGGCGAAAAGGCGTTAAAAGTTGCCTTGCTTGAAAAGTCCGAAAACGTAAAACTTTTTCAGGTATATATTCCCAACATAAAGCTGGGTTTGTTTAAAAACTACCGCGTAAATATGCGCGTAAGGGCGGGCAAAAATTCCGACAACCTTAATTTTAAATACACGTTGCTAGACAACCGCGGCGGACCAACCTACGTTCAATATGCGCCAATGGGCAAATCCTATGTAAAAAGTCAGGTAAAATTTGCGAAGGAAAGCGGCAATGTAGACATTATCACATTCCCCGTAAGGGCTATGGACTTTTATTTAAAAGAAGGGCAAAAACCCGATTTTTCGTGTATGGAGAGTGCCTTAAAAGATATAACCGATGCAAATCCTAACGCGAAAATCATTATAAGGGCTTTAATGTATCCGTCAGAAATTTGGCTTGCCGAAAACCCCGACGACACCCAAACATTTGCAGACGGCACAAAAAGCATAAGATTCCCCTCAATTTCGTCAGAAAAATACAGGTGCGACTCGCAAAAAGCATTGTCGATGATAATAGATTTTGCCGAAAAGCACTACGGCAAAAATATGTTGGGCTACCACATAGGCGGCGGCAATTCCGCCGAATGGTTCTACGGCGACTCTTGGGGAAGAAACTGGCAAGGCTACGATAAGTCTACTGAAAAAGCCTGGGTAAATTGGCTTAAAAAAACCTATAAAAACGACCAAGCTTTGCAAAGGGCGTGGAACAACCCGTCTGCAAAAATTGCCGGGCAAAAAGTACCAACCGTTGCCGAACGCGAAGAGCCAAACTTTTTGATTAACCCAAAAACACAAAAGAAAATTGCCGACTTTAACCAGTTTTGGAACGACGAAATGGTAGACACGGTTTCGTGTCTGGCAAAGGTTGTAAGGGAAAAAGTGCCAAACAAGCTTAGCGTGTTTTTCTACGGCTATGCGGGCGAATTTTCGCTTATGTATAACGGGGTGTCGTATTCTGGGCATTTGGGGCTTGGCAAATTCCTTAAAAACAAAGATGTTGATATGCTTACAGGGCCAATTTCCTATTTCGACAGAAGTTTCGGCGACGGCAAAACCACAATGGGCGCAACCGAAAGCGTAAGCAGGGCAGGCAAAATTTGGGCAGACGAAGACGACACTTCAACCTACCTAGCCCCAAAAACAAGCAAGTACCCGGGTATGGAACCCGAAATAAACAATCTCGAAAA
>JAXFOH010000137.1:0-2123 GCA_034180465.1 Opitutales bacterium
AAAGAAATAAGCTTTTCGCTTCTCTACAAAGGCAAACCGCTTTTCGAGAATGCGAAAATTGCAATGAATACCGACAAAGGCTCTTTGGGCGATAAATCCGAATTAAAATCGGTAAAAAGCGTTTCAAACGATTCCGAAATAGAAGTCCCCTTCGGCATAGTTTCGAAATTGCGAGATAACTACAATCAAATAGACGCCGACTTCGGAACATTTAAGATAATATTCCGCGCCTACAACGACGCCGTTGCCTACCGCATTGTGTCGAATTTGGGAAAAGAAAAGATGAAGGTGCTTTCGGAAACTTTGGATATAAACCTTCCCGAAAAAACGCCAATTATAGGCATGCTCGAAAATAATGCAATGAGCTCGTACGAACGCCTGTTTAGCCGCATAAACAGCTCGGAAAACGACAAGCAGCTTTTGCTGCCGGTAATTGTAAAAACCAAAGAAGCCTCGTTTGCGGTAGTCGAAAGCGATGTAAATTCATACCCAATGCTTAGGTTCAAGGTAAAAGACGGACTTAAATCCACCTTTGTCAGGCACCCAAAAAATTTGGTAAAGGCCTCGAATTTTATGGTAAAACACGGCGAATTCGACGACTTTACCGCCCTGACCGATGCTACCCGCAGCTTCCCGTGGCGCGCGTTTGTTGTTGCCGAAAACGACGCCGATTTTTCCGTAAACAACACCGTGTTTAAATTGGCAGAACCTTCGCGCTTAAGCGATACTTCGTGGATAACAACGGGAACGTGCTCGTGGGAATGGTGGAACAACTGGAGCCTTGAAAATGTAGACTTTAAAACTGGCGTTAATGAAGAAACCTACATTCGTTACATAGACTTTGCCGCGAAATACAAGATTCCCTACATATTGTTCGACGCAGGCTGGCTTGTGGGCGAAGATGTGGGCAAAATGGGCAGCGATGTGCACGAAATGGCGATTTCGGGCAAGCCATTTTTGAATGTTAAAAAGTTGATAGGCTATGCGCACAAAAAGAATGTTAAAGTTGTTTTGTGGTGCTTGGGGCAATCCTTAAACTTGTACGGCGAGAAGGCAATCCCCCTAATGAAAAGCTGGGGTGCCGACGGCCTTAAAATAGACTTTTTCGACCGAGACGACCAAACAGCCATGGATTTGTATTACCGCCTTGCCCAAATTGCCGCCGACAACAAAATGGTTATAGACTTTCACGGCTGCGCAAAGCCCGCGGGCTTAAACAGAACATTCCCGAACGTAATAAATTTTGAAGGCGTTTTGGGTCTTGAAATGAACAAATTTAAAAGACAGCCTACAACGCCATCGCACAACGTAGACTTGGTTATGACAAGAATGTTGCAAGGACCTATGGATTACACCCCCGGAGCCATAAACAACGTAAAAGAAAAATACTACACGCACAATTCCGACTCACCCGCCTCGATAGGAACCAGGGCACACCAGGGCGCGTTGTATACCCTCTTTTATGCCCCCTTGCAAATGTTGTGCGACAGCCCGACCCAATACGAAAAGTACCCGCAATTTACCTCGTTTATTGCGTCTACCCCCACAATTTGGGACGATTCAAAACCCGTATGCGCAAAGCTTGGCGAATATGTTGTTGTTGCGCGCAAAAAAGGCGAAGTTTGGTATATTGCTGGCATTTGCGCGGGCAAAGAAAAGGAAATTCAGCTAGATTTGTCGAAATTTATGCCCAATAAAAGCTATGCTATAGAAGCTATGCTCGACAGCGTTAACGCCGACAAAACCCCAACCGACGCCAAAATAGGCAAAATAGACGCCCCCAAAGACGGCAAACTTACCGTTAAAATGGCAAAAGACGGCGGCTTTGTTATAAAGCTTATTCCCCTAAAGGGCTTTTCGAAGTTTGTTAACCAAATATTTTAATTCGGCAAACTAGCCCTTAAACATAGGGCTGGCATTGGGCGCATTCGCTTTTCTTGGCGGTGCGCCCTTTTCTTTTCTCCTAATACGTTTGACAAAGCCAAAAGAATAAAATCTAATAAAAAGCTTATATTATTATAACAATGTTTGCGCCAATTTTTGCGCCGATATTGCGACAATACCCCCAAAAAACAACATATATGGAATTAGTACTTCACGTTATCGGAGGTTTGGCTATTTTC
>JAXFOH010000146.1:0-13531 GCA_034180465.1 Opitutales bacterium
GGGGTCGAAGGGGGCTTTGTCGTTTTTGTTGTCTAACTAGCGCAAATAGTACCAGCAAGAACCCGCCCATTGGGGCATTGTGTTTGTTTCGCGCACGGCTTTAAACCACATTTCGCCCTCGGGCTTGCCCGCGCTTTGCGGCACGCTTTCGCCCGTTTGAACGTTGTAGTAAATGTCTTTCCATTCGGGGCAGTTTGCCAATGCGCTTTCGCCGTTGCCCGCACCCTGATAATTTGTAACTTCGGGCAGTTTAAGCGGCAGCTGGCTGTCGGACAAAGGCAGCGCAAAATGTTTTACGCCGTTTAGAGTGAACGAAACTTCGCTTTCTGGCATATTTTTAAATACGTCGCCCTTTGCCTGAATCGCCTTTTGGTAGGCGTCTTGTTCAACCCAAACAATGGGGAAGGGTTCGCCCCAATAGCGTTGTCTGGAAAACAGCCAGTCTCTTAGCTTATAGTTTACGGAAAGCTTGCCAACTTTCTTTTCCTCTAAAAAGGCTATAATTTTCCTTTTAACATCGGCACTGTCTTGGCCTGTAAATTCGCCCGAATTTACCATTTTGCCGACGGCGGTAAATGGCAGCGGAACGTCGTTGCCGTTTTCGTCTTTCTTTTCTATTACCTTAATTACGGGCAGTTTGAATTTTTGGGCAAATTCCCAGTCTCTTTCGTCGTGGGCGGGAACCGCCATAATTGCGCCCGTGCCGTAGCTCATAAGAACATAGTCGGAAACCCATACGGGTATTTTTGCCCCGGTAAGCGGGTTTGTGGCAAATGCCCCCGTAAATACGCCCGTTTTGTCTTTTGCCAAGTCGGTTCTGTCCAAGTCGCTCTTCGAGGCGGTTTTCTTTAAGTACGCCTCCATTTCGGCCTTGTGCTCTGCGCTTGTAATTTTAGATACAAGCGGGTGTTCGGGCGCAATTACCATATAGGTTGCGCCATACAAAGTGTCGGGGCGCGTTGTAAACACGGTTAGCGTTTCGCCGAAATCTTCAAGTTTAAAATCTACGCGCGCGCCTTCGGAACGGCCAATCCAGTTCTTTTGCAGTTTTTTTGTAGAGTCTGGCCAGTCCACCAAATCCAAGTCCTTTAAAAGCTTGTCGGCGTAGGCCGTAATTTTTAGCACCCATTGGCGCAAATTGCGCTTTTCTACGGGAAAGTGCCCAACTTCGCTTTTGCCGTCTATAACTTCTTCGTTTGCCAAAACGGTTCCAAGCTTTGGGCACCACCAAACGGGCTTTTCGTCCACATAAGCCAAGCCCATTTTAAACAGGCGCAAAAATATCCATTGTGTCCATCTAAAATAGCTCGGGTCTGTAGTGTTAATTTCCCTGTCCCAGTCTATGGCAAAGCCTATGCTTTTTATCTGTTTTCGGAAATTGTCCACATTCTTTTTTGTGGTAATTGCGGGGTGTGTGCCCGTTTTAATTGCGTACTGTTCGGCGGGCAAACCAAATGCGTCCCAGCCCATTGGGTGCAAAACGTTAAAGCCGTTTGCCTTTTTGTAGCGTGCAAGAATGTCGGAGGCGGTATAGCCTTCGGGATGGCCTATGTGTAGCCCCGCGCCCGAGGGGTAGGGAAACATGTCCAATATGTAATATTTCGGCTTGTCCGAAAAGTTTTCGGCTTTGAAAGTTTTGTTCTTTTCCCAAAGCTCTTGTTGGTGTTTTTCGATTTTCGAAAAATCGTATTCGGTTGTATTTACAGACATATAATGCTTTTATGCTTAAATTTATCGGTTGTCGCGCATGGAAACGAGGTATAACAGCCAGCCCAAGCTGGAAACAAAAGCGGCTACATAGGTAAATGCGGCGGCGTCTAAAGTTTTGCGTACGCCGATTTTTTCTTCGCCGCTAATTGCGCCAAGTTCGGCAAGATATGCCTTTGCCCTGTTCGAGGCATCGAATTCTACGGGCAAGGTAACCAGCTGGAATGCAGTTAAAATTAGGTATATTGCAATGCCGATGTCTAAAGCCAAAACGCTGTTAAACAAAAAGAAGCCCGCAAACATAACAATGGGCAAAAGTTGGCTTGCAAACATTGTTATGGGAACCAACGCCATTCTAAGCTTTAATGGCGCATAGTTTTGCTTGTGTTGGATTGCGTGTCCTGCTTCGTGGGCGGCAACGCCCAGGGCTGCAAGGCTATGCCCAGCATAAACTTCGCGGCTAAGGGCAAGCACTTTTTTGGTAGGGTCGTAGTGGTCGGTAAGCTCGCCCGAAATCTGCACAATTTGCACATCGTAAATGCCCGCGCTTTGCATTACAATTTCGGCGGCTTCTTTGCCGGTAATTCTGCTTTTTGCGGGAATTTGGCGGTATTTGCCGTAGGCGCTCTGCACCCTGACTTGGGCATACATACCAACAATTAGGGGAATCAAAATAAGTACTAAAAATTCCATATAAAATGTGGTTAAAGTTAATTTTAATCGAACCCTTCGTCGTGGCCGTCGGGTGTGCGGTAGCGCATTTTTACATAATGCTTGTCTATATCGCCCTGATAAACCTGACGGGGTCTGTTGATTTTGCCTTTCGGGTCTTCGGCAACTTCCTTCCAGTGCGAAATCCATCCGGGCATTCTGCCTATGGCGAAAAGCACAGTAAACATATCGGTGGGTATACCAATTGCCTTTAATATAAGACCGCTGTAAAAGTCTACATTAGGATATAGGTTGCGGCTTATAAAATAGTCGTCGGAACGCGCCTTTTCCTCCAGCTTGCGCGCCAAGTTTAGCAAGGGGTCGTTCTTCTTTACAGCGGCAAATACCTTTTCGGAGGCTTTGCTTAATATGTTTGCGCGCGGGTCGTAGGCTTTGTATACCCTGTGACCAAAGCCCATAAGACGGCGTTTGCCGCTTTTTGCGGTTTCCAAAAAGGCGTCTACATCGCCGCCCGTAGCGTAGATTTCTTCGAGCATTTTAATTACCTGCTGGTTTGCGCCGCCGTGCAGGGGCCCCCACAGTGCGCAAACGCCCGCCGCAATAGAGGCAAACAAATTTGCGCCGCTGCTGGCCACCATTCTTACGGTGGAAGTCGAGCAGTTTTGTTCGTGGTCGCAATGCAAAAGCAATATAAGGTCTAGTGCTTTTGTAATGTCGTCGTGCGGGTAATATTCGTGATAGGGCTCGGTAAACATCATATGCAGCAGGTTTTGCCCATAGCCTAAATCTTGTTTTGGATATATAAGGGGCAAGCCGTTTTTCATACGGTACGTCATTGCGGCAATGGTTCTTACCTTGCTGATAAGAATGGTGGCCGCGTCGTCAAAATATTCCAAGTCTTGCTCGCGGTTGTTTGTTGCCATAAAAGGATAGTAGCAACCCAGCGAGTTAAGCAGTGCCGACAATATGGCCATTGGATGCGCCGTAGACGGAAAGCCGCCCTGAAAGAAGTGTATCATAGACTCGTGCAACGAGGCGTTGCGCAACACCTTGTGCGAGAACGAGCTCATTTCCTGCCTTGTGGGAAGTTTGCCGTATATAACCAAATAGGCAGTCTCTATAAAGGTAGAATTTTCGGCAAGTTCTTCTATGGAAATTCCGCGGTGCGCCAAAAAACCCTTTTCGCCGTTTATATAGGTTATTTTGCTTTCGCACGACGCCGTGTTGCCGTAGCCAGGGTCTAGGGTAATATAGCCCGTTTCGGCCCTCAGTTTTCTGATGTCTATGGCGTTGTCGCCCGCCGTTGCCTTAACAATGGGCAACGTGTGCTCTTTCCCGTCTATTATAATCTTGGCTGAGTTATCCATAAAATTATTTGTTGTCGTTAGCAAATTTAAGAAAGTTTGAATATAAAAGAAGCCCCTTCGACTGGCTCTTTTCGGGGTGGAATTGGCACGCGCACAACTTCGAGTTTAAAACGGCCGAAGTAAAGGTTTTGCCGCCGTATTCGGTTTGCCCGAAAACTATTTCGCTTTGCGGGGTGTCTACATAGTAGCTGTGCACAAAGTAAAACTGGTCGTTCTTTGGGTCTATGCCGTTTAAAATGGGGCTTGGCTTTACAAAGTTTACATTGTTCCAGCCCATATGCGGAACTTTGTATTGCTTTTCGAGCCTAAGTTTTTTTACCGAGCCTTTAAAAATGCCGAGACACTCGCAGTCGCCCTCCTCGGAATATTCGAACAGTGCCTGCAAGCCCAGACAAATTCCGAAAAATGGTTTGTCGGCTGCAACCCAGTCGCGCATCGCCGAAGCCCAGCCTGTAGAATTTAAAAGCTTAATTGCCTCTGTAATTGCGCCTTGCCCCGGAAACACAAGCAAGTCGGCATCTTTGCATTCTGCGGGGTTTTGCGCAATAAACGCGTCTGCCCCAGCCACCTGCCAAGCGCGCCAAACGCTGCGCAGGTTGCCCATAGAATAGTCTATAATTGCAGCTTTTAGTGCCATATTACAAACTGCCCTTCGTTGTGGGAAGCCTGTCGCCCCTGCGGGGGTTCTTTTCGCAGGCAATGCACAGGGCTTTTGCAAAGCCCTTAAATATTGCTTCGCAAATGTGGTGGGGTTCTTCGCCGTATTCAAGTTTTATGTGCAAATTTGCCCCAGCTTCGTTTGCAAATGCCTGAAAGAACTCTTTGCAAAGGCTTACGTTAAAGTCTTTTACTCTTTTTGCATCGGAAGCGTTTACATTGTATACCAAATAGGGGCGGTTCGACAAATCTATTGCAACCGTTGTCAAACATTCGTCCATAGGCAGCGTAAAAAATCCATAGCGGTTAATGCCGGCTTTGTCTGCCAAGGCATCTTTTACCGCCTTGCCCAAAACAAGCCCCATATCTTCTACCGTGTGGTGGTAGTCTACATCGGTGTCGCCCGTAGCCGATATGTTTAGGTCGAAAAGCCCGTGGCGCGAAAAGAGCTCGAGCATATGGTTGAAGAATGGGATCGGCGTTTTTACGTTGTAGTCGCCGTTGCCGTCGAGGTTTATCGAAAGCTTAATTTGGGTTTCCTTTGTATTTCTCTCAATTGTGGCTGTTCTCATTTTTTTAACCATTCAAGTATTGTGTTTTGCACTGTCTGCATGTCCGAATCGGTGCCTATGCTTATCCTTAAATATTTATTTATCGCCTTGTCTAAGGCAAAATAGCGCACCAAAATTTTGTTGGCCTTTAAAAAGTCCAAAAGCTCTTTTGCAACTTTCGGCGAACTTTTGCCCTTTGCGTTTTTTGGGGCAACAAACACAAAGTTTGTGCTAGAATCGAACAATTCCCAGCCCAGCTTTTTAAGGAACGCCGAAAACGATTTGCGCGTTGCCTTTATTTTTGCAACCAAATTTTTGTAGTAGGCTTTGTCGTTTAGGGCGGCAACGGCGGCAACTTGGGCAAGGGCGTCGAGATTGTACGAATCTCTTACCTTGTCTAGCTCGGTTATAATTTCCCTAGAAGCCACCGCCCAGCCTACGCGCATTCCCGCCAACGCCCAGCATTTAGACGCCGTGCAGCAAATTGCGGTGTTCTTGTATTTCTTTACAAGCTTTGCGCTTTCGTATTTCGAGAAAGGTTCGTAGGCTTCGTCGATAAGCAAAATGCCCCTGAATTTTTTTGCGAGGGCTTCCACCTGTTTGAACGGGAATTGGTGCGAAGTAGGGGCGTTCGGGTTTGTTAGGAAAAACAGGTTTGCGCCGCTTTTTACGATTTTTTCTACGGGCAGGTCTTTTGTATTCGGATCAAAATCTATGTCGATAAATTCGGCATTCTGGATTTTCGCCAAAACGGGATAAAGCGAGTAGCTTGGGTGCAATGCTGCAATCTTAAGCTTTTTGTCGGAAAACGCGCGCACAAAAAGGTTTAGAACGTCGTCGGAGCCGTTGCCCGCAAATGCGTTTTCGGGTTTTACGCCGTAGCGTTTTGCCACGGTTTGCCTAAGCAGTTTGCTTTCGGGGTCGGGATACAATCTAAGGCACGAGCCGTCGCCCAGCTTGTTTAAAATTGCCTCTTTAACCTTCGGGCTTGGCGGATAGGGCGACTCGTTTGTATTAAGCTTAATCCAGCCGCCGCCCTGCGGCTGCTCGCCGGGGATATACGCCGCCATCTTGGATACGCCGGCCGAAATTTTGTTTTTAAGATTAAAGTTTTTCATCGGCTTTCTCTATTATATCGAAAATGTCGTCTATGGGCTTTGCCCTTAGGTTGTTGTCTAGCCTTTTAAAATATTCGTCTTGCTTGCACTGAATGTCGAAGGGTTCGTCGGGAAGAGTGTCTTCGTCGAGCTCTATTTCGTCTATAGGGTCGTAGTCGTCGAAGGCAAATGTTAGCCTTCTGGCTTCGTCTATCAAAAGAACATCGGGCATTTTGCAAAGACCGTTTTTGTTTAGCGTAAAAACTTCGTGCGGCAGGCACATCTTTTTGTAGCGTTTCTTAAGCTTTTCCACCTCAGTGTTTTTCGCTTCAAAAGTTTTGTCTAGCAAAACGCAGTCGCTAAAATGCGAAACGGCGTCGAAATAGTTTTCGCAAAGCTTTGGGTTTTCGGTGTAAAGCTTGCAGTTTACAAAGCCGAATATGCGCACAACGCGCACGGTTTTGATGTCGTTTAAATCTTTGTAAAATTCAAGCTCGTCGGCAAGGTTGCAAAGCGGGTTTGCAATAATAAGCGCGCAGTCGGCATTCTGGTTTTCAAGCAAAAAGCCCCGAACGTCTTCGTGCGTTTCGTAGCGGAAAACTTCGGCGTTTGTGCCGGCAAATAGGCTTTCGTCGAAAGTGTCACTTTTATGGGCAAGCACCAAAACTTTTGCGCTTTCGGGCAGCGAATTCTTTACGCATTCGGCCGCCACCGAAGCTCTGGACTTTTCGGGCGAGCCTATGAATATGTATGTGTTTATCGCCATAGTTTTAATACAGCTTTGCGGCTGCCTCCCTTGCAGATTGTTCCATTTCGAAATTGAGGATTACAATGGCGGCCATTGCCTCTACAATGGGAACCGCCCTTGGCAAAACGCACGGGTCGTGGCGGCCGCGCCCCCTTATTTTTGCGGGCTGCAGCTTGTTGTCTACAGTATCTTGCTCTTTTACGATTGTAGCTACCGGCTTAAAAGCAACTTTAAAGTCTATATCCATGCCGCTGCTAATGCCGCCCAAAACGCCGCCTGCATTGTTGGTTTTTGTTTTTACAACACCGTTTTCGGCGTAGAAAATGTCGTTGTTCTTCGAGCCGAAAAGACGCGCAGCGGCAAAGCCAGCGCCTATTTCAAACCCCTTTGCCGCGGGTATCGAAAGCATTGCCTTTGCCAATTCGGCGTGCAGCCTGTCGAATACGGGTTCGCCCAAGCCCGCCCTTACGCCCGAAATGCGGCAGTGTATTACGCCGCCAACGCTTTCTCCTTCCGACTTTGCCTTTTTTATAAATTCAACCATCTTTGCCGAAACCGCCTTGTCGGGGCAACGCACTGGGCTTGCCTGAATGTCGGCGTCCGACGGGGTTTCTTTTGCATAGGGCATACCTATAGAGTGCACGGCTTCAACCCACGCGGTTATTTTTACCGATTTAGATAGGCATTTTTTTGCAACGGCTCCAGCAATTACGCGGGCAATGGTTTCTCTTGCCGAGCTTCTGCCGCCGCCGCGGTAGTCGCGTATGCCGAATTTTGCGTCGTAGGCATAGTCGGCGTGCGAGGGGCGGTATTTGTCGGCCATTTCGGAATAGTCGGAGGAGTGCTGATCGGAATTTCTTACAATCACGCAAATGGGGGTTCCCAACGTTTTGCCTTCGAAAGTTCCCGACAAAATTTCGCACTTGTCGGCTTCGTTGCGGGGTGTGGAAATATCGCTTTGACCCGGGCGGCGTTTATCCAGCTCCGACTGAATGTCGCTTTCCGACAATTCAAGCTTGGGTGGACAGCCGTCTATAATGCAGCCCACTGCCTTGCCATGGCTCTCGCCAAAAGACGCCACCTTAAAGAGATTTCCGTATATGTTTCCCATTATGTAAATAATTAAGCAAACGCACTTGCCGTGCAAGCATTTTCTGCAAATAAAATAAGTTAAAAGAACGCTTGAAAATGCCGTTAAATACGGTAATTTTGGGGCGGCTTTTATTTTAAAAATTGCACTATGGACACAAAGCAGGAAAACATTTTATATCTCAACCGAGAATTAAGCTGGATGGCCTTCAACAAAAGGGTGCTTAACTTGTGCGTGGAAAAGACATTCCCGATTTTGGAGCAGATGCGCTTTTTGTCGATTGTAAGCACCAATTTAGACGAGTTTTACGAAATAAGGGTAGCGGGCCTCTTGCAAAAGTCGGAAGCACCCTCCGCGGCTTCCGATTCGCCCGACGGAATGGGGCCGAGGGAGCAGCTTGCAAAAATAAAGGTGTTAACACTTGCAATGCTTGCCGAAAAAAACAAGATTTGGAGAGAGCATATATTGCCCGAGCTGAAAAAAAACAATGTGTTTTTTAAAGAGCCAAGTGCCTGCAGCCCAGCGGAAAAGGCATGGCTTAAAAACTATTTTACGCAAAACATATACCCCGTGTTAACACCCTTGGCAATAGACCCTGCCCACCCATTTCCGCACCTTCGCAACAAGGGCATGTATGTTTTTGTGCAGCTAGCGCGAGAGGGTGTAAAACGCGCTCCGCTAGTTCCCGCAATAATCCCCATACCGCCGATTTTGCCGAGGGTTATAAAAATAGAGGCGCACGCGGCAAATAAAGATTCGTATGTATTTTTAAGCGAACTGGTTAAAGCATATGCTGGCGAACTTTTTAAGGGCTACAAAGTAAAAAGTGCGTCGAACTTTAGGCTTACCCGCAATAGCGACTTGTATTTCGACGAAGAGGAAACAGAAAATCTTTTAAGCACAATAGAAAAGGAGCTGCACAAGCGCAAGCAGGGGGCGGCCGTTAGGCTGGAAGTGCAGTCGGACATTAAAGACGCGCCTTTAGAGCAGCTGATTTCCGAGTTGGCAGTTCCTCGCGATTTTGTTTTTAAGATAGAGCACAATCCCATAAATATGGCGCATTTGGCGGAGGCGTATTCGCGCATTGACCGCCCGGATCTTAAATTTGCGCCGCTAAAACCCTATCTGCCCGACGCGTTTAAAAAGGGAGGCGACATATTCGAAATGATAAGAAATTCGGATATGCTTTTCCACCACCCATACGATAGCTTCGAGCCCATAGAATATTTTGTGGAATCGGCGGCAAAAGGCAGCGATGTTCTTGCTATAAAAATGACTCTGTACAGGGTAAACGGAGGCTCGCCCATTATAGGCTCGCTTAAAAAAGCAGCCGAAAACGGCAAGCAGGTTACGGTTTTAGTAGAGCTTAAAGCGCGCTTCGACGAGGAAAATAACATTGAATGGGCGCGCCAGCTTGAAGAGGCGGGCGTGCACGTTGTATACGGAATTGTGGGGCTTAAAACCCACTGCAAAATTTGCATGGTAGTGCGCCGCGAAAAGAGGGGCATACGCCGCTACGCGCATTTGGGAACGGGCAACTACAATTCCATTACCGCCAAGATATATACGGACTTGTCGCTTTTTACCTGCAATACGCAAATTTGCGGCGAAGTTGCCGATGTTTTCAACACCCTTACGGGCAAGTCGGCAAATCCGAAATTCCAAAAGCTTTGGGTTGCCCCGTTTTCGTTTATGGAAAATTTCCTTAAAATGGTCGAAAGGGAAATGGCAAACGCAAAGGCCGGCAAACCTGCGCGCATAATAATAAAGGCGAACGCCGTAATCGAAAAAACCGTTATCGACGCCTTGTATAGGGCGTCGCAGGCGGGCGTTAAGGTTGAGATGGTTGTAAGGGGTATGTGCTCGCTAGTTCCAAACGTAAAGGCCGTTAGCGAAAACATATCGGTAAAGAGCATTGTGGGCGTATATCTCGAACACAGCCGCATATACTACTTTGAAAACGGAGGAGACTACGAAATATATGCAGGTTCGGGCGACTTGATGAGCCGCAATCTATTCCGCCGAATAGAGGTTATTTTCCCTGTTGAGAATCCCGAAATTAAGATGCGTATTAAGGACGAAATTTTGGCGTCGTTAATAAAAGACAACGAGTTTTCCGACATACTGCATGCAAACGGCGCATACTATAAATCGCCCGCAAAAGGCGCGCCGTTTTCGGCGCAACGCCATTTTTCGGAACTTACCGAAAATCGGAACGCAGAGCAGGCAAGCCGTATGCATGGCGAAAATATGCCGCTAAAAATTGTGTTGCACAAAAAGTAAAAATATAAGCGGCAGATTAAAAAATTTGTCGCTTTTTGCATATAATTATTTATAGAAAACTTTGTCGAGCCTAAGGCCTTCGGCGGGGGCTGCCCTGATTTCGGTGCCCCTTATTTCGGCAAGCAAAATGCGCTGCAGGTCTTGCTTGGTAAGCTTGCCTAGCCCCACTTGCACGAGCGCGCCTACAAGCATTCTAACCATTTTATATAGATAGCCGCTGCCAAGCGTGCTTATTGTAATTGTTTTGCCGCGCTTTTTTAAATTCAGCTCGTAAATTGTCTTTACGGTGTTTTCGACAACGCCCTTGCCCCTGTTTGCCGAGTATGCCCTGAAATTGTGTGTGCCCAAAAATATTTCGGCGGCGTCCTTCATCTTTTCGAAATCAACGGTTTGCCTTTTTAAAGACCACACATAGCGCGTAGTTTCGGGCATGGCAAAGCCCTCGTAGATTTTGTAGATATAGCGTTTTTTTATAACGCTAAACCTTGCGTGGAATTTAGGGCTGCACTTTTTAAGCGACAAAATTAAAACGTCTCTTCTGTGGTGCGAGCGCATTGCAATTAAAAGCTGCTCTACAGTATGCGGCCAGTCGGCGTCGAAGTGGAACACCTGCGCGTTTGCATGCACGCCCGCGTCGGTTCTGCCGCTTGCGTGAATGCGTATTGGCTTTTTAAAAATCGCAAACAAGCGTTTTTCTATAAAATCTTGCACGCTAAGGCCGTTGGGCTGGCTTTGCCAACCGCAAAAATCGGTTCCGTCGTAGCTGCATATGCACTTAAAGCGAGGCATTGTCCAAATACTCCTGCAAAACCACCGCGCTCGAGCGCGAATCTATGTCGCCACTTTTCCTATATTTCTTTTTCTGCTTAACAGACTTTTTCTTTCTTGAAAAGAAGTTCATATCGTTTTCAGCCTGAAACGAGCTTAAACGCTCGTCGGCAGTGTCGAACTTTAGCGTTGGGAACTCCTTTTTAAGGCGTTCTATAAAGGCATCCACCTCTCTTGCCTTAAAGCCTGCGCTTCCGTCCATATTGTAGGGGTAGCCCACCAAAATAAGCTCTATTTTTTTCGAGTAAACTTCGCGGGCAATGTGGGCTATTCGGCTTTCAAAGTCGGGCTCTACGGCGGCGGGCAGCGGCAGCGCAATTCCAACTTCGTCGGCGTACGAAAGCCCCACGCGTTTTTCGCCGTAATCTATGCACAATATGTTCATCTATGGCATTCCGTTTTGGACAAATTTTTTTTATTTGCAAGCGATAAAGTTTTTATGCAAGCTAAAAAGCCGTGAAAGACGACATTAAAAACCTACTTGTTTTGCAGGATAAAGATGCAAAAATATTCGACCTAAATTCTAAGATTGCCGCAGCCCTTGCCAAAATTGCCGAGTGCGACAAAAACATAGAACAACACAAAACACTTATGGGCGAATTTGAGCGCAAGGTTGGCGACCTGCAAAATCAGAGAATGTCGCTGCGCGCCGAAAGAAAGGCGGTTGAAGACAGAATTTTAAAATATAAAACGCAGCTGCTTTCGGTGAAAAAGAACGACGAGTACACGGCCTTGAACGCCGCAATAGACAAGTCGGCGCAAGAGGTTTCCGCCTTCGAGGAAAAGGAGCTTGAAATTATGTTCAAAATAGACGAGTTTGCGCCCAAACTTGATGCCGAAAAACAGGAGCGTCAAAAAAATATAGACGAAATAAATTCGCGAAAAAGTTTGTATGCCGAGCAAATAGAAAATTTAAAGATGGCATTGGAAAACGCGCAAATAGACAGACGCCGTGCCGAAACAAACGTTTCGCCCAAATTTTTGACAGCCTACGAAGCCGTGCTAAAAAGCAAAAAACGCCTGCCGGTTATTGCCTATGTAGACGATTCGCGCTGTTCGGGATGCCACTTAAAAATATCGTCGGACTTGGAAACAATGGCAAAGCTTGCCGACAACCCCGTGTTTTGCGAGCATTGCGGCAGGCTTATTTATGTGTATAGCTAATTTCCTATTCGTTGCTTTCGGCCAGCCCGAATTTCTTCGAAAAGCTTTCGAGACTGTTCGCGCTGCCTACGCACAAAACGGTGTCTAAAGCCTCTATTTTGCAGTCGGCTGCCGGCTTTGTATATTGGCCGTTGTTGCGCTTTATGCTGGTGATTTTTACCATATAAAGCTTGCTTATATCGCTTTGTGCCAAAGTCTTGCCAACAAGGGGCGAGTCGGCAGGAACAAGCAGCTTTTGCAAGTACGAATTTAATTTTTCTTCGGCGTAAAGGTTGTCTAAGTCGTTGTTTGGGGCAAGAAGTATCTTTTCGGCGGCGTCAAGCGAGGGCGGTTCACCGTTTAAAACAACAGCGTCGTCGGGGTAAATGCAAGTTGTAGGCAGTATGTCGTAAATTACAAACCTGCCCCTTTTTATTGCCACAATTTCGGCTCCGGTAGAGCTTCTTATGGCCAGTTCTTTTACGCTTTTGCCCGCCGCAAACGACAAGTCGCCTATGCTTACTTCGCGCAGCTGGCCGCCCCACGAATATTCGCTTTTAAGCTTTTGCACCATTTCCTCTTTTCTGGCTTCGTCGGCGTTTTTAAGGTGTCGGGTTAAAACCGTTAAAAAGCGGCCTTTTAGCGAGGTATTTATAGTTGAGAATTTGCGCCAGAAAATACCCACGCCAACCGCGGCAAAAACAACGTACATTGCAGCCGCTTTTTTGTTCAGATAGTAGGCGATAATAGCCATGTAGAGCACCAAAAATAAAAGGGCCACCATCCCCTGAAAAACTATGCGCAAAACGCTGCGCATTTTTTCGGCGGTTGCCGGCTTTATGTGCGAATTTTCAAATGCGATTTTGAAAATTATTTTCGAAACCGTGTCTATATTTTTAAGCACTCCTATAATTAGCGGGAAAGTAAGTATTGCCAATGCCGCCCACAATCCTATGCCCCAGTAGCCCTGAACTATTTTGCGGTTGTACAGGTAGTTTAAAATTATCATGCTTACTATTATTGCCGCGTTGAAAAGCACGGTATATATGCCTATCTGCAAAAAGGGCGTTATACACGCTTTTATGTATTCGCTTTTTGCCGCCGATTGCGAAATTGTCTTTAGCATTCTGTGGTATAAGTCGAATACAAGGGCAGCTTTGCTCGGCACAAGGCGGCTAAAGCCGCCGTAAAGCTTTTCGGCTTTGCCCGACATTATGGGGCTAAGTACCAGCGTAAAGAAGGATACTCCCATTGTTATC
The DNA here is from genome assembly GCA_034180465.1 of Opitutales bacterium. GTDB lineage: Bacteria > Verrucomicrobiota > Verrucomicrobiia > Opitutales > Intestinicryptomonadaceae > CAKUIA01. Next base: position 13,403 of record JAXFOH010000146.1, read on the forward strand.
GAGAGAATATTGGTGCTAATGAGGTTGTAGTTTACGCCCAGACCCGCAATAACAAAGCTAAATTCGCCTATCTGCGCCAAGTTTATTGCCGCAAAGAACGAATTTTTTGCGCTTGACCCGCCGAACAGA
>JAXFOH010000147.1:0-6919 GCA_034180465.1 Opitutales bacterium
TCGCTTACTGTTTTTGGCGAAAACTTTGGCGGCTATTGGAGCTGTGTTAAAAACGAAAACACATTCAGCATAATTGCAACGCAAGTTCCCGAACCTGCAACCGTTGCCGCCATCTTTGGCGCGTTGGCGTTGGGCTTGGCAGTGTATCGCCGCCGCAAATAAACTTTAAAATGTTCAGAATATAACGCAAAGCCTTTTTAGGGAAATACTAAAAAGGCTTTTTTGTTGGCAGCTTTGCTTTATGTTTTCGCAGTTTTGCAATTCAGCTTAATGAAATAGCCAGCCAATTTTGCAACGCCCAAAAAAAACGTGGCAACCGAGAAAGTTGCCTCGTTTTTGTTGGTTTTTTGATTGGGAATTTTTTTTGGGTTGCTTATTATTCCTCCAATTTTTTGCCTGCCCTTATTCTACCTAATGCCATTAGGGGGAAGTAGTGTCTATACCAATTATAGTTTAGCATAAAGCCCCTTGCCAATTCTTTGCCCTGCGGCAGGGGCGCGCCGTTGCGCAAGTCTACCTTAGCTCCCAATCCGTAGCCAGGGAAGCCCGTGCCCGTATAATACGGCTCGTTCCAAGTGCCGTCTTCGTTCATGGAATTTTCCAAAAACTTTACGCCTTTTTTAATATATTCGTTATAGCTTTTATCGTTGGTGGAATTTAACGCTATTAAAGCCCACGCCGTTTGCGACGCCGTAGAGGGAATGCCCGTGCCCGAATATTTTGGCTCCATATAAGATGCAATGCTTTCGCCCCAGCCGCCGTCGGCATTTTGCTTTGAAATTAGCCACGAAACTGCGCGTTTAATGTGCAGGCAGTCGGTAGTGTCGCCCGCAGCCATAAGGGCAGGCAAAACCGCGCTGGTTCCGTAAACATAGTTTACTCCCCAACGCCCAAACCACGAGCCGTCGTCTTCCTGCTCGGAATATAAAAATTCAAGCGCCTTGGCAATGGCTGGGTGGTTGCGCGACAAGCCGTAGGTAATCAATGCCTCCACAACATGGGCGGTAACGTCGGCACTTGGGGGGTCTAACACCTCGCCGAAGTCGCAAAACGGAATTTTTGTTACAAAGTTGCGCGTGTTGTTTTTGTCGAACGCAGCCCAGCCGCCGTTGTCACACTGCATTGCCAAAATCCAGTCTACATCGCGGCGTATTGCCTCGTCTATGCTGCGGTAGCGTTCCGATTCTTTGGGCAAAAGCTTTTGCACTTTTTTTAGCGCAATAAGGGCAATGGCCGCATCGTCTATATCGGGGTAAAAATTGTTTGCCCTTTGGAACGCCCAGCCGCTTGGCTTTACAACTTTGCCCACTTTTTGCGCCCAGTCGCCGTAATATTTGTTTTCTTTCAAAAGCACATAGTCTAGCGCCTTAACCAGTTCGGGGCAACTCCCCAAAGTTTCGCCCGAATCCACAAGAGCTGTCATTGTAAGAAAAGTGTCCCAAATGGGGCTTTCCGACGCCTGAAGCATAATCCCCATTCCCTTGTCTACACGCCAGTGGTGGTTAAACGCGTCTATGGCGGTTTTCATATTCACCTGGTCTATGGGGAAGCCCTCTACATGCATTGCAATAATTGTGTATATCCACGGAGGTTGAATGCCGCCCCAGGCGCCGTCTTCGTCTTGGTGCTGCAGCAGCCACTGCATTACAAGCTTAATTGCGCTTTCCCTAAAAGGCTTAATTGGCACGCGGTTGTAGGCATGCAGCATTCGGTCTAGCTTCATAAAGAAATTTTCCCACGAAAATACCGAGTCGTTTTTGCGGGGCAGGCGGTAGTCTACCGAAGTGCGGCCTTCTGGGTATAACTCGTTAAGTTGCAAGTTGTTGGGCAATTTCTTTATTGGGCGGCGCACCGTCAAAATAGAAATTGGCATCATTGTAGACCTTGCCCAGCAGGCAAAGTCGTAGATATTAAATGGGCACCACGGTGGCAAAAACACTATTTCGGGAGGCAACACCGGCGTATTTGCCCAAGGCCATTCGCCGAAGAGGGCAAGCCAATATTTGGTAAATACCCTAATATGTTCTGTCCACTTATTTTCGAGCAGCCATTTTCTTGCCTTTTGCATAATTGCCTCGTCGGGGTCAAAACCGCAAACCCTTAATGCAAAATAACATTCAAGAGTCGTATTTATGTCGCCTTGCTCGGCGCCGTAATATACGTCCCACGAGCCGTCGGGGCGCTGCCTGTCTAAAATGTATCTAATAACTCCCTCTTTTTTGGGGTCGTTATAGCCTATAAAATACATTGCCAAAAGCCACTGGGCTTCCATACAGCAGTTTGTTTCCAACGGGGCAACCCAAATGCCGTTTTTATCTTGTCTGGAAACTATCCATTTAGAGGCTTTGCGTATTGTTTCGTCTAAACTGTTGCTTTTTATTGCGCTATCGGGGGCTGAAATATTCATAAAATCAAAGTATATTTATGGTTTAAATTTCCCAAATTTTGGGCGATTTGTCAAACATCTATTGTATTGCTAAAAATGTCGTAAAAAACAAAAAAAGCTTGAGCAAAAATTTTTTACCTGTTAACATAATAACGTATGCAAAATATATTTATACCAAAAGAAAGCGACGAAAAAGAAGGCAGGGTTGCCCTTATTCCCGCCGACGCCGCCAAGCTAATAAAGGCCGGCTGGAGTGTTTCGGTAGAATCGCAAGCGGGGGCGAAATCGGGTTTTGCCGATTCCGACTACGAGTTGGCGGGGGCAAAGATTGCCGCAAAAGACGCCGAATTTAATGCCGACTTTGTTGCAAGCGTGCGCAAACCGAGCATACAAAACGTGCTTGGGCGAAAATCAGGGTCTTTCCATATAAGTTTTATGGACCCTTTTAATGAAAAAGAGCTTATTGCAACTTTTGCAAAGGCAAATGTAAATGCGGCGTGTTTCGAGCTAATTCCACGCAGCACAATAGCCCAAAAGATGGACGCGCTAAGCTCGCAGTCGAACTTGGCGGGCTATATGTCGGTTTTGGTTGCAGCCGAAAGGATAAACAGGGTTGTTCCCATGATGATGACGCCCAGCGGAACGATAAACCCCGTAAAGTTCTTTATTGTAGGCGTTGGCGTTGCAGGGCTTCAGGCAATTGCCACGGCAAAAAGGCTTGGCGGCAGGGTGGAAGCTTTCGATACGCGCCCCATTGTTGAAGAGCAGGTAAAAAGCTTGGGGGCAAAATTTGTAAAGATAGACTTAGGGCAAACTGGGCAAACCGCGCAAGGCTATGCCAAAGCCCTAACCGAAGAACAGCTTGAAAAACAGCGAATTGGCATGTCAAAGGTTTGCTCGCAATCCGATGTTATTATTACAACCGCAAAGCTTTTTGGGCGCAAAGCACCGCAAATTATTAGCAAAGAAATGGTCGCAAAAATGAAACCAGGCAGCGTTATTGTAGACTTAGCTGTTGAAGGCGGCGGCAATGTGGAAGGCTCGCAACCCGACAAAGATGTTTTAACCGAAAACGGCGTTTTGATTATCGGCAAGACAAATATAGAGTCGCTAGTAGCGCAAAGCGCGAGCCAAATGTATAGCGCAAACTTGGTAAACTTTATAGAACACTTTTCAACCCACGAAAACGGCTTTGTTTTGGATATGCAAAACGACATTTTAAAGTCGTGCGTGGTTGTATATAACGGGGCAATTACCGACGAACGTTTTAAATAAGGATTGTAATATTATGATGTTGTTATTGTTTATATTTACGCTATCGGCGTTTTTGGGCTTCGAGCTTATAAGCAAAGTTCCAAGCCAGCTGCATACGCCGCTAATGAGCGGGTCTAACGCAATTAGCGGAATAACCATTGTGGGCGCAATGCTTGCCGTAGGCGGCACGCCAAACAGCGTATGCGCAACAATTATAGGGCTTTTTGCCCTTGTTTTGGCAACCATTAACGTGGTAGGCGGTTATGTTGTTACCGACAGAATGCTTGCAATGTTCAAAAAGAAGGGAAAGTAGAAAATGGATATAGCATATATAAATTTTGCCTACATTCTTTCTTCGGTGCTCTTTATTTTGGGCATTAAAATGCTCGGCAAACCCGAAAGCGCAAGGCGCGGCAATATGCTGTCGTCGGTAGGCATGCTTTTGGCGGTTCTTGTTACGCTATTCGACAAAAAAATATTGGATTGCAACGACGCTCTTTCGTGGGCGCTGCTTATTGGCGGCTTGGCATTTGGCGCGCTTGCGGGGCTTATTGCAGCCAAAAAGGTTAAAATGACTTCCATGCCCGAAATGGTGGCTCTGCTAAACGGCTTTGGCGGTTTGGCAAGCTTGCTTGTAGCTTTCGGAGAATATTACTACGACAAAGTTTTATCGCAATCGCTTTTTGCTAAGGCCGAAATTGTTTCGCATATGCCCGACGTATTTACCCGCTTTGCAATAGTTGCTTCTATTGTAATTGGCGGCATTACATTTACAGGTTCCCTATACGCCTGGGGCAAGCTTTCGGGTAAAATATCGGGCAGGGCAAAAGTATTTAGGGGACAAAAGTCTGTAAACGCTTTGTTTGCAGTAATAACACTTTTGCTTTCCGCACTTTTTGTATATACTGCTAATTTCCAACTAGGTTGGGGCGCAATTTTGGCGGTAAGCGCGCTATCGCTGATATTGGGCTTTATATTTGTGATGCCCATTGGCGGCGGAGATATGCCAGTTGTAATTTCGCTTTTAAATAGCTTAAGCGGTTTGGCTGCATGCGCTGCGGGTTTTGTAATTCAAAACAACGTGCTTATTGTTGCAGGCTGCTTAGTGGGAGCTAGCGGCGTAATACTTACCGTAATTATGTGCAAGGCAATGAATAGAACTTTGCATAACGTTTTGTTTTCGGGTTTTGGGGCTGCAAATTCGGCATCGCAACAAAATGTAGAAGGCGAAATGAAGCCCATTTCGATAGACGACGCCTACTATATTTTAGAAGCCGCGCAAAATGTAATGATTATTCCCGGCTACGGAATGGCGGTTGCCCAAGCCCAGCACGCGGTAAAAGAGCTTGCAAATATACTGGAAAACAACGGTGCCGAAGTGCGCTATGCAATACACCCGGTTGCGGGCAGAATGCCCGGGCATATGAACGTTTTGCTTGCCGAAGCCGACGTTGCCTACGAACAACTTTGCGATATGCAAACGGCAAACGCTCTTATGGACAATGTAGACGTTGCCATTGTTATAGGCGCAAACGACGTTGTAAACCCCGCCGCCGCCCAAGACAAAGGCAGCCCCATATACGGTATGCCCATTATAGAAGCTTACAGGGCAAAAACCGTATTTTGCCTTAAAAGGGGGCAGGGATCCGGCTTTTCGGGCTTGGTAAACAAGCTGTTTTACGCGCCCAACACCCGAATGCTTTACGGCGATGCAAAAGCGACAATTACGGCATTGTCGGCAAAATTCAAAGAATAGTTTTTTAGGACTATTCGAAAAAGACATGTTGCAAAATTTTTATGTGCCGTAATTTTACGGCGCATTTTTTATACGTAAAAACTGTGTACTTTGGTAAAAATTCGCTTGAGTTTTTTTTGCAAAAGTATTGCGTAGACAATTATGACAAAGCAAGAAAGAGCAAAGATAGTTTTGGGGGAATTGAACAAAGCGTGTCCAAACCCGCAAATTCCGCTGGACAGATTCGACAATTTCTCGTTTTTGATTGCCGTTTTGCTTTCGGCGCAGTGTACCGACAAAAGGGTAAACCTTACAACACCCGCCTTGTTTAAATTGGCAAATACCCCGCAAAAAATGGCAAAGTTGTCCATAGAAAAAATCGAAAATGCAATAAAAAGCTGCGGTTTATATAAAAACAAGGCAAAGAACATAAAAGAGCTTAGCCGCATTTTAACCGAAAAATACAACGGCATTGTTCCCGACAACTTTGCGGATTTGGAATCTTTGCCTGGGGTTGGGCATAAAACCGCAAGCGTGCTTATGTCGCAAGCGTTCGGCAAGCCCGCTTTTCCCGTCGATACCCACATTCACAGGCTTGCCAAACGCTGGAAGCTAAGCTCTGGCAAAAGCGTAGAGCAAACCGAAGCCGATCTGAAAAAAATTTTTCCGCAAAAATATTGGCACAATTTGCACTTGCAGTTTATCTACTACGGCCGCAATTTTTGCAAGGCGCATACCTGCAAAAGCCCCGAGACATTTTGCCCAATTTGCGCGCGATTAAGGAAGTAGGTTAAATAATTTTGCAATAAATTAGGCGACGAAAAAAGCCCCATTTTTGGGGCTTTTTTTTGCGCTTGGCAAAAACTACTTTAAAAAGTCGGGCAGCAAGTCTTTTGTTGAGGCTCTTTGCTTGTTTGGTTTGTCCGACATAAAGAATTCTATTTTTGAGGCCTTCAACAAATCGCTATGGCTTATCCAAGACTTATCGTAGGGCTTGCCGTCTATTTTCATAGAGTCTACATACTTATTTTTGTCAGAAACATTGTGGGCGACAAATTTGATTTTTTTGCCGTCTTTAAGTTTAATTGCCGCCTTTGTAAAGAAGGGCGTACCGAAGTCGTATATCGGGTAGCCTATGTTTGTGGGGAAAAATCCCAACTGGCTAAACACGACAAATGCACTTGTTGCCCCGCCGTCTTCGTCGCCTGGCAAGCCCATAATGTCGTTCCTATACCAGGTGTTTATCAAATGGCGTATAATTTTTTGCGTTTTCCACGGCGCAAGGGCTTCGTTATACAAATAGGGAATGCGCATTGCCGGTTCGTTTGCCATAGAGTAGTTGCCCACTATGCCCGTGTGGTCGGGGCCGAACCTTAAAAATGTAAGTTTGCCCACCTTTAGCAACCTGCCAAAAGCTTCGTCGAGGCACTGTTCAAGCCCTTTATTGCCGCCCATAAGCTCTATAAGGCCCCTCATATCGTGCTCGGTGTCGAACCTGTAAACATAGGCGTTGTTTTCTGTATAGTAATCTCTAAAACCCTGGC
>JAXFOH010000009.1:0-2310 GCA_034180465.1 Opitutales bacterium
CTTTATAAAATCTTTGAGCCTGGCAATGCCGACATACTCCATAGCTTTGTTCTGAGATATGCGCCCCCTCATCTTACGCGCCTTTCTTCGCTTTTTTGGCGCGTGCTTCGAGAGCCTCCGCAAGCAGTTTTCTGTAAGCAGCCGATTCGTTGCCGTCGAATTCGCTCTCGGCAATCGCCTTTACCTTTTCTGCGACCTCAACGGGCACATTAGATATGTTGATGTATGTTTTCATAAACCTTGCCTTTGCGTAAAATTTTGCTTCATTTTCCACTATGGATTTAAAGGACATATTCACTATTGTTGCTTCTGGATTCGCCGCATTCATCGGGGCGTGGAGCAAGTTCGGTATCGAAATTCTGAAATGGCGAAGGGCTCGAAAAAATATTGCCCGCCAATTTACAATCGCTCCCTTTTACGAAAAGCTGGTTGTCGCAAAAATTCTCAAAGGACAAATCGATTTCGACGCCGAATTGATGTCCATAGAAAGCTTGAAAACCCGCGGAATAATAACCTGCGTATGCCTTAATATCGGAGGCCTTAGTAGATACAGTATCAGCCCCATTTTTCTTGAAGTAATAGCCAAGCGCAACAACTGCCGCAGTTATAAATGCGCCAGCAAGAAAGCCGTAAATCGGATAAAGAATTTCTTTTAGGGTAAGCTCCTCAATTAGTTTGTTTGCTTGCTTTATGTAGTGCGTCTCATTGGCGTCTAAATAAAGCACCACATCAGCCAAATTGTCTTTGTCTAATTCCAATAAAACTTCCTTTTTGAGAGCTTTGACCTCGTTCGGACACATAAGCCCCACCTTTTGAAGCGACCTTATAGTGAACATTTCTTTAACTTTTGAATCCATCACGCCACCTCCACTTCAATGATTGTGATTTTGCGAATGCGGCGCGGGTGGTTAACAACCCTACATAAAGAATCGTTGTTTAAGTTTGTATTATTTTTTTTAAAACGCGCTTTAAGCTTAGGGTTGTTAACAACCTTATAAAGCAAAAGCTCAGGATTCTTGCTTCTGCTTAAAATTTTATTTAGACTTCTTAGTTTTTTTGGGTTCATTTTTTAGTTCTTCTTTTGCGATGGACTCCATCATTTTTATGATTTCATCAGTTAGTGTTAAACCACGTTTTTTTAAGATAGACCGAACTTTTGTCAAAAGCTCCTTATCCGACCAAAAACCAGTTTGAACTTTCGATTTATCGTGTGCATTTGGCATATAATCATTTTTCTTTTGGAATAAAACGGTTGTTAACAACCCTTGTCAAGTAAATTTTTTATTTTTTTTTATTTTTTGCATTTGATTGTTCCTTTTCTGCTTCTAATTTTAACGCCAGTTCAATGGCGTATTCTGCAAATTCCGTTTTAGTCATTCCTTTTTGTTGAGCAAGGGCTTCTACTTTGTCGATTTTAGCTTTTTTCAACCAAAAGGACATCTGTTTTTTTTCAGGGTCTCTTTTGTTTGGCATTTGATTATCCTTTCATTGTCGCCATAAAAACACGGTGGCACCCACCTGTCAAGTAAATTTTTTATTTTTTTTTATTTTTTCGATTTTTTTTCGTCTCAGCAAGAGCAGAGCCTTTTTTTCTTCCATCGAATTTTTCGAGAACGTCAACGATTTCATTTTCTTCCTTGTTTAACAATTTTAACAGTTGTGCGTAAAGATAATCAGTCAGTGTTAACCCCTTCTCTGCGAGAATTTCCTTTACAAGGTCTCGTGTATCTCTGTCGATATAGATACCTATTGAAACTTTGTTTGGGTCGCGTTTGTTTGGCATAAGATTTCTGATTTTCTACTTTCAAGAAAAAACAATGTCGCGACACCTGTCAAGTAAATTTTTTATTTTTTTTTATTTTTTTGAAAAAAATGTGGAAAACACGCCCATCATATGGTCTAATGATGGCACAATGGAAATGAAACCAATACAGCAGCCCCTCTATCATGTCTAAAATAAATAAGCTAACTGTTCGAAACGTAGAAATATCATTGCTTAAAGTTAACGATGAGGATTATATTTGCCTTACCGATATGGTTAAAAATGAAGATGGAGATGACCATATCCGAAATTGGATGCGCAACCGAAATACAGTCGAATACTTAGGAATTTGGGAACAGTTAAACAATCCCAATTTTAAAGGTGTCGAATTCGACACCTTTAAAAAACAAGCTGGATTGAATTCTTTTTCTGCTACTAACTATGTCTTATCAACAGACACTATTTGGAACTGTGGCGGCCAGAACTGCGGCATTGTCGCTATTTACGGTATCAAGTATTAAAGAGGTGTATATAAATGTATTTTCTTA
>JAXFOH010000038.1:0-2655 GCA_034180465.1 Opitutales bacterium
CGTCTAATTCATAACCGAGGTGTTCTTCGGTTATTTTTTTTGCCCATTTTCTTGATAGCGGCTCGGCAATCTCGTATGCCAACCGATTTATTACCCATTCTTTGTTCATCTGTTTATCCATAGTTAAATGTAATAAAGCCAAACGGCTATGTACGTTGTTAAAATTATCCCCCCGCAAACGTATCCCCAATATTCGAGGGCTTTCTCCATTTGCCTTTGCCTGCGCTCGCGCTTGATTTCGGCGGCGATTAAAGAGTAGTCGTAGTTCATCTTGCCCCCCTTAAGCTTGCTACCCTGCGAACTGCAGAGCGTTTAAAGATATGGCTACCTTTGCCGTTTTGTATTTCGGGATATTTCCTCGAAATTTCTCTCAACGTACGACGCTTAACACCAAGTATTCTGCAAGCGTCTTCAGCGTCGATTTCGTCTGAACCGTTTATGTTCAACGCTCCCAAAACGGCGTCTCTTATCGCCAATACGTCTTCATCGCTTAAAACTCGCATTTTTACTCTGATTTTTTAGGTTTCTTAGTTTCAAGGTCTGTTTTGACGAGGTTTAAGATGTAAGTACCTACTTGTCTGTTTTCAGCCTTTGCAGCCCTTATCGCTGCTTTGCGAAGTGCAAAACTTACATTTGGCAGTCGAACAGACCAACCTGTTTTGTCTTTTGTTCTCATTACTGTTTTCGTCATTTACGCTACCTCGATTTTGATGGTTATTGTTTTCGGGTGGTTAACAACCCTATGTAATGAATTCGTTTTTAAGTTTGTTTTACTTTTTTTTAAGAAAGCTTTAAATTTAGGGTTGTTAACAACCTTATAAAGCAAAAGCTCGGGGTTTTTGCTTTTGCTTAAAATTTTATTTAGATTTCTTACTTTCTGTTTCATTTTTTAGTTCTTCTTTTGCTATTGATTCCATCATTTTTATGATTTCATCGGTTAATGTTAAACCGCGTTTTTTTAAGATAGCCCGAACTTTTGTCAAAAGCTCCTTATCCGACCAAAAACCAGTTTGAACTTTCGATTTATCGTGTGCATTTGGCATAAAATCATTTTTTATGTCGCTATATAAAGCGGTTGTTAACAACCTTGTCAACACTTTTTTATAAAAAATTTATAAAAATTTTATAAATTTGCTTTTTTTTGGAAAATAGGTTCAGAATATGGTCTAATACTTTCTTTGTCTGATAATTGGTAGAATATCGAAGTACTTGATTGAATCTTCCTCGCTTGCCAAGCTTTTGTAGTGCTTTCGGTAAACGTTGTAGTCGTGTCCTAAAATTTCCACAGCCTTTTCAACACCGTATTTGTGGTAGGCATAAGATGCGAACGAGTGGCGCAAGGCGTCTTTAGGAATTTTATGAGGCAATTTGCTTTTTGCCGTACGCCATTGTTGGAATATTTTATCCGTTAGGCGTTTTTCTTTCTTATTCCAAATAACCTCTATTTGCTTTGGGTAAATCGACTTCCATTCCTTTATTGGCTCTAGCCAATCCCAAAGATTGCTTAACCCATATATAATGCGCATTTCTCGCGTTTTCGCCACCTCCGAACGAATTGTTATTCTCCTGCGTTCGAAGTCTATATCTTCGTAGCGCAAATAATCTTTGTTTTGGTCGGTCTTTTTTTCTGCGATAATTTCTTCAGGCCTTATGCCTGCAAATGTCATCAACGCATACATAGGCACAAATTCTGGGCGCAATGCCCTTAAATTTTCCTCGGTTGCCTGCACCGATAATATGGAAATTGGCGTTTTGTTCTTTAGTGTCTTGCCAATTTTTACATCTTCAAATACGTTTTCTTTTGCATATCCGCTAGAAACAAGATAATTCCAAACCGCCCGCAAGGCAGACTTTATATGACTTTTATTCTTTGCTACGTCTATATATGCCTGCGCTGCGCTTTTAGTAAAGGAATATACATTATCATAACCGTTTGCAGAAAACCACGGCGCAAAGCGGTTTAAATGCCCCTCATAAAATATATAAGTACTCGGCCTTACGTTCTTAGTCTTGCAATAGTGCAGGAATTTTTCCTTTGCCTCGGAAAGTGAAAGTTTTGAAATGCACCGTTCAACAAGGGCTTTCTGTAAAATTTCCACTACATCGCTTAAATTGCAATGGTAAGTCTTACACAAATTCTTTATTCTTGAAATATCTGCTCTATCAGCTGCCGTCAGTTGCAATTCTGCCGGCATAATCTTTTCGTTTTGTTGGGACTTTTCAAATAATTCAGCTTCCGACCTAGTAGCGAATGTTGCCGATATATATTTTCCGTCCAAATCTCGACATCTTACTAAAAATGGCTTGCTTTTTCTGTTAATTTTTTGGATACTCATTTCTAATAAAAAATTGTTCTTTTTAGTGTTGCAAAAAGTGTTGCAAAGTGTTGCAGAATTTCAAGCAATTTTTGCCGTATTTTTACATAAAAAACGGCAAAGACGGCAAAGAGATTTCAAAAAAGCAATGTCGCAAGTACTTAATAAATTGCTAAATACGCTAAAAATAAGCGATTTAGCTCAGATGGTGGAATGGTAGACACTGGGGACTTAAAAACAACTAAAAAACAAGTATTTATGCGGGTTTGAGAGAAAAGTGTTGCAAAGTGTTGTAGCGTTTTACCGCTTAGTATAATAAAAAATTTTCAATATTTGTATA
>JAXFOH010000085.1:0-5934 GCA_034180465.1 Opitutales bacterium
CGCAAATCATTTTCCCTGCCATTCTTTTACTAGGTTTTGTGGTATATCTATGGCTGCCAACGTTTTGCCGACTACAAAGTTTATTAAATCCTCAAAAGTTTGCTCGTTAGAGTAAAACGCAGGGCACGCCGGCATAATTACCGCCCCCGCCTGCGCCAATGTTGCGCAGCTTTTAAGCAGCGGCAAAGAAAGGGGTGTTTCCCTTAAAAGCAACACAAGCTTGCGCTTTTCCTTTAGGGCAACTGCCGCCGCCCTGCAAAGCAGGTTGTCGGCAACGCCGTATGAGAGCTTGCCTATTGTGTTTGCCGAGCAGGGGGCTACCACCATTGCGTCGAAGGCGAACGAACCGCTTGCAATTGGCGCAAAAAAGTCGTCGTCTTTAAATTCGCGCAGGTTTTCTATGTTCGGGCAGTCTCCCAAAGCGTCTTTAAAGTTCGAAAAATTAAGCTCGCTTTCAAGTATCTTCAAGGCGGGTTTTGTAAGTGTGATGTAAAGTTCGGCGTTCGCCGCCAAAATGTGGCGCGCAATTTCCACCGCATATACGGCGCCGCTTGCGCCGCTTACTGCCAATACTATTTTTTTTATCATTTTTATTCTGCTAAATTAAAAAAGGCAGGCGCATGCCATTGCAATAAAAATCAAGACGGAAACCGCCACATTCATATGGAAAAATACTATGTCTATATTCTTAAGCCCTGTTAGCCTTACTATTATATGTTCGGCAAAATATGTTAAAATTGCAAGCGATATCACCGCAAAATACACGGCGTTAAATTGTTGCGAAACTCCCAGCCAAACAAGGCAAAGACTGGCCGCGGTAAAACTTGTTGCCGAAATTATCTTTGCTTTTTTGTCTCCGAAGGCGGAAGGTATGCTGTGCAGTTTTGCCTTTATGTCGAATTGGGTGTCTTGCATTGCATACAGTATGTCGAAGCCGCCAATGTGGAACATAAGCGCAAGCGCAAGCGGCGCAAACGCAAACAAAAGCTCGCCGAACAATGCCGCCGAGACCCCCATAGGGCACATACCTATTGCAAACCCCAAAACAAAGTGGGCAAAAGACGTAAATCTTTTTGTGTACGAATAAAACGCCAATATTGCCAACGCCAAAAAGGAAAGCCAAAAGCAGAATGTGTTTAACGCCAGCGCGCTAAGGCAGAACATAACCGCGCAAACTAGCGTAAAAGACTTGGCTTTGCCAAGCGAAATTGCCCCGCTTGGAATATGCCGCATTGCAGTGCGCGGATTTTTTGCGTCGTATTTGCGGTCTACAATGCGGTTGAAGGCCATTGCAAACGCCCTTGCAAACACAAAGGCGGCGAATATGAAAAGCATTTCGCGCCACGAAATTTTTGCCCCGCATTTATATGCCAAACACATTGCCGAAAGCGCAAAGGGCAGCGCAAAAAGCGTATGCCCAAGCTTAATCATATCCGAAAACTTTGCTATATCCGAAAACATATCGGCAATGATTTTATTGAAACGAAGTATTTGCAACAATTTTTTGCATAAGAAGTGTTTTGACAAATATTGGGCATAGCCTAAATTGGTAGACGAAAATATGAGCAGATTTTTTGAAAGCCAATCGGATATAGAAAGGGCATTGACAAACATGTCTTTGTGCGAACTGGGTAAAGAGGCCGACATATTCCGCAAGAAGCTGAATTTAAACAAGGCTTTTTACACGGTAAACGGGGCTGTAACCTATTCTAATTCGTGCGAATTGTTGTGCCCGATATGCGCGTTTGGCAGGGCAAAGGGCGCAAAAGATGCCTATATTTTGTCGATAGAAGAAGCCGTAGAAAGAACAAAAACGTTCAAAAACGCTGGCGCGGTTGAAGTGCACATAATAGGCGGCATAAACCACGACATTCCCTTTTCGTATTATCTAGATTTAATTAGGGCGGTAAAGGGCGTAGACGAAAAGATAAACGTTGTTGCCTTTACGGTTTCAGAATGCGTAATGATGTCGGAAATTAAGGGCAAAAGCTTAGAATATGTGTATAAGAGCCTGCGCGACGCCGGCTTGGGCGCAATACCGGGGGGCGGTGCCGAAATTTTCGACAGTGCCGTAAGAGGCAAAATAACCCCAAAAAAACTTAGCGGAGCCGACTGGCTAAACGCGCAAAAAACGGCGCACAAATGCGGCATAAAAACGAATGCCACAATGCTTTACGGGCATGTCGAAAACGCGCAAAACGTTGCCGAACACCTAAAACTTTTAAGAGATTTGCAGGACGAAACAAACGGCTTTAAAGCCTTTGTTCCGCTGCCTTTCCGCAAGGGCGCAAACTGTGTAATACCTTCAAAATCTTCGGCGGTGTACGATTGCAAGATATGCTCGTTGGCGCGCTTGGCGTTAGACAATTTCCCCCACATACGCGTTCCAGTCCCGCATTTTACCGAAAGGTTTTGCCAAGTTTTGCTAAATTTTGGCGCCGACGACATTGGCGGCACGCACTGGCACGAAGAAGTTGCATCTTCGGCGGGCGCAAAAGGCGAAGTTTTAAGCGAAAAAACGCTAGTAAACTGCATACAAAGCGCAGGTTTTGTTCCCGTAAAGACAAATTCTAACTATGAATAGCCCGTACAAAATGGGGGTAAACGAATACGTAAACAACATTCCCCTAAAGCTTGCATTCGGCAAAAACTGCGGTTTTAACTTTGCATATACCGTTATGCCGCCCGCCTTTTTAAGCGGGCTATGCGCCGAGCAAAAGCTGGATATTTCAAGCGTGTCGTTTTGGGCGTATAAAGCTTTTTGCGACAGCTACGAACTGCTGCCAAACTTTTGCATTTCATGCTTGGGGGCGGTAAAAAGCGTAAAAATTGCATCGCAGTTTCGGCTTAAAGACATTTCAAAAGCCCCTATTTATGTGACAAACGAATCGGGCAGCTCGTCTAGGGCGTTTGCGTTGTATTGCAAAAAGGTTTTGGGTTTTGATTTGCCAGAACACACCACAAAAGACCCTAGTTTGGCAAAGACCCTGTTTTTGATAGGGGACGCCGCCCTAAGGCTAAACGCCGCAGACTATCCCTATTGTTATGACTTTGGCGAACTTTTTTACGACGCCTTTAAATTGCCCATGGTATACGGGGCAATAGCCGTAAAAAAAGAGCTGTATGCAAATTTAAAAGAGCCTTTGTGCGCTTTGTTTAACAAGTCGCTTGAAATTTTCGAAGGCGACAAAACCCGCTACATACAAGATGCCGTAAAAATTGTAAATTCGCCCCAAGCCGATTTTTTGTATATGAAGGAATATTTCGGCAACTTCAGATATAAAATTTCCGACGTGGAATTTGAAAGGGCAAAAAATTTTGTTTTCGAAAAATGACGCTTTTAGAAAAAGTAAAAAACAATTTAAGGGTAGACGTCTCCGAAGCCTTGCCGCTTTTTGATATGCCGCTTTGCGAGCTCGGCGAATTGGCGAACATTAGGCTGTCGTTTCTGGCCGACACAAAAAAAGTAGGCTACATAAAAAATCGAATGATAAACTATTCGAACATTTGCATTGCCAAGTGCGCGTTTTGCGCGTACCACTCGGCGGCAAAAGTAATAAAGCCTTTTAGGTATTCCGATTCCGAAATTTTGCAGATTGTAGACGACGCCGTTTTAAAAGGGGCAACCCAAATAATGCTTCAGGGCGGCTTGTGCAACCAATACGATTTGGAATGGGCGGCAAACCTGGCGCGCCAAATAAAATCGAAATATCCAAAGCTTGATTTGCACATATTTTCGCCCTCGGAAATCGTCTATTTTGCAAGGAACTCTAACAGGAGCGTTTTTGAGACGGTAAAAACGCTAAGGGAAGCCGGGGTAGATTCAATCCCCGGGGCGGCCGACCTGCTTATAGACGAAATACGCGAAAAATATTCGCCTTTAAAACCAAAAAGGGACGAGTGGAAATCGGTTATGGCGGCTTTGGCAAAGCTTGGGCTTAAAAGCTCGGCTACAATGACATTCGGCATGGGCGAAACTTTGGCGCAAAGAATAGAGCACCTAAACTACATAAGAACCGTGCAGGACGAATTGAATGTTTTTAACGCCTTTATTGCCTGGCCGCTTGCCCCGGAACACACAAAGCTTGAACACATAAAAAGGGCATCGGCGGTAGAGTTCCTTAAAACGGTTGCAATTTCCAGAATATTTTTGGACAACATAAAAAACATACAGTCGGGCTGGCTTACCGAGGGAATGAAGGTTGCCGAAATGGCGTTGAATTTCGGCGCGAACGATTTCGGCGGAATTTTGATGGACGAAATGGTTATAAAGTCGGCGGGAATAGAAAATACGGCAACCGAGCAGGGCGTTCGCAAAATGATAGAAAACTGCGGCAAAATTCCGTTTGAAAGGGACGGCTTGTACAATGAAATATGATTTTGCAATAACGCCGTGCCCGAACGACGTTTTTACCTATTATGGTCTAATTTCGGGCGAGGTTGAAAACGAGTTGTTCAACTTCACTTTTTCGGACATAGAAAAGCTGAATAAAGACGCGTTTTTTGGGATTGCTCCCATAACAAAGCTTTCGTTTGCAGCCTTTTTGAATTTGCGCGACAAATACGAATTGCTAGACACGGGAGCCGCCCTTGGAATTGGAACGGGACCGGTTTTGGTATCTAAAAATACCGAGCTAGATTTTACGAAAAAAATTGCAGTTCCAGGGATAAACACAACTGCAAATTTGCTTTTAAACTTCTATGCAAAGCAAAAGTTTTCGGCAAAGCCGAATGTAGAGCCTTTGCACTTTAGGGAGATTATAGAAAACATTGCTTTAGGAAAATTCGAAAGCGGCGTTCTTATTCACGAGGGGCGTTTTGTTTTCGAAAAATACGGGCTTCACTTGCTTGCCGACTTGGGCGCATTTTGGGAAAACGAAACCAAACTGCCGGTTCCGCTGGGCTGCATTTGCATTAGAAAAGACCTTTTGCCCATAAAGGACAAGGTTGAAAGCCTTATACGCAAAAGCCTGAAATTTGCATTCGACAACCCCGAAAAAACCTATCCAACGGTGGCGAAAATGGCACAATATTTAAGCAAAGACGTTTTAAAACGCCACATATACGCCTTTGTAAACGACTATTCTTTTGATATTTCGCAAATAAGAGAAAGCCTTTTGCACAATCTGGAAAAATGCCTGTAAAAAAAGCCTACATATTCGCCACAATGCTCGAGGCCGAAGAGTATATAAATTCTTTCGGTTTTTCCGAAATTTTAAACGCGCCTTTTGCTATCTATTTAGACCCGCAAAAACGCGTTTTGGCAATAAGCGGAATGGGGCTAAAAAATGCCGAAGAGTGCGCAACATATATGTGCAAAAATTTTGATTTTGGCGAAATTGTAAACATAGGGGCGTGCGGTGCGCTTTCTAACAAATACAATGTAGGCGACGTTTTGCTTTTAAACACAGCCGCGTTTTTATGCGAGCTGGAAAACACGAATGCCCAACGCGCAACTTTGGCAAGCGCAAACGCCCCCATAAAAGACAACATTCAAAGGCTTAAATATTCGCAGTATGCCGATGTTGTAGATATGGAGGCCGCCGCCGTGCAAAGGGTTTGCGAAAGGTTTGGCAAAAAGTTTTGCGCTCTAAAATATGTAAGCGATTTTTCGCAAAATTGCGATATTGCCGAAAACGTGAAAAAACTTAGAGGAAAAGTTTTGGAAAAATACAGGCTTTGCTAATGGCTTGCTTTTTGTGCCGAAATGTGAGGAAATAAACGGCGTATGTTTAAAAGAAATAAGGCCTTTGTTTTGCTTATAGCCATTGTTGTGGCGGTGCTTTTTGCCGCCGGCATTTTATACGGCGAAAGCGCCTTGGCTTTTTACAACGAATTGCTTGCATATTCCAAGCAGTATATGGACAGGCTAAACGAAGCTCCCTTGTGGGTATACCCGCTTTTGCTTGCGGTGTTGCCCGTTTTTATGCTGCC
>JAXFOH010000099.1:0-17316 GCA_034180465.1 Opitutales bacterium
GCGCTGCACGAGTTTGCGCTGCACAGCATTCACGGGGTTTCTACCCGTCAGATTGCAAAAAAAGCGGGCGTAAACCATGCCTGCATAAACTACTATTTTGGCGGCAAGTACGAAATGTATGTGGAAATTTTGCGCAGGGCGGTAAACTTTTTTAACGAAAACTACCGCGAACTTTTAGCCGAAATAGACGCATATCTTAAAAGCGGTACAACTAACCGCAAAGAATCGGGCGGATACATAAAGGCGTTGCTTGCAAAGGGGCGCGAAACAATGGTGCTTGAAGGCTCCGAAAGCTTCCAATTGCTTATACGGCGAGAGGAAAGCTACCCGACCGACTCATTCCCGATTTTGTTCGATGGTGTTTTTAAGCCCCTAAACGAAACTATTGTAGCCCTAATCAGGGCCGACAATCCCGAAATATCTCGCGAAAAAGCATTGGCATTTTCGATTTCGCTTTTGTCGCTAAACGTTTCGCAGCTTTTGTGCAAAACGGGCTATTTAAAGTTGGCAAACAAAAATGTTTTCGACAACGCCATCCGCGCCGACTTTTCCGACATAGTAGACAAAACAATAGACAATTTTATAGGACAAAATAAATGAACATAAGAAAATACATATTGGCGTTTTCTATAACCGCTGTTGCAGCCCTCATTTTTTCGGGTTGCAACAGGCAAAACAATGTGGCAATGCAAAGACCCGCTCCCGAGGTAGACGTAGCTTTGCCCATAAAGAAATCGGTTGAGTTGTGGGACGAATACACCGCGCGCATAGACGGAGAGCAGAGCGTTGAAATACGCGCACGCGTAAGCGGCTATCTGGAAAAGAAATGCTTTAAAGACGGCGAATACGTTAAGAAAGGCCAAACGCTTTTCCTTATAGACGCAAGACCCTTTAAGGCGGTTGTCGCTGCTGCAAAAGCGTCGGTGCAAGAGACCGAAAGCCGCGTTGTTTTAGCCGAAGGTAACTACGCAAGGGCGGCGGAATTGTTTAAGTCGAACGCAATTTCGAAGGAAGTGCTCGACACGCGAAATGCCGACTTGCTTATGTCGAAGGCGAATCTGTCGTTGGCAAAGGCAAACTTGGTAAAGGCGGAATTGGACTTGGAGTTTACAACAATAGTTTCGCCGGTTTCGGGCTATGTAAGCCGCAGATATGTAGACGAAGGCAACCTTATAAGCGCATCGTCTACGCTGTTGGCAAAGGTTATTTCTAGAGATACCGTTTATGTATATTTTGAAGCAAGCGAAAGAGACGCAATTAAATATCTAAACGAAGGCACCTTCAACAATATGAAGAACGAAAAAATACCCGTAAAGATAAAGCTTATGGGCGAAAAGGATTTCGGGCACAAGGGTGTTTTAAGCTATGTTGGCAACTCCTTAAACACCCTTAACTTGGAATTGCGCGCCGACATAAACAACGCCGACAAAAAGCTTATGCCGGGTATGTATGCTAAGGCCGCAATGCTTTACAATAAAAACTCGCAAAGCCTGCTTGTTCCCGAAGAAGCCGTAGGCACCGACTTGGTTGGCCGCTATGTTATGACGGTGGACGAAAAGAACATTGCGCGCTATACCCCTGTAAATGTGGGCGAGCTTTTAAACGGCCAGCGCATTATACGAAGCGGGCTTAACGGCACAGAAAAAGTTGTGGTAAACGGCCTGCAAAGGGCTGTTCCCAACACGGTTGTAAATCCAAAGTTGGTAGAGCTTAAATAGCTTTGTCTTAAAACAAAAAAATTTTGGCAAAATGAAATTTTCACACTTTTTTATAGACCGCCCCATTTTTGCTAGCGTCATTTCCATTGTGATTATGATTATAGGCGCGGTTAGCTATCTAAGGCTGCCTGTTTCGCAGTATCCCGAAATTGTGCCCCCCACAATTACGGTTTCTACCACATATTTGGGCGCTTCGCCCGAAGTTATAATGAACACGGTTGCAGCCCCCATCGAGCAGGAAATCAACGGCGTGGAAAATATGCTTTATATGCAAAGTCAGTGTTCCGCCGACGGCTCAATGCGCATTTCCGTAACCTTCGAAACGGGCACCGACATTGATATGGCGCAGATTTTGGTGCAAAACAGGGTAGACATTGCAAAGCCGCGTTTGCCAGCCGAAGTTCAAAGCATTGGCGTAAACGTTAAAAAGCAGTCGCCCGATATGCTGCTTATTGCAAACTTGTATTCGCCCGACTCTTCGCGCGACAAGCTGTATTTAACAAACTACGCCATTACCCAGATGAAAGACCAGCTTGCCCGCGTGCACGGTGTGAGCGAAATTCAGGTTTTCGGCGCAAAGGAATATTCGATGCGCGTATGGTTAAACCCCGACAGGCTCGCATATCTAAACTTGTCGCCAATGCAGGTTATAAACGCTTTAAAAGAGCAGAACAGCCAGGTTGCGGCGGGCAAGCTAAACCAGCCTCCCAACAACGAGGGAGCCGCCTACGAGCTAATCATAAACGCACAGGGGCGTTTGGCTTCCGAAGAGGAGTTCGGCGAAATTATTGTAAAATATACTCCAAACGGCGAAATTGTAAGGCTTAAAGATGTCGCCAGAATAGAGTTGGGCTCGTATTTGTACAACGACGAATCGTACTACGACGGCAGGGAAAGCGTGGCCCTAGGCTTTTACCAGCTGCCGGGCGCAAATGCCATAGACACCGCAAAAAGGGTTAGAGCCGAGCTCGAAAGACTGGCAAAACTCTTTCCCTTGGGCGTTGCCTACGATGTGGGTGTAGACACTACCGACTACATACAAGAGTCTATAGACGGCGTATATTCGACTATTATAGACGCAATATTGCTTGTTGTTATAGTAATTATGGTGTTCCTGCAAGACTGGAGGGCCGCAATTATCCCGCTTTTTGCTATTCCCGTATCGCTGGTCGGAACATTCTTTGTCATGGACTTGTTCGGGTTTTCAATCAACAACCTTTCTCTGTTCGGATTGGTGCTAGCCATTGGTATTGTTGTAGACGACGCCATTGTTGTTGTGGAAAACGTAGAGCGAAACCGAAAAGAGGGCTTGCCCGTAAAGGAGGCGACCAAAAAGGCAATGACGCAGGTGCAAGGCGCGCTTATAGCCATTATGTTGGTGCTAAGTAGCGTGTTCATTCCCACAGCGTTTATAGAAGGTATTTCGGGCGCATTCTACAAGCAATTTGCGCTTACAATTGCGGCTTCTACCGTGTTTTCGGGCATAGTTTCGCTTACGCTTTCGCCTGCGCTGTGCGCGGTTTTGCTTAAAGACGAGGGCGCAAAGAAAGACTTGTTTACCCGAATTTGGGATACCACTTTGGGCAAGGCGTTCGGCATTTTCAACATTTGCTTTAACTGGGTTGCTGCAAAATACGGCAAGTTGGTTGTGTTGCTAACAAAATGCTCGCCTTTGGTTGTTTTGCTTTATGCGGGGTTAATATATGCAACTGTTTGGTGCTTTATAAACACTCCCAAAGGCTTTATTCCCAAGCAAGACCAGGGCTATTTGTTTGCAACGCTGCAGCTGCCCGACGGAGCTTCGTTTTACAGAACCGATGCCGTTGTTAAAAAGGCAGTTGCCCTTATGCAAAAAGAAGGCGGCGTAAAGCACACCGTTGGCATTACGGGCTATAACGCGGCAACGCAAAGCAAAGGCTCTAACGGCGGCGCGGTTTTTATTACATTAAGCGACCATAAAGAAAGGGTAAAGCAGGGCTTTACCGCCGATTCTATTGTTGCCAATATGAACAAAATATTGGGAACGCAAATAAAGGAGGCTTCCGTTTACGTATTAACTCCCCCCGCGGTAAACGGTATAGGTGTAGGCGGCGACTACAAGTTTTACGTTCAGGACAAGGGCGGTTTGGGCGTTTCGCAAATTGCCGAATATACCGGCAAAATGTTGGCAAGGGTAAACCAGTTGCCCGAAGTTGCGTTCGCGTTTTCGGGCTATAGGGTAACAACTCCGCAGCTTTACGCCGACATAGACCGCCAGCGCGCGCAAAAGCTAAACGTTCCCATAAGCTCCATATTCAGTACAATGCAATATAATCTGGGTTCTGTATATGTTAACGACTTTAATATTTTAGGCCGTGTATACAGGGTTGTTGCCCAGGCGGAAGGATCGAGCCGACACGATATTTCCGACATATACAACCTAAAAGTTCCAAATTCTTTGGGCGAAAATGTGCCCTTGGGCTCGGTTGCAGACATTCGCAGAATTATAGGTCCCGACAGAACCGTAAGGTATAATCTATATTCTTCCGCCGAAGCTCAGGGCAACGTAACCCCCGGTTACAGTACAGGCCAGGCAATTGCCGCAATAGAAAAGCTTGCCGACGAAGTTCTGCCCAAAGATATGGGCATAGACTGGACAGACTTGGCGTTTCAGGAAAAGAGGGTGGGCAACACCTCAATATTGATATTTACGCTTTGCGTTGTGTTTGTGTTCCTTTTGCTTGCCGCTTTGTACGAAAGCTGGACACTGCCGCTTGCGGTTGTAATGGTTGTTCCCCTGGTGCTGCTTTTCGCAATATTGGGCGTAAGGTTTAGGGGTATGGACAACAACATAATGACGCAGATAGGCTTTGTTGTTCTAATAGGTTTGGCGTGCAAAAACGCGATTTTGATTGTGGAATTTGCAAAACAGCGCGTAGAAAAGGGCGAAGAGCTTGTAAGCTCGGTAAGCCACGCTTCGCAAAACAGGCTAAGGCCCATTTTGATGACATCGTTTGCTTTCATATTCGGCGTAGTTCCACTGGCGTATGCCACGGGTTCGGGTGCGGAATTGCGTCAAGCACTGGGTACAAGCGTTATGTACGGAATGATGGGCGTTACATTGTTCGGACTTGTAATTACGCCAGTTGCATTTTATGTAATAAAGCGTTTGACTACAAAAAAAGTAAAAGCTATTCAGTAGAGAAATAAGTATATATGAAAATATTTAAAAATTGCATATCTATGCTGCCGCTTGCACTGCTTTGCGCATGCAGCATGGCGCCCGACTATCAAGACCCCAAAAAGGACGCCGAGCTTGAAAAGGCCGTAGGCGAAAACTTTTACCACGCCCCCGATTTGTGGACATCGGCAAAACCCGCCGACACCGAAAACAAGGGCAACTGGTGGAGCATTTTCAACGACGCGGTTCTTTCCAACTATATGGAGGAACTTGCCGCCCATAACCCCGATTTAAAGTCGGCGTTTTACACCGTAGAGCAGGCGAGGGCGGCTGCCGCAATGACAGAGGCGGAATTGTACCCTTGGCTTAACGGCGACGCCGAATATTCCAGAACGGGGCTTTCCGACAACACGTTCGGCTATAGCGGCGCAACGTACAACAAATGGCTTATAGGCGCCAGCCTTACGTGGGACCCAGACTTTTTCGGCAGGGTTCGCAACTTGATGAATTCGGATATGGCAAAGGCGCAGTCGCTGTTGGCGGCCTACAAAGACACAATGCTTAAGCTGCAGTCGGAGTTGGCAATAGCCTATTTTTCGCTAAAGCAATATAATTCCGAAAAGATTTTGCTTAAGGAAACCATAGATGTGCGCCAGGAGCAAGTTAAGCTTGTAAACGAAAGGTTTAAGTCGGGCACTTCCATTTTAGTTGACTTGCGCCGTGCAGAACAACAGCTATACGAGGCAAAAGCGCAGTATAGCGCAATATTAAAGTCGGCAGACTTAACAAAAGACTACATTGCATTGCTTTTGGGCAAAACCCGTTCGCAAATAAATATCAGCGATGCGGTGTTGTCGGATTCTCTGCCCAAAGCTCCAAAATACGTGCCCAGCCAAGTTTTGCAGCGCCGCTACGACATTGCGTCGGCCGAAAGGCTTGTATATGCCGCCAACGAAAGAATAGGGGCAGCCAATGCCGCGTTTTTCCCGACGGTTACAATAAGCGCGTCGGCAGACTATGCCACGGCCGACATAGACAAACTTTTCGACGCCAGCAGCTTGGCTTGGGGGGTTGGCCCCAGAATTTATATGCCGCTTTTTCAAGCGGGCAAGCTATATGCGCAAAGAAAAACCGCCTTGTATGAACACAAGCAAATTTTAGAGTCTTACAGGGCAACGGTGCTAAGGGCTATGAAAGAGGTGGAAGATTCCTTGACATCCATAAAACATTTGGAGAACGAATATAACGACCGCGAACGCTGCATGAAGGCCGCAAAGGAAGTTGAAAGCCTTACCAAAAAACAGTACGACTTAGGCTATGTAGACTACTTTGAAGTAAGCGATGCGCAAAGATTGTCGCTTGTAAACGAAAGAGAGGTTATAAGCCTAAAGGGCAGCCGGTTTAAGGCTTTAATTCAGCTTATCGTTGCAAGCGGCGGCAGCCTTTAACTTGCGCTAAATTTAAACAAAACAAAAACGCCGTTTTTCACTTTGCAAAGCGGCGTTTTTTTCGTTTGCCAAATATGGATTTTTTACGAAGGGAAAGAATCGGCAAAATCTGCCTTCTTTTCCGAAGCTTTTATGCAAACAAATTCCTAAGCAAAAAAACACAAAAATTAGCTCTATAAAGAAAAACACAAAAAAAGTTTTGGGAAATTCAACATATTCCCAAAAGTCCAACATTTTTAAACTTTTTTCTTGCCAAAGATTGGCTTAAATACTAGCTTTGGGGCAACTTCAACAGAGAGGAATTATATATGAGCAAGAAAGCAAAATTGGCATTTTTAACTGCACCAAAAACATTCGAATTCAGGGAATTCGACATTCCCGAAACTGTCGGCGACGACGAAATGCTTGTTAAGGTTGAAGCCTGCGGCGTTTGCGGCACCGACGGCCACGAATATTTGCGCGACCCCTTCGGTTTGTGCCCCGTTGTTCTCGGCCACGAAGGCACGGGCGAAATCGTTAAAATAGGCAAAAACGTTAAGTTCGACACCGCAGGCCTGCCCGTAAAATTGGGCGATAAAATCGTTACCTGCATTATCCCCTGCGGCGAGTGCGATGCCTGCAAAAATACGCCCGCAAGAACAAATCTTTGCGAACATTGCGGCATTTACGGTCTTATGCCCGACGATGATGTTCATCTAAACGGCTATTTCGGCCAATATTTGGTTATCCGCAAAAACTCGACTTTCTTCAACGTAAGCGACCTGTCGCTTGATATGCGAATTTTGGTAGAGCCTGCCACCGTTGCCGTTCACTGCGTAGAACGCGCAAAAACAACGGGGTTGCTTAACTTTGCAACAAAGGTTCTAGTTCAGGGCTGCGGACCAATAGGTCTTTTGGTTATAAGCGTATTGCGCACAATGGGTATCGAAAACATCACGGTTGTGGACGGCAACGATTCCAGACTTGAATTGGCAAAGGAATTTGGAGCTACGCACACCTTCAACTTTATGAAATACCCGAAGTTCGACGAGCTTTTGGCGGACGTAAAGAAAGTGCACAACGGCCTTGGTGCTGATTTCGTGTTCCAATGCACGGGTTCGGCAAAGGCGGCTGCAAACGCATGGAAATATGTAAAGCGCGGCGGCGGTATGTGCGAAGTTGGCTTTTTTATGGACGGCGGCGAATGCGCAATAAACCACCACTACGACATCTGCAACAAGGAAATTTCGCTAGTCGGCTCTTGGGTATACACTCCGCAGGATTACCCGATAACATTCAATTTCCTAAAGCGTGCGGTTGGCATTGGCTTGCCCATGGGCAAACTTATAAGCCACAAATTCCCCCTCGAAAAAATCAACGAGGCACTGGAAACTAACGTTTCGATGAAGGGCATAAAAATTGCGGTTGTAATGGAGTAGTTTTTATCGGCAATTTAAAAATCAAAAAGAAAGGCAGACTAAATGAAAAGATCTCTGATTAACCAAATGTGTCAGGAGGCAAAGGACGTATTCGAAAAACACGGGTGGACTCTCCCGCCCGTTCCCAAGTGGGACTTTTCGGATTTTGGCAAAAACGATTTGGACAACTACGCTTTGGTACTTGTTAATTTGGCGGAAGAAAAGGAATATTGCGAAAAGCTTATGTATGCTCGCTGCGGGCAATATACCCCCTGCCACTGCCATAAATTCAAGAAGGAAGACATTATCTGCCGCCACGGCAAATTCCTTGTAAGGGTATGGGACTGCCCCGAAAAGACAAACGGCAAAACCGTTGTTCTTAACATAAACGGCAAGCCAACCGAATTGGTAAGCGGTGCCGATGTAATAATTCCCGCTGGCAGCCGCATTACATTGACAAAGGGTATCTACCACGAATTTACCCCCGTAGAGCCCGAAACGATTATAGGCGAAGTTTCCACCGCCAACGACGACGTAAACGACAATTTCTTTACAGACCCCGAAATTGGACGTTTCCCCGAAGTTGAGGAAGACGAACCCGTAAAATTCAAGCTCCTTTAGGTTATGCAGCGCAACGGCATTTTGGGGGCCGGCACGTGGGTTGTAGACCATATAAAAATGGTAGACGAATGGCCGGCGCAAGACACTTTGTGCACAGTTTTGTCGAGCAAGCCCGCCAACGGGGGCTTGCCGTATAACGTGCTTAAAGACTTGTCGAAGATGAATTTTCCCGCCCCGCTGCAGGGGTGTGGTTTGCTTGGCAACGACACGGACGGCAAGTTTATAGAAAACGACTGCAAAGCCCACAATATAGACACTTCGCTTTTTGTGTTTTCCAACGAGGCTGCAACGTCTTTTACCGATGTAATGACGGTGCAAAGCACGGGGCGCAGAACATTTTTCCATAACCCGGCCAGCAACGATTTGCTAAAGCCAGAGCATATGAAGCTTGAAAATTCGAGCGCAAAAATATTTTTGGAGGGCTATTTCGGCCTGCACAAGAATATGGACGCCATAGACGAAAACGGGGAAACGGGGCACTCGAAAGTCTTTAAAAAAGCAAAAGAATTGGGCTTTATAACTGCGGCAGACCTTGTAAGCAAAAAGATAGATTTCGAAAAGGCTACAAAGTCTTCGTTGCCCTATTTAGACTATCTTTCGCTTAACGAAATAGAGCTTAGAATGCTTGTGGGTAAATCCGCCGAAGATATTTCGAATATAAAAGACGAAAGCGCCCTTAAAAAGTGTGCCAGCATTGTTTTAGGCCGCGGCATAAACAAATATATGGTAGTGCATTTCCCCGAATGCGTTTACGCCTTCGGTCAAGACGGTACTATTGCAAAGTGCACAAGCATAGATTTCCCCCGCAAGCTTATAAAGGGCGCGGTGGGTGCGGGAGACGCAATGTATGCTGGCATTTTGTTTGGCGTTCACGAAGGATGGAATATTTCCGATAGTCTTAAAATGGGCGTGTGCGCCGCAACGCAGTGCCTTACAAACGCGGCGGCTTCCGACGGTATGGTAGACTGGCGCGAATGCCTTAAACTTCCCGAAATTTACGGGTATGAAAAATTCTAGAAAATGAAATCGTTAGACTTAAAAATATCAAAAATATTAAAGGGAGACTCAAACCCCAAAAATTTCATCATTGCCGATGCAAAAGACGCCGATATGGCAAACGGCATATATTCGGGCGGGTTTGACGGCACAACGGGTGCTTCCCGCAATATGGACGCCTACCGCGAACAGATCCGCAAAGTTATAAAGCAGGGCATTGTAGACATTATGCTGATGTCGGCTTCTAATTTGGAGGTTTTGGCAAAGGAGGAGGGCTTGTTTAAAAACAGCAAAATTACACCCGCCGCCCGCGGCAACGACACAACAGACATTTGGGTTTGCCGGAATTCGTGCTATACAAAAGAGCCTTCAAGAGCCTTTTCCAGCGCAAGCATAGATTCCATAAAAAAAGCCGGTGCCGACTTGGCGTTGTATTCGGTTACATTCAACAACCGGCTTGAGCAAGACTACGAGGCCCTTACAAAACTTAAAGCCTTTAGGGAGGAGGCCGAAGCAAAAAAGTTTAGATACTTTTTGGAGGTGTTTAACCCCAACGCCTTAAATGGTATTAAGGAAAAGGATATGCCTTTTTATGTTAACGACTGCATTGCAAGGTGTTTGGCGGGAGCTGTGAAAGCGCAACGCCCGCTGTTCCTAAAAATTGCCTATAACGGCCCCAGGGCTATGGAAGAGCTTGCCAGCTACGACAGCCGCCTAATTGTGGGCATTTTGGGCGGAAGCTCGGGCACTACTATGGACGCCTTTACGTTGCTGCACGATGCGCAAAAATACGGAGCAAAAGTGGCGTTGTTCGGGCGCAAGATAAACAATTCGCAGTCGCCGTTGCATTTTATTGAATGCTTAAGGGGCGTTGCTGACGGCGAGCTTAGTCCCAAAGATGCGGTAAAACTTTATCACGACAAAATGAAAAAAGTTGGCATAAAGCCAAAAGTTTCGCTGGCAAAAGACTTGGCTTTAAGCAACAAAGTTCTTCAAAGCTACGGTTAATTTTTTTGGTGTGAAGAAAGCAAGCTGCCAAAAGCGCGGCTTTCGGTTAAATAAAAATGGCCTGCGGTGTTTTTCGCCGCAGGCTTTCTTTTTTCGGATTTTTGAATAAAAAACAAAAAACCTTTCGGAGAGTTCCGAAAGGTTTTTTTGTGTTCAGTGTTTCCTTAAAAACTAGTCTAAGTATAGGAGGTTGAATTTTGTTTTTGCATGGTAGCTTTCAGAATAGTTTTGCCCGAAGTGCACCGACGACTTTTTGTTGCCGTTGTCGAAGTCGTTTACATTCATTGCAAAGCCAATGCCCAAGCCCTTTTCGAAGGCAAGCAGCCCCAGGGTTTCGGGCTTAAGCTGTACGGTGTATACGCAGCCGCCGTCTATTTTTTTGCAGCTTACCGAAAAGCCCGAAACGTCTTGGTTAAACTGCCTGTCTCTAAAGCGGTATTTGCCGTTGGGCGCAATTTTAACCGAGGTGGATTTAGCGAAAATTTTGCTTTCTTTGTCTACAAAGAAAAACAGCATTGCGTTGTCGCCATTGTTTATGTCTTTGTTTATTTCAACTTTTTGGTCTTTTACCGTAATTTGCAAGGCAAGTATGTCCTTGTTGTAGCACGCCTTAAACGATGCCGACAAATCCGCCTTGTCGGGTGCTTTTTCGCCTTTCTTGGCAATAAGCTTGTATTCGGGAGAAGCACTCGGATCCTCCTTCGCAAAGGCAGCTATGGCGGGCATGTGCAAGGCTACTGGTCTTTGCCTTTCGCTTTCTACAAAAGGATATGTTGTTGTTTTTTCGTAGGTTAGTTTAGAAAGGTCGCCCCTTACAATTAAAGGCCTTTGCCCTAGCGAAAAGTCTATTTTGTTTGGGACAAGTTTAGAGCCCTGCCTTATGCCGAAGGGCATATTTATTTTTTGCGAGCCCGCCAAATATAACGTTAGGTCTTTTGGGTTTTGCTCGGTTGTGGCAAAGCGAACGCTTTCTATTTTGTCTTCGTTGCAGTTCCACATTGCAAGAATGTCTTCGTTGCCGAGCTTGTATTTAAGTATGTAAACATTGGGGTTGCCCGTGTCTATTTTGCATACAAAGTCGGCGTATTTTGCAATGTCGGCAACGCCGCTAATAGCGTAGTACGAAGGTTTGGGCGTAAAGTTTGCCCTTACCGTTCCGAAATTGTTTTCGGCGTTGCTTTCGTCTATGCCGTCGTCTTGGAAGTCGTACCACCAAATGCCTTTAAGCCACGGAATTGTGCGCGCCAGCAGGTAAAGCCTTGCGGCGTAATCTGCGCTTTGGTTGTAGGAATAGCCAAGCCAAATTGTGGGGGTTGTAAAGCCCATTTCGGTTACAAACAAGTCTTTGTCTTTGCCATTGTTATATTTCCTTATTATGGGAGCTACTCTGTGGGCAAGTCTGCCATACCAGGCTTCGGGTGTGCGGTGAAGTTTGCCTTCGCTGTGGTTGTATGTATGCAGGCTAAGAATGTCGCAGTAGTTTATTGTTCCGGCCTTAAGCATTTCTTCAAAATCCTTATTGCCTCGGCAAATGCTGTTTATAACAACCTTGGCGTTTTTGTCCTGCTCTTTTATTGCCTTGTACGACGCCTTTAAAAGTTTTGCATAGCCTGCATATGTTTGCTGACCATTAAACTTTGCGGGCATACCGCAGCCGCCGTCCCACTCGTTCCAGATTTGGAAGAACGAAGCCTTGCCCTTTAGATTTTTTGCCGCAAAGCCGCAAAATCTCGCAAAGGCTTTAACGCTTTCGTCGTCTTGCGGGAAGCCGCCGCCATTTGCGTAGTTATGGTTGCCGTAGTCTAAAATTATAAGCGGGTTAAAGCCTGCGTCTTTAAGCGTACCTATATAGCCATAGCGTTCGTCCAAAACAAGCTCGCCTTTTTTTCTTTCGGCAACGCCCCAATAGAATTCGTCGCGTATGGAATTTATGCCGCCAAATTGCATAGATTCTATGCCCTTTTCTATAAAGCCCTTGTTTTGCCCGTAGTGGGTGTTTGTGCCTACATAGAATTTCGGTTGAATGTCTTGCTGGGCAAAAACGGTTGCAGCCGACAGCGCGCACAAAGTAAATATAAATTTTTTCATAATATATAAAATCCTTCAGGCTAAATTATTCGATAATCATCATATAAAAACCGCTAGAGTTTGTAGCGTCGAAAGGCCCCACGCCGCGCCCCCACCTTATAAAGGCGTTTTCGGGGTTTGTTATGGCGGCGTCGTCGCTGTCGTGCGCAAAGAAAGAGCCCGTAATATTAGTGCCGCATTCAAAGCCCTTTATGTTGAAAAATTCGGGCTTAAAGCTTATTGTATATTTTCTTTTGCCGTCTAAAACTTCGGTCTTTGCCGAAACGTATTTGGAATTTAAGCCCAAAACAGCGGTTTTGTTGCCCAAGTGGATAACGGTTATTTTTGTGTTGCTTTCCAGGAACGTTTCGGGGTTTTTGTTTTTAAATTCAAACTGCAGATAGTCGGAACACTTGTAGTCGTCTTTGCTTTTTGCCTTAACAAAAACATTGTCGGTAATGTCTATGTTAAGGGTAAGCTCTTTTGTATTGTGGCTTGCCGAAAATGTACCCGAAAGGTTCTTAAACATTTCGTCTTGATTTTCCTTTGTCTTTCTATTGTCGTAGCGGTTAAAGGAAATGTCTTCTACAATCGATTGCGCCGCGTTTTTGCGCACAACGTATTTGTGGCGCGGCATAGAAAGCTCGCTTAAAGCCACGTTAAAGGGGTTAAGCTTTACGTTAACAATTTCGGCTTTAGAAAAGTCGCCCTTTAAGATAAGCGGCATATCCCTTGCGGTAAATTCAAGCGTGTCGGGTTCCGCCTTGGCTGCGCGTTCTTTTAGCCAGTCGCGTGCACCCCAAGTTTGCGTGCGTTCCGGGCTGCCTGCGACAAAGCTTTTAATTGCCTTTTTGTCTTTTGCCGCATTTTTAAATTTAATTACAGCCTCGCTGTTTTCGTCGGAATTCCAAACGGCAAAAACATCTTCGCCGTTAAGCTTGAATTTAAGCATCCAAATGCTCGGGAATTTTTTAAACTCTACCTTTTCCACAAAGTCGCCCTTTGTTACTATGTCGGCAATGCTTTTTAGCGCAAAGTATGCCTGCTTGGGGGTAAAGTCCATTCTAATAAGCCCGAAGTTGTCTTCGTTATATTTATAGTCGGTGCCGTCGTCCTGGAAGTCGTACCACCACAAACCTTTTAGCCACGGAAAACACCTTGCAAGCAAGTACACTTTGCAGCTTTCCTTTGCGGTTCTGTAGTAGTCGGAAAAACCGTTATAGTTTATTTGGTTTGGAAAACCCATTTCGGTTACAAAGGTATATTTCGACTTGCCCGCATTGTGCTTTTTAATGATTTCGTTTACGCCTATCATACGGAAATACCAGCTTTCGGCGGCGCCGTTGCGGTTTGAATAGTTGTAGGTGTGAATCGACAAAACGTCGCAGTCTTTAATTGTGCCCTTTGCCAGATATTCGTCGAAATAGTTGTCGCCGCGGCAGATACTGTTTGCAACGACAATGGCGTTGGGGTTTGCTTCCTTGATTTTTTTATAGGTTTCCTTAAGCAACGCGGCATACCCTTCGGAAGTTTGCGTTCCGCGGAATTTACCCATTCCGCAGCCGCCGTCCCACTCGTTCCAAACCTGATAAAAAGGAATCTTTTCGCCGAAAGATTTTACCATAAACTCCGAAAAGTTGGCAAAGCCCTTGCGGCTTTCGTCGTCTTGCGGGTAGCCTCCGTTTAGGTAGTGGCGGTTGCCGTAGTCCAAAACGCAAAGCGAGGCAATGCCCATTTCGTAGGCGGCGTTAACATAGTTTTGGGTGTGTGCGGGCATTTTATATACGCCTTTTTCCTGCTCTGTGCCGCCCCACGAAAGCTCGTCTCTTAAAGAGTTAAAGCCGCCCTGTTTCAAAAGCGAAAGGGATTTGCTTAAATAGCCCTTTCTTTGGGCAAAGTGGGTGTTTGCCCCCATGTAGAATTTTTCGGGGAATTTTAGGTTGCCAAGCTCGTTTTCGTTTTCGGCCTTTTTTTGCGTTTCAACAATTTGGGCTTTGGCCGGTTTTTGTTGCGGGGCTTGGGTTGTTGCTTCCTTGCTATTTTGCTGGCAGCCCGCAAAAATTAAAAGCGAGGCTATGGCCGCAAATGTCTGTATAAAAATTTTAGATTTCATAGTATTCCGAAAGTGCGGGTTATTTCTTTGCGTTTTGTTTTTGCATATTGAGTTTTGCAATGTAAAATTCGGGCTTGTTAAGGTTGTGTCGGGAATAGTCTACAACAAGCGAATGGAAGCAAAGCGGATAGTCTATTTTGCCGTCTTTGTCTTTGCCCCACGATTCTATATTTCCCTTTTTGGGGAATGTAAATTCAACCAAGGTCCATTGCCCGTCTTTCGGGAACGCCGAAGCCCTTATCTGGAACATTTCGCCCTTTGCATCGGTAAAGCGCATTGCCGCCGAAGAAAAACAGTCGGACTGCGAAGAGAGTATGTAAAAGCTAAATTTAAGCGAGTCTAGCTCGCTTTTATTATTGGCTACAACGGGCGTTTTTTTCGGGCCTATTTCCAAATACCACATTTTAGGTGCGGCATTTGCAACAACCTTGTATGCACTGCCTATGTTTTTTGAATAGTCCTCGATAAGCTCTATTTCGTCGCCGCCTATGCACGAACGCCATTTTCTGTCTACGCCGAAGTCAGCAAAATCGGCACTTGCCGAAAGCGACAACCCGACAAACGCAAACAAAGCAAACGCTTTTTTGTAGTCCATAATTCCTCCCAATAATTTATTTGGTGTTTTGTTTAAATGTTTGGTTTCAGATAATGTAGACATTATCTTTTTAAGTGCGTGGTGGTTCAAGAAAAAAATAACGATTAAAATTTTAAAAATTTTTCTTTAAATATTTATTTTGTATGTATAGCTTTGGGGCGGTATGAATATAAAATATATTGGATTGATGGTGTCGGCGGCGGTTATGTCGTTTGGGGCTTATGCCGCCAACGGGGAAAGTTTGGCCGACAAGGTTTGCTCTTATTCGGGCGGTATAAGCCATTTGCTTGTTCCCACCTACCAAACGGTGCATTTGCCGCAGGGCGAAGTGCGCTTTTACCCGATTCGCAGAGACGGTTTTACCTCCGAAAGAATTTCGGGGTTCCCTCTGGCATATTTGGGGCACAGGCGTGACGGTACTTTCAGGATTGCCCCCTATTCGGGAGATATGAAAAACCCCAATGCCGAGTATTGGTTCGACAACGAAACTTCCAAGCCATATAAATACAACGTATATTTGCAGGAAAACGGCGTTGAGCTTTCGTTTTCGCCCGCAAAAAAGTGCGGTATTTTTGAATTGAAATTCGACGGCGAAGAAAACGGCGTTTACATTACTTCGCAAAGGGGCAAATTGACGGCTTCGCAAAAAGACGGCACAATTAGCGGCTACGACTTCTTTTATAGAGACAACCCCAAAAATAATATTCGCGCCGTAAAAGTGTTTGTTTATGCGGAATTGGGCAAAGACGTAAAATCGGCAGCCGTTATAAAGAACGGAAACGGCCAAAGCGTAAATGTAAAATTCAACAAGGGCGTAAAGAATGCCGAAGTTAAATACGCAATTTCGCTTATAAGCGAAGGGCAGGCAAAAAAGAATTTTGAAAAGGAAATGCGCGGCAGAAATTTTGCCGAACAAGTTGCCCTGGCAAAACAGACTTGGGAAGACTGCCTAGGCCAAATCCAGATAGAAGGCGGAACTACCGAAGAGCAGAATATGTTTTATACTTCGCTTTATAGATGCCACGAAAGAATGGCAAACTACAGCGAAGACGGTCAATACTACAGCGCCTACGACAATAAAATACATATCGACACAACTTCGGATTTCTATTGCGACGACTGGTCGTGGGACACCTACCGCAATTTGCACCCCTTGTTTACAATCTTAAACCCCGCATTGCAGCGCGAAAAGGTGCTTTCGTATATAAAGATGGCGGAACAATCGGGCAGAATGCCCACATTCCCGCAAATCTACGGCGATATGCACGGCATGAACGGCAACCACTACGCCTCTATTGTGTGGGACGCCTACTGCAAGGGCATTAGGGGCATAGACCTTAAAAAGGCATACGACCTTTGCAAAAAGACGATATTCGAAACTACAATGATTCCCTGGGTATATGCGCCCGCTATGGAGCTTGACGCATTCTACAACAAGCACGGATACTTCCCCGGCTTGGCCGAAGGCGAAAAGGAAATATACCCGATTGTAAACGGTTTTGAACAGCGTCAGGCGGTAACTGTTACTTTGGCGCAGAGCTACGACGATTGGTGCATGGCGCAAATGGCAAACGAACTTGGCCTTAAAGAAGACCGCGATATGTTCCTTAAAAGGGCGGTAAACTACCGCAATTTGTGGAATAAAAAGACGGGCTTTTTCGCTCCCAAAAACGAAAAGGGCGAATGGATAGAACCCTTTAACCCGAAGCTTTCGGGCGGCGTTGGCGCACGCGCATATTTTGCTGAAAACAACGCTTGGACATATATTTGGGACGTAACCCACAACACCAACGACCTTGTATACGGCCTGTTCGGCTCGGCAAAGGCCTTTGAGGACAAGCTCGACAGAATGTTTATAGAAACATTGGGTTGCTCGCGCAGGGTATGGCCCGACAAGATGCCCGACTCGACGGGTATGGTTGGCCAGTTTGTAATGGGCAACGAACCTAGCTTGCATATTCCCTATTTGTACAATTACATAGGCAAGCCCTGGAAAACCCAGCGTTTGATTCGCCGCCTAACCGATATGTGGTTTAGAACCGACTATTTCGGCATGCCGGGCGACGAAGACGGCGGCTCGATGAGCTCGTTCTATGTATTCTCGGCTTTGGGCTTTTACCCCGTAACCCCGGGTATGCCAATGTATGTAATAGGCACTCCTTTCTTTAAGAAGGCCGAAATTAACCTTAAGTC
>JAXFOH010000119.1:0-5402 GCA_034180465.1 Opitutales bacterium
GGCTTTGTGGCAAACTCTGCGACTTTAAGCTGCGCCCATCTTTCCTTTATGGGAAAATTTACAGTGTCGGTTGCGGCGTTGCTCATAATTATGCCGTTGTAAACTATGTGCCACATCGGAACGTATCTGTCGGTTAGCTTCGGATAGTTTTTCGGATTTAGGTTGTATGTAATATACAAGCCAAAATCCAGGTTTGCAGCAACAAAATCGTAACCGCCTTCGCTTGCAGCCCCCCCCATAAGCAGGGCTGCGTCGGCAAGTTCCCTATTCCAATATTCCGCCGACATTTTCGAAGTTATCGGGTGCTCTTTGCTATGGCATGCAACGGGGCCTACGGTGGAAATTACGTCTATGTAGTGCAAACCCCTAAAGCCCAATTCGGTAATTTTTTGTATATTTTCCTTCGAAAATCTTTGATAGTAGCGTTTTGGGCAATATCTGTAGTTTTGCCCGTTAGACCATACGCCGCCTTTTCTTAAATTGCCGTTTTCGTCTACCGAAATATCGTTTTTGTCGAAATTGGGCGATACATTGCAAGCTCCAACGGCGTTCGAGTGGCAGACTATCTGAAAGCCCATTTTTTGCGATTCCTTAATAAGGTTGCGCAAGCCCTTTTCGCCGCCCAACTTCGGCTCTACAGGGAAAGAATCGGGCCAGCGACCGTCGTGCCCGCTTTTATTCCAGCCCACAAGGCAAATTTCGGCTTTATCTACGCCAGCGTTCAACAAGTCTTTTTCTATTTCGCAAACCTTTGCAAACGGAATCTTCACCTTCATTTCGGGCTCGTTTTCCAAAGTCTGTTCCACAACGGGGGTGGGATACGGCTTCCAACCAAGCCTCATTCTTATTTCGCAAGCTTGCACGGCATAAGCCAATTCGGGGTTGTCTTTTGCCCTAACTTTAAGGGGAACAACTTCGCCAGAATCAAGCTTGAGTTTTCTGTAAAGACGCGCCGCCCCGGCATAGGTTGCGTCTTTGCCCTTTAGGGGGTAAAACTTTACTACTAAATCTTCAAACGGTTTTTCGCTTTGGGTAAAATAAACATATTCGTAGTTATACACGCCGTTTTTTAACGCGATTTTAGATTTGCATAAAAAGCGCAATGTTTCGGTAACCATTGCAAAAGATTTGCCGTTTACATTCACGGCCGAAAGCGCAAGCGGCTGCTGCCAACACTGCCTTTCGCCATCGGGCTTTTCGGTAAAGTTTACAAGCATTGAATCTGGACTTACAAAAAAGCCTTTGTCGCCGACTTTTGCCTTGGCAAATTCGGGGGCAACAATAACGTATTTTGCGTTTTGCGGAACGTCGCTTTTTGCTATTTTAAGCGTAAAGACACCGTTTTGGTCTTCGGTCAGCTTAATGCGCTGTTCAACGGGCTTGCCCGATTCAAACTTGTAGCTTACCTTAACGAACTCATCGGCAAACAATGCGGCCGCAAGGGTTAGCGGCACTACAAATGCAGTGATTTTTTTTAACATAGTCATCATATATATAGCGTCTGTAATTAAGTTCGCGTTTATAAAAAACGGAAAGCGGCATATCAAGAAAAATTCGCCTAACGGGAAATCTTTTCCTTTAAGAATTCGCCCAGTCTGTTTATGGAAAACAGCGTAAGCGAAAACGCAATGCTTGGAAAAATCAAAAGGTGGGGAGCCGTTTCCATCAAGTCTGCCCCCTCGCTAAGCAGGGTGCCCCACGACGGCAGCGGAGCCTGCACGCCCAACCCCAGAAAGCTTAAAAAAGACTCTAGCAACATTACGCTTGGCACGGTTAGCGTTGCGCACACCAAAACGGCGGGCAAGGCGTTGGGCAAAATGTGTTTTACAATTATCTTAAATGTGCTTTGCCCCAAAACCGCCGAGGCTTCTACAAACTGCCTGCTTTTAAGCTCTAAAACCTGCCCCCTTACAATTCTCGCCATTGTCATCCATTCGGCAATGCCCAAGGCTGCAAACAAAAGCCAAACGCTTCTGCCGAAAGCCAGCGTAAGCAAAATAACAATAACAGCAAATGGCAACGAATATGCAATATCGACAATGCGCATCATAATATAGTCGCACTTTTTGCCGAAATATGCGCTTACAACGCCGTAGCTTACGCCTATAATAGATGCAAACAAAGTGGCGAAAATGCCTATCGCAAAGGAAACGCGCCCGCCGTACAGCATTCTAGAAAACAAGTCGCGCCCGAGATTGTCGGTGCCGAATATGTGGGCAAAAGTAGGCGAGCAGGCCCCAAGCTGTAAATTCTGTTCAGAGTAGCTATAGGGGGCGAAAAAGTCGGCTCCCATACACAAAACAAAGCATACAGCTAAAAATACAAAGCAAAGTTTTCTCATCTTCCCAGCCCCAGGTTAGACGCTATTTTTGGATTCAGCAACGCCAGGACAATGTCCGACAATATGTTGAAAACCACAATAAAAAACGCATACACCAAAACACAGCCCATAATCATTGTATAGTCGCTGTCTAGCGCGCTGGATATAAAAAACCTTCCCAACCCCGAAATCTGGAATATGCTTTCTATAACAAACGAGCCCGTAAGCAAGCCCGCGGCAGCGGGGCCTATGTACGATACCAGCGGTATTGCGGCGTTTTTAAGCACATGCACAAAATAGATTCTAAATGGGCCTACGCCTTTTGCGCGCGCGGTTTTTATGTAGGCTTTTTCGGAAATTTCGGCGCACTGGCTGCGGCAAAGGCGGGCAATCCAAGCGCAATAGAACAACGCAAGCGATACCGACGGCAAAACTGCCCCCGAAAACCCGCTAAAGCCTATTGCGGGAAATATCTTTATTTTCAGCGCAAACATTAAAATTAAAACAGGGGCAACCACAAAAGACGGCAAACAAATGCCCAACAAACTTATGGCCGACAAAATTTTGTCGGTTCTTGTGTTTTTAAAGGCGGCGCACACCACGCCTATTGCAACGCCAAAAGCCAAAGCTATAAGCAGCGCGTATAAACCAAGTTGCAAACTTACCGAAGCTTTTTCGGCAATAAGCTCGTTTACGCTCCAACCCTCGTATTTGTACGAAGGCCCCAATTCGCCATGCGCCAAATTTTTAAGGAATTGGAAATATTGCACATACACAGGCTTGTCGAACCCATAGTAGGCATTTAGGGCATTTAGGGCGTCTTGGCTTAAAGGTCTTTCCCTGTCGAAGGGCCCGCCCGGAACAAGCCTTACCATAAAAAACGTAATGGTTGCTATTATAAACAAAACGGGAATAGCCCCAAAAATTCTCTTTAGCAAAAATTTTAACATTTAAAAGTGCGCCGATTTATAGTTGTGGTAGTCCAGCTTGTTTGTGCTCCAACCCTTTAAAAGGGGGCTTTTTAAAAATATTCTTTTGTAGTAGAAAAGCGGTAAAACAACTGAATCGTCGTCCATAATTTTTTGCGCGTCCCTGTAGCGTTGCTCAAAAACCGCCCTGTCGAATTCCGAATTTTTCCACCCCGAATTGTTAAGGGGGCTGTCGCTTAAAAAGTTCGACAAAAAGCTTTCTGGCGAAAGATAGTCTGCCGTCCAGCTTGCCCTTGTCATATCAAAATCGCCCCTACTGCGCGCGTCGAGATACGCCGGCCACGAAAGGTTGTATAGCTCTATGTAAACGCCCAAGTTTTTGCGCAGGCATTCCTGCAAAGATTCCGCAATGGGCTTGTGCTGCTGCGAAGTGTTGTATACAAGCCTGATTTTCGGGAAGCCATTCCCGTTGGGGTAGCCCGCCTTTGCCAAAAGTTCTTTTGCCAATTTTATGTTTTCGGCGCGGGCTTTATCGTTTACGTTTAAATCGGGAACAAGAGAATATGCGGGGCTTTGCCCGCCCTTCATGCACGAATCTATTATGGGAGTTCTATTTACCGCCAAGCTAAACGCCCTGCGCACAAGCGGGTTGTTAAATGGCGGCCTTTTTGTGTTAAACACATAATAGTATGTTGCATACCAGTCACCCTTTTGCATATAGCCCGAGGCTTTTTTATTTTCCTTTTCAAGCCTTATTGCGGAAACGCTGTCGGTCAGATGAAGCTGCCCCGCAAAAAACGCCCTGTCTTCGGTGTTTATATTGGTTATGGGCAAAAAGCGTATGCCGTTTATCTTTATGTTTTTTGCGTCCCAATAAGTCGGATTTTTTTCGACTTTAACCTGCGAATTTATTTCGTAGCGGGCAAGCTTAAACGCGCCGTTTACAACCATATTTTCGGGGCGCGTCCATTTAGACCTTCGGCTTGCGTAAGCATTAAAGGCCTCCAGATTTTTTTGGTTTAGCGGCATATACGAAGTGTGGTACAAGAAATTTAAAAAGTCGTTTCTCGGGCGTTCAAGCTCTACAAGCAGAGTGTTGTCGTCCAAAGCCTTTGCGCCGAGCGTAGAAGGGGCTTTTTTGCCCTTGTTTATATCCCTTGCGTTTTTAATTACATACAGCATTCCAGCATATTCTGCGCCCAACTTTGGGTTTAGAATGCGCCGCCAAGCATACACAAAATCGCCGGCTTTTACCTTGTCGCCGTTCGACCAACAGGCGGCTTTTCTTATCTTAAAAACATATGTTTTCCCGTCGGGAGAAATTGTCCAGCTTTCGGCCTGGGCGGGCTTTATTTGCAAAGTGCGCTCGTCGGGGCTTACAAGCCCTTCAAACAAAGCGGCAATTATTTTCGATTCGCTAAGCCCCGTTGCAATGCTGGGGTCTAAAGAAGCCGGGTCTGCACTGTTGCCTACAAGCAAAATCTTTTGCCGCGCGCAAATTTCGGCGTCGCTTAAAAAGGGCCTTTTTGTGCAGCCGCAAAAAAGCACCGCAAAAACAACTGCAAAAACAACTGCAAAAAAATTCCTCATTAGAATACGGGAACCGCCGCTATGAGCTTTTTTGTGTAGGGGTGCTGCGGGTTGGCAACAACATCTTCGGCAGTGCCCTGCTCTACAATGCGCCCCTTTGTCATAACCATAATTCTGTCGCTTATGTGCTCTACAACGGCCAAGTCGTGAGCAATAAACAGCATGGAAAGCCCCAGGCTTTGCTTTAGGTCTTCAAGCAAATT
The DNA here is from genome assembly GCA_034180465.1 of Opitutales bacterium. Classification (GTDB taxonomy): domain Bacteria; phylum Verrucomicrobiota; class Verrucomicrobiia; order Opitutales; family Intestinicryptomonadaceae; genus CAKUIA01. The sequence continues at coordinate 5,043 of JAXFOH010000119.1, forward strand.
TATAATCGAGGCCTGAACGGAAACGTCTAGCGCGCTTACCGGTTCGTCGCAAACCAAAAACTGCGGCTTTACGGCCAACGCCCTTGCAATGCCTATGCGCTGGCGTTGCCCACCGCTAAACTCGTGCGGAAACCTTTCCATAAAATCGGCCTTAAGCCCAACGGTTTCAAGCAAAGAAGCAACTTCGGCTTTTCGCTGGGCATATGTCATATTCTTAAAATGGATTTCAAGCGGCTCCGAAATTATTTTGAAAACGCTCATTTTCGGATTCAGCGAATTGAAAGGGTCTTGAAACACCATCTGTATTTTTTTGCGGAGGGGCATAAAATCCCTGCGCGAAAGATTGTCTATGCGAGTTCC
>JAXFOH010000133.1:0-5982 GCA_034180465.1 Opitutales bacterium
CCACACCGCCGCGCAGGCCCGCAACAGTTTCGGCAAAAAACCAAGAAGCCTACGACCAATGGAAAGAACAACGTAAAAACGGCGGAATAGGCAAAGATGTATCGTTTGCCGATTATAGGCAACAAATACAACCTAAAGCCCCTTCGGGCGGTGGCTTGCCTAATAACCCGTCTAAAGAGGCAGGCGGCAAGGCCGAAAACAAAAACGAAAAAGAAATAGCAGACATACTAAAGGATACCAAAAAAATTTGGGATAAAATGGAAAAGCTTTTAAAGAATATCGACAATAACACTTCGGCAACAGCCCAAAATAATAAGGAATAGCTATGATAGAAGATTTTAAAAACCGCGTTTATCAAGATACCTGGCGCAGAAACGAAGAATTTAAGCAGTTTAACGATGATAACCATTTTTGGATAGAGTTAGACTATTTTATTTATAGGGACGCCTACAAAAGCCGCCTAAACAAGAATTGGGCACAGTCGCCACAAATAGATTGGAATGTATGCGCCGAAAATGGGCTTAAGATTTTTAGGGATTTTGACTATTCGCAAGTGTCCGATAGAGACTACAGGCTTATAGGGCAAAACATAGCAATAGCAAATTCCGACGAAGACATTTACAAAGTAACCGAAATTTACGGCTACGCCCCCAACGAAAACTTTATTTTGTATGACAGCCTTGTAATAAATCGTTGTGGCGTTCGAGACCCTGCCGGCAAATATATAGTTGCTTTTGCGGTAAATAGTAATGCGAATATTTCGGAAGAATATGACTATTTAGACGCAGTGAGAGCTGCAATAGAATACGATTCTACCGAAGATGTATATATTTTGTCCGGAATATCAACCGCAGTTTACGAGAAATACAATATTGGCGACAACGTTATATTATATACGTCTACATTAGGCGGTACTTATACATACCCAAAAACAAAAACGCCATATACGCCAATAACGGATAAAAAAGACGGTAAAATATACATAAAAGCTACAAATGCAACCGCTATAAACGGCAGTGCAAGCTACGATGTTACAACCTTTGTGTTTTTGTTCAATCAGGCGGTTTATAAAATGCTTATTCGCAATTACACGATAAGGCAACCGCAAAACCGCAAAGTTACAACAAAACAGGTTATAAGCTATTTAACAGCATTACCGGGCGTTTTTGAGCAAAAATTTATACCTACAAGTGGCGGCGTAGAAACCAATACGATAACAGAAACAACCGTGCCCACAGTAGATACCTGGAAAAAACTTATTGCAGGCACTGCTACGGCAGAAGATATAGCGAATATAAACGGATTAACAACAGATGGCTATATGCAGGTTGAAGACGCGGGGCTTGTAAAGCGTTATAACCTTTATGTAAAAACGTTAACTTATTCTAAGTGTGTGTAATGGACCAAGCATTGTTAAGGTTTTATTATGTGCGCCCAGAGCTTTTAAGAAATTCGGGGTTACCCGGAATAGAAAGGGCTGCAATAGCCCTAGAAATTCAATGTATAAGAAAAGGGCTTACTACGCTTGAATGCGATAAACCACGCGACAGCCACGGCCATTTTTATGGCGACAATGGCGCACAATGCCCGCATAACAAAGGAATACATTGGGAAAATTGGGGGAAGGGTAGAAATGCCGCTGATGATTGTTTAATGGGAAGAGATATTCTTAATGCTATGAAAACAAAAAGTGGCATATCTGTGAATTTCTTGTACGACAAAAACAGGAAATTTGGTCTTTCACATACGCAAAGCAAGTCCGAAGAAAGAAATATAGACAAAATCTGCGAAACAATAGCTTTTGGTGAAAAAGAAGAGATAACGGAGAAAGGAAAGCTTTTAATTAGGTATAATGGCTACATAGTTGTTCTCAGTAAATTAGACAAGCGTAATAGTCGAAACTTAATTACTGGATATCCTGAAGACGGAAACAATAAAAGTAGAAGGTGAACAAGGAGTAATTCTGCGATACTTCCAAGCCTACGCACATATGCCCTAACACTTCTCGCGTGCATATATGGGAGCTTCTACACTGCCTAATCTCGCATAAAATTCTTAAAAATCAAGTACTATTTTGGCAAAATTTCGAAATAAGTCTTAGCTATGGCTTTATCTACTAATGCGCCCCAATAGTGGTCTTTAAGCATTTGTTCCGAATTTCGGGTTATTTTAGAGGTTTTAGCGGCGTCGAAATAAAGGCTTAGGTGGTATGTTGCAAAACAGTGCCTTGCAAAGTTGTGTGGCAGGTTAAACGCCTTAAAGCTTTCGTTCCTAACGTAGTCTGACGGCTGAATAATAGGCGTATTTTTGTATTTTTCGAGCCATACCCATAAATTTTCGGGTAAATCTTCTAATGTCCAAGACTTTTTAACTTTGCCGATTTGGGCGGGGAAGATAATTTTTTTATCTTCATACATAAAATATTCGTCTTTTAGCCTTGGTATTTCGGCAACGCGAATGCCTGCAAACATTGCAAGGGCATAAAACCTGCAAAAACGGGGGTATTTGTCTTCCAAAAAGGCAAGAAACGCTTTTGCCTGCTCGACCGTTAAAAAGCCTATTTCGTGCGGTTTCGTGTCTTTTACAAGCAGTTCATCTGAATGCAAAAATTGAATGGGGTTTGTCGGTATAGCCCTTTTTACTGCGCAAAAATCGAGTAATTCCGATATTGTCCCGCGCCAATGCGAAATTGTTTTATTTGCCCCTTTGCTTTTTAGGTATGCTAATAAGGCTTCGGGTGTAATATCTGAAAAGGCCTTAAAATTGCTTTTAAAATTGTTTATACGCCCTTTTATATGCACAAATTCGTGTTTGCTAAGATTGCCAGCTTCATACTTTCGTTCTTTTATCTTTAAAAATTGCGAAATCAATTCCATAAGGTTTTGGGCTGAATGGAATTGCCAAGCTTTTTGAACCGATTGTACAAGTGTTTTCCCCGTTGGTAGGATTGCTAAGGCATCTTTTATGTCTTTTAGTTGTTCGCCCGAAAGAGCGACAAAATAAGCAAGGTCCAACTTTCTTGCTGCAAAAAAATTTGTTCTAAAGTCTATAGCCTCGGCTTTTGAATTAAAATTCTTTCTAATTCGTTTGTTTTTTTCTTCAGTTTCGAATTGCCATTTGCCATTAGGGAGTGGGTGAACGTTTCTCATAAGAAATAACAGTGGGGAAATAGTGGGGACTTTTCAAGCAAAAATACGCCATATTTTCAACATATGTTCAACAGCTATTTAACACAAAAAAGGGGCAAAATCGCCCGCAAACGCAGTATTTAAGCCAACAAAAAGCCCGCAAACCTTGTAGGAATGCGGGCTTAAAAATGGTGCTCGAGGGGGGACTTGAACCCCCACGCACGAGGTGCATATGAACCTGAATCATACGTGTCTGCCAATTTCACCACTCGAGCAAAATTTGCGTACTACGCAATTTTTAAAAGTAAGGATTCTTTATAAAGGCGGTTTTTAGTCAAGGCTTAAAACTTAAAAAATAAGCGCACAAGTTTTTTTATGCGCCGTTAAAATTATTTACTTTGCAGAAAGCTGCTTGCCAATTGCTGCCTTAACATTGTTTATATATCTTATCGGTACAATTGCCTTGCCGGATATGTTCGAGCCTTTTGAATTTACGTTTATCTGGTTTTCGGCAAACGTTATGTAAAGCCTTGCCGACATTCCCCTGTGGTCTAGGCTTGCGCTAACGGCGTCGCCCAAATCCTTAACCTGCCACTTTTTCATTACAAGGGCGTTAATGGTTGCCTTGCGCAATTTGGCTTTGCTGCCTACATAATAAAAACAGGTGTCGTATTGTTGCGCTTTTGCCATTTCGTATCCCCTGTTGGTTGTGGGCGTTGTGCACGAAACGCAAATTAGCGAAACAATTGCAAATAAAACTAATAATAACTTTTTCATATATCTTTGTTAAATTTCGAAAAACGCTATAAATTTTTTATCGTAAATTCAATCATTTTTTGCGCTATATTGCCCTATGTGAAAAAACTCGACACGCAACGGCTTGTTTGAAAGAATTTCTACGAATTTTTTATGCTAAACAGCGTAGGTATGAATATAGTTTATATAACAGGTTATTTGTGCAAGGAAAACCACCCCTTGCAGAACGAGCTTATAACACAGCTTGCCGAAAACGGCGCAAAAGTTACAGTTGTAACAGGGTTTCCATCAAGGAAAATATCGCCGGAAAAGCGCGAATACTACATCTCGCATAGTATAGAAAAGATTTCCGAAAACCTTACTATAAAGCGTTTCGGCTCGAAAAGCGGCGAAGGCGGCGGGCTTTTTGTGCGCATGCTAAAATATTTACAATTAAGCTACATCTTATATAGGCAGGCAAAAAAGATAAAAACCGATGCGTATTTGATATATTCTTCGCCGCCATTTTTGGGGTGGGTTGGCATTTTGCTTTCCAAAATCGCGCCCGTAATATACAACGCGCAAGACCTTTTCCCCGATACTTTAATTCGCATAAAAAAATTGGGCGAGAAAAACCCGGCTATACGCTTTTTTAGATATATGGAAAAGCGCGTATACAATGCGGCAAGTGCCGTAATAACAATTTCGGCCGATATGAAAAAAACCATAGTAGAAAACGGCGGCAGCCCAGACAAGGTTTTTTCGGTATATAATTGGACCGATACCAAAACGGTCTGCCCCGTGCCGCGCAGCCAAAACCTACTAATGGACGAGCTTAATATAGACAAAACCGGTTTTATAATTTCGTATGCCGGCGACATTGGCTATTTTCAAGGCTGGCCTATGATATTGCAGGCAATAAAGATGGTAGAAAACACGCTCATACATTTTGTGCTTATTGGCGACGGTTCGTACAAAAAGCAGTTGCTTGAATATGTTGAAAAAAACAAAATGAAAAACGTTTCGGTTTTCCCATTGCAGCCAATTTCGCGCGTGTCTGAAATCTACGGCATTGGCGATATTGAAATGGTTTCGATAGAATCGGGCGTTTCTAGAATGTCGCTGCCGTCTAAAACTTGGGTGATAATGTCGGCGGGGTCGCCCGTGCTTTCTATTGTAGACCAAGACAGCGAAATTGCGGAAATTATAAAGAAAAACAATTTGGGCTACACTGTTGCCCACGGCAGCGCAAAAGAGCTTGCCGAAGTTTTCTTAAAAGCCTATGCCGAGCGTAACAACCTAAAGCGAATGGGGCAAAATGCGCGAAAGTTTAGCGAAATTAACGTAGATAAACTTTTGCAGACAAAAAAATATTTTGAAATTATAAAAAGCTGCATAGAAAAATAACCGAAGCAACTTGCAATAAAAGCGGGCAAACTACAATTTTGTAGTTTGCCCGCTTTTTATTTTTTTATATGTAGTTTGGTTTCGGTTTTTGCATGTTTAATATTTTTATAACTTATTTGTTTGTAAATAAATAAGGTAAAATCTTAAGATATTTACATAAAAGTGGCACGCCTTTTGCTATAAATATGTTGATTATGAAAATTGGAGTAGGCCAGATAAACGCGCAGGTTGGCGCGTTCGATTTAAATATTGCCAAAATTGTGCAGGCAGCGCGCAATTTAAAAAAAAAGGGAGCAGACATTGCCGTGTTTGCAGAATGCGCGGTGTCGGGCTACCCAATAAAAGACTTTGCAAAATATAAAAGCTTTGTTTTGGCGGCAGAAGATGCGTTAATGGCTGCCGTTAAAGATTTTGAATTGCCGGTTTTGGTGGGGTGCCCCCGCGTTGGCAAAGACGGTCGCATTCATAACTCGGCATTTTTTATACGCAATAATAAGGTGGAAGTTATTTACGATAAGCGGCTTTTGCCGAATTACGGCGCACTGAACGATCCGCGCGTTTTTGAGTCCGGCGACGAATGCGCATATATAGATTTTAACGGCAAAAAAATTGCCATAACAATTTGCGAAGATATTTGGACTTTAGACGAAGTAAAAACAGCCTATAGGTATAGCAAGCACCCCTTAGACGAAATAGAAAATTGCGACTTGCT
>JAXFOH010000139.1:0-11103 GCA_034180465.1 Opitutales bacterium
AAATAAAACTTCCCGACATTGCCGAACCCGAAATGCCGAAAATCGGCCGCAACGAGCTTGTAACCATTGTAAGAAACGGCGAAGAACAAACCCTTAAGTTCAAAAAAGCCGAACACCTTATAAAAAAAGAGGGCTGGCGCATTAAGGAATAATGTATTACATTGCATACATTCTAAGCGCGCTTTTATGGGTTGTTAGTTTCGACCCATTTGCCTGTTCGGAGGCCGCTTGGGTGTTTGCAGTGCCCGTTTTGCTTGCCAATATGGGGCAAAGCCCGTCTAAAAAAACGTGGCTGTGCTCGTTTTTAATGTGCTTTGCATCTTGGGTTGCAATATTGGCGTGGCTGCGTTTTGTATACCCGCCCTACGGTATTTTGGGAATGTTGCTTTTGCCCGCGGCAATAGCGTGTTTCTATGCTCTCTTTTTTGCATTGTGCGGCTACTTTTTGTCGGAGCGTTTTTCGCAAAACAGCTGGGCAAAAAAAATATTTGCAATGCTCGCCTTTTCGGCCTTTTGGGTTGTACTGGAATTTTTGCGCTCTAATATGTTCACGGGCTTTGGCTGGCTTTGCCTGGGCCACAGCCAATATTGCAGGCCCGCACTGTTGCAGTCGGCGGCAATAGGCGGCGTATATATGCTTTCGTTTGTAATAATTGCGTTTAACATAGGCATTGCAAAATACGTTATCCGCCTAATACGCTTTAACCGAGACAAGCTAAAGGGCGTAAAAAGCAAAATAAGGATTTGTCCCGAATTTTATTTGGCTGTTTTGCTTTTAATGTTCGACATTCTTTTATACGCATACAACCTGCCGCTTAAGTCGAACGCCGAATATATGTTTAGGGCAGGCTGCGTGCAGACCGACTTGCAGGGCTTTAGAAAGTGGGACGCCAAAAACGCCCAATCCGACTTAAACACGCTTACCGTGCTTACAAAATCGCTAAAAAGCGCAAATGTAGATGTTGCCTTGTGGCCCGAGGCCGCAACACCGCCTTCTATGCCGATTGTTTCAAGTGCCTTTGCAAAAAACTATGCCGAAAATCTGGCAAAAGACTTGGGCTTTCCCATATTGGGCGGCACAATGGCGTTTGTTGAAGAACTTGGCAAATACAAAGCGCAAAATGCAGTTTGCTTTGTGTCGGAAAGCGGAGGGCTTTTAAAAGAGTATTACGCAAAAACAAAGCTTGTGCCATTCGGAGAATATATGCCCTTTTGGTGCTCGTTTTTAAAAAGCGTTGTGCCCGTAGGCGAAATGAAGCGCGGCGAAAACTTTATGCCCTTGAATATAAAAATTGCCGACAAAAACTACAAGGCGGGCGTTATGATTTGCTATGAAGACATTTTCGAGCAGCTCGGCAGAAGAATGGCTAAAAACGGAGCAGATTTTCTTTTTGTATGCACAAACGATTCGTGGTACGGCAAAGAAAGCGGCGCATACCAGCACGCCGCACATTCGGCATTGCAGGCGGTTTCGCTGCGAAAGCCCCTTTTAAGGGCATCAAACAACGGGCTTAGCTGCGTGTTTAACGAATACGGGGCAAAGCTTTGCACGATAACGCTTATGTCGAAAGACAACACCGCCTACAACGGCGAAAACCAGCTTAAAGTACCGCTAGATATTTTCGACGAAAACAACAATAAGCTAAACCCATACACCTACAAAATTTTAAAGCCAAGCGAAATGGCAAACGAGAACAATACCGTATATTTTAGGGGAGCTGCCTTTACCGATGTATACCGCTTTAAAAACTTTTCCGGGCAGTCGTTTTATGTAAGGTATGGATATTTATTCCCATACTTATGCGCAGTGCTTTTGGCTTTGTTTTACGTTGCAAAAAGGCGTTCGCTTAAACGCCCTAGCCCAGCAATGCGGTAATTACGGCAATAAACAATATTCCCGAAAACACTCCCAAAATACCGTAGTGTTCATGCCCGTATTCCTTTGCCATGGGCAAAAGTTCGTCGAACGAAATGTAAACCATAATGCCCGCTACCAACGAGTTTGAAACGGCAAAAATCCATTCGTGCGCAATGCCCGACAAAAACCAAAATCCAAGCAACGCGCCCAACGGCTCGCTTAATCCCGCAAAAGTAGCCCACATAAACGCCTTAAGTTTTTTGCCGCTTGCAGCATATATGGGCAAAGCTACAATCAGCCCCTCGGGTATGTTGTGCAAAGCTATTGCAAGCGCAATCGATAAGCCCAATGTTGTGTCGGCATTCAGTGTCGAAAACACAGCCAAACCCTCGGGCAAATTATGCAGCATTACGGCAAGCCCCATAAACACGCCCGTTTTTTCAATTTCGGACGAATGCTTTTTGTCGGCTTCGTATCGGGCGTTGTCTTCGCTATTAAAGTGCTCGGGTATAAAATAGTCTATTAAAGCCGCTATTATAGCCCCAAGCGCAAAAAGCCCCATCACCAAAAGCTTTGCATTTTGCCCGTTCAACGAAGGCAGCCCCTCTTTTACTGAAACCGGCAGCAATTCGCCGAACGAAACATATATCATTACGCCCGCCGAAAAGCTCATGCAAAACGCCAACGCCGAAATGGGGATTTTCTTTGCGGTAAAAATGAGAGCCGCACCCAAACTTGTGGCAACTCCCGATAAAAAGGTTATAAATAATGCAATGTCCATTTTAAAGCTTTTTGGAATCCTTTAGCAAAACGGTTCTGTTGAAAACCAGTTCGCCCTCGGGCGTCTTTGCCCTTGTAAAATACGCTATGCGTTCAAACTGCAGGGGCTGTTGAACCTTTGCGTCTATTAAAGCCTCTTCGCCTATAAACTGAACCTTTTTCAACGAATCCTTGTTTAGATAGTCTACAGGGGACTTGCCCTCGGGCAAGTCCGACATATCCTCCTTCGTAAAAAGCTTATCGTATAGATTTGCCGTGCACTTAACGTTGCGGCTTGCGCTTACCCAGTGGATAGTACCCTTAACCTTGCGGCCATCTGGCGAATTGCCCCCGCGCGAAGCCAAGTCTATTGTGCAGATAAGCTTTACTATTTTACCGGTTTCGTCTTTTACAACTTCTTTGCAGCGCATAAAATATGCGTAGCGCAGCCTTACCTCGTTGTCGGGAGAAAGCCTGAAAAACTTTTTGGGCGCGTTTTCCATAAAGTCTTCCCTTTCTATAAAAATACGCTTTGTAAAGGCAACTTTGCGAACAGTAGAATTTTCGTCTTCGGGGTTGTCTACAGCGTCCAGCTCGTCTACAAAATCTTCGGCGATATTTTCTATTTCAACTTCTAGAGGATCGAACACCGCCATACGGCGCAGGGCTTTTTTGTTTAAGTCCTGCCTTACGCAGTGCTCCAAAAGCGCAAAGTCGGTAAGGCTGTCGAACTTTGTAAGGCCTATTGTTTCGCAAAAATTTTTTATAGATTCCGGAGTATAGCCCCTTGCCCTCATGCCCGAAAGCGTGGGCATTCTCGGGTCGCTCCAGTCGGCTACAACCTTGTCGGCTACAAGCTGCTGCAACAGGCGTTTGCTCATAACCGTATACCCCAAGTTAAGCCTTGCAAACTCGTATTGACGCGGTTGAACCTTGTTAAGGGTTTTAGCCGAAGTGTTTTCAATAAACCAGTCGTACAACGGGCGATGCACAACAAATTCCAGCGTGCAAAGAGAATGCGTAATGCCCTCTATTGCATCGCAAAGGCAGTGCGCAAAGTCGTACATCGGGTAAATGCACCATTTGTCGCCCGTTCTGTGATGGTGGTCGTACTTGATTCTGTAAATGGCGGGGTCGCGCATATGCAGGTTAGGCGACGCCATATCAATCTTCGCCCTAAGCACATATTCGCCCTCCTTAAACTCGCCCTTGCGCATTCTTTCGAACAAGTCCAAACTTTCTTCTATAGGGCGGTTGCGGTGCGGACTTTCCTTGCCGGCACTACCGGGAACGCCCCTGTATTCCTTAAACTCTTCGGGCGAAAGCGTGCATACATAGGCCTTGCCGGCCTTTATAAGCTCTACGGCATATCCGTATAGCTTTTCAAAATAGTCGGAGGCATAAAAAAGCCTATCTCCCCAGTCGAAACCGAGCCAGTGAACGTCTTCCATAATGGAATCTACAAAGCGAGTATCTTCCTTTGTGGGGTTTGTGTCGTCGAAACGCAGGTTGCAAATGCCGCCGTATTCGGCAGCTACGCCAAAGTCTAGGCAAAACGCCTTGGCGTGCCCAATGTGCAGGCAGCCGTTGGGCTCGGGGGGGAATCTCGTATGCACCTTCGTCAAGCCGTTTGCTATGTCGGCTTCTATTATTTGCCTTACAAAATTTTTAGAAACTGTAGGTTTTTCTTCTTGTTCCATATAGCTATATATTAGTTGAAATGTTTTCCATATTGGCGCGTTGGTCAAATATAAAATCCAAAAACAACGCTATTTTTGCATATATTGCAGCGGCAATTTGCGCTAGGTGATTCGGCAAAAAAACAGGGGCGCTTTGCCGCAAGCATAAAAAAAGACGCTTCCCGAAAGAAGCGTCGTTTTTTGCAGTAATCTAAAAAGACGATTACTTGCCTGCTTCGTCGAGAATATCGCCCAACGAGGTCAAGTCCTGGTCTTTGCGTACTCTTTCGAATGCCGCAACTTCTTCTGCCAAACGGCCTGCGTCGTATTGGGCTGCCTTTATGGACAAGCCTATGCGGCGGTCGTCTTTGTCGATTTTGATAACTCTGGCCTTAACTTCGTCGCCAACCTTAAGAACGTCCTTGATTTTTTCAACTCTGTCTTCCGAGATTTGGCTGATGTGCACGAGCCCGTCGATATCGTTTTGAAGTTCAACAAACGCACCATAGTTGGTGAGCTTTGTAACTTTGCCTGTAACCAAGTCGCCGATTTTGAAGAAGTTTTCGATTTCTTCCCACGGGTCTTTTGTAAGCTGTTTTACGCCCAAAGAGATTCTCTGGTTTTCCGAGTCTACCAACAATACGATAGCGTCAACTTCGTCGCCCTTCTTGAACATTTCGGCGGGATTGTTGATTTTGCGTGTCCAGCTCATATCGGAAACGTGAACCATACCGTCGATACCTTCTTCGAGTTCGATGAATGCGCCGTAGGCTGTCAAATTGCGAACCTTACCGCGAACGTGTGCGCCAACGGGATAGTTGTGAATTGCCATTTCCCAGGGATTTTCTTCGAGCTGCCTCAAGCCTAAGGAAATCTTTTGGTCTTCTTTCGAAATGCTGAGAACCTGGGCTTCAACTTCGTCGCCAACCTTAAGAACTTCGCTAGGCTTTGTTATGCGCTTTGTCCACGAAAATTCGGTGATGTGAACGAGACCTTCCACGCCTTCTTCGAGTTCGATGAATGCGCCGTAGTTTACGAGGTTTACAACCTTGCCCTTAACCTTCGAACCAACGGGATATTTGCGTTCGATATTTTCCCACGGGTTTGCCGTTGTCTGTTTAAGACCCAACGAAACCCTTTCTCTTTCGGGATCAACTTCGATAATCATCACGTTGATTTCTTCGCCAACCTTAACCATTTCGGAAGGATGCGAAATTCTGCCCCAGCTCATATCGGTGATGTGCAACAAGCCGTCGAGGCCGTCCAAGTCGATAAACGCACCGTAGTCTGTAATGTTCTTAACAATACCCTTGCGAATGTCGCCGGGTTTAACTTCGGCCAACAACTGACGGCGTTTTTCGGAACGCTGTTCTTCGATAAGTTCCCTTCTGGAAACAACAACGTTTTTGCGTTCTGTGTTGATTTTTACAACTTTAAAGTCGTAGGTTTGACCAACATATTGGTCCAAATTCTTGGGGGGTTGCACGTCTATCTGCGAAGCGGGCAAGAACGAGTCTACACCAATGCTTACAATCAAGCCGCCCTTTACTTTTGCCTTTACTCGGCCGGGAAGAATTGCACCTTCTTTGCAGTCGGTTAAAATCTTTTCCCAATTCTTCTTCTGCTGGGCCTTGTCGTAGGAAATTACGGGGTTGCCGTCGCGGTCTTCCAACTTTTCTACAAGAACTTCAATTTCCTGTCCGATTTGCAATTCTCCGATGTCGGGGAATTCATGTGCGGGAACGATACCTTCGCTCTTGCCGCCTATATCTACAACGACTTCGTTTTGACGAATTTCTACTACTTTGCCCTTAACAATAGAGCCCTGCTTTAGTTTTGCAAAGCTGCTTTCAGCAAGCAACTTTTCCATTATATCTGACATATTTATCCTTATACGCACAAGCGGCGTTAGTGTCGAATGTGCGGTTGAATTTTATTTGTTGAACGCCGAACGATGCAAAAAACCCTCTTTTTCGCATAAAACGGCGAGCGTTAAAGGTTGCAATGCCACCAAAAAACGCCGCCTTTGGCAAGCTTTTTTAAAGATTTTTAAAAAAAATTTTTACCTAAAAACGCCGCGGCAATTCCAATCAAATTATGTCCGACAACGAAGGCTTGCCTTCGTCGGTTAGTGCCGACAAAACTTCGCCTGCCAAATATATAGAGCCGCTAACCACGGCAAGCCGCCCAAGTTTTTCGCTACACTCATTCTTTGCGGGGAAAATATCCCTAACTTCGGCATATCCATAAGGAACGCGGCAATTTGGCGGCATAAGGGCAGCCAATTCGTTTTGCGGCAAAGCCCTTGGCTGGTCGGGGCGCACAAAAATTATCTTTTTTGCATGTTTTGCTATTACCCTTAAAAGCGGTATTGCCCTGTCTTTGCCCAAAACGCCACAAACTACAACGGGCTTTTCGGGCAAAGTTGCCAAATTTTCGTCTAAAACTTTGGCACATTCCTCGTTGTGCGAAGAGTCTAATATAACGGTTGCGCCATTATTCATTTTAAAAGTTTGCCAGCGCGCCGCCCATTGCACTTGCATAAGAGCCTCTTTTACAGATTGTTGAGGCAGTTTAAACACACCGCGTTCGTTAAGTACTTTGCAGCAAAGGCTTGCAGTTGCCGCATTTTTGCGTTGGTACCCTCCAAAAAGCGAAGTTTTTGGCAGTTCTTCAAAAGATTTATAATAGTCTGCAACGCAATAGATTGGAGCGTTTAATTCCTTTGCCCTTGCCTTTATTACGGCAAGCGGTTTTTCGTCTATAAACCCGCAAACTACGGGCATATTGGGCTTTATAATGCCAGCCTTTTCAAAGGCAATTTTTTCCAAAGTGTCGCCCAAATAGTCGGTATGGTCTCTGCCTATGCTTGTTATAACCGAAATTTCGGGGGTAATTATATTTGTAGCGTCTAGCCTGCCGCCAAGCCCTACTTCGGTAACGGCAACATCTACTTTTTCGTCGTTAAAAATAAGAAAGGCGGCCTCGGTTATAAACTCGAAAAATGTAGGGTACATTTTAGGGTCAATCTTCCCAGCCTTTTCGGCACACCCCTTTAGTTTTAAAATGTATTTTAGAAGGTTTTCCTCGCTTGCCTGAACGCCGTTAACCCTAATTCTTTCGCCCAAATGTATTAAATGCGGCGAGGTAAACATTCCCGTTTTGTAGCCGCAATATCTAAAAATTGCCTCTAACATTGCGCAAGTAGAGCCTTTGCCGTTTGTACCCGCAACGTGCACTTTTTTATAGTTGTTTTGAACGTTACCGCAAATATCGGCAAACAATTTCATTCTGTCTACCGACAAACTTGAACCCACATTGCGCAAATTGTATATAAAAGAGCTTATATCCTTAAAGTTTTCCACTTTCTTACCCGTCTTTAAACGGGAAATATAGCTTGAAATAAAATGAAAATTATACAAGCTAAAAGGCTGTATTTTTGCGCCTTTGCGGCATAAAATTCAGGGCTGCATTCCGCAAAAATTACGCATTTAACTATGGCAAGGGAACTTTCGCAAAACACTCAACTTAGGCAGTCGCTTGGAATTAACACCCAAATGCGTGACAGCCTAGACATTTTGCAAGCTCCATCTTTAGAGCTTGGGCAGCTTTTGCGCCGCAAGCTTGAAAGCAACCCCGCTTTAGAGGAAATTGCCCCCGATTTTGAAACACCAAACAACGCCGACACCGAAGAAGGCAACGAATCTTACGACGACTACGAATACGACGACTACGCCCCGAAAAAGTCCGACAAAGCCGCTTCAGAAACATACGACTTTTTGATAAATTCAATAGAATATAAAAGCACATTAAGGGAGGAATTGGTTAATCAGGCCGCCTGCGACTGCAAAGACGAAAGCGTTGTAAAAGCCTTTATCGAGCTTTGCAACCATTTAGACTCGCGCGGGTTTTTGCCGCTTGGCATTGCCGAAACCTTAACGGCAGACGGCTTTACAAGCGAGCAAATTAACGAGGCTTTGGGTTTGCTAAAATCTATGGAGCCTGCTGGCATAGGCGCATGCGATTTAAGGGAATCTTTTTTGCTACAGCTTGAAAGACTTGGCTTGCGCGACAGCCTTGCCTACGAAATTGTAGACGAGCATTACGACTTGTTTATAAAAAGAAAAGTTGCCGACCTTGCCGAAAAGTGCGACACTACCCCCGCAAAAATAGAAAATGCCTTTGGGCTGTTGGCAAAATTGCATACATCGCCAGCGCGCGAATACGAGCAGGAAGAAGCCACCCATATTTGGCCAGACGCCAGAATTTACAGGGCAAAAGACGGCTCTTTAAAATGCGAAGTTTTAGACACCTTTTTGCCGCGCCTTAAAATTAGCGACGACTACCGCGATATGCTTGCAAAAGGCGAGCTTGAAGGCGAAGGCAAAAACTACATAAAAGAAAAGATAAGCGAGGCAAAGGTGTTGGTATCTTCGCTGCAAGAGCGCAAGAACACCATCTTAAGAATAACCGAACTTATATTGAAAAAGCAAAAGGCGTTTTTTGAGGGCGGGAACTTGCAACCTATGACAATGACAAACATTGCCGAAGAGTTGGGGCTAAACCCTTCCACCGTAAGCCGCGCGCTTTCGGGCAAGTATTTGGAAATTCCAAACGCTATTAAGCCCTACGAATTTTTCTTTTCTACTGCCGTTTCTAAAAACGGCGAAAATGCCCTTTCAAACAGCAGCGTTAAAGAGGAAATAAAGCGCATAATAGAATCGGAGAACCCAAAAAAGCCGTATTCGGATTCCGAAATATGCGAAATTTTGGCCGAAAGCTCCATAAACATTGCCAGACGCACCGCTGCAAAATATAGAGAGGAACTTGGCATTCCCGTAAAGACGCTTAGAAAGCGATTTTCATAATGAAAGAACAAACTATTTTGGTTGCCGACACTTCGTCGTATACAATAAGAGCCGCAATTTTTAAAGGCAATGCGCTTGTTGCAAAAGTCGAAAAACAGGCAACGCCGCTAGAAAACTTTTTCCCAATCTTAAAAGAGCTTTTTGCGCAATCGAAAATATGCCCCAAAGACGTTTCGCAATACTGGTTTTGCGAAGGCACAGGCTCTGTTTTGGGCATACGCAGCGCAAGCGTTTCGTTCTGCGCAATGGCGTTTTTAAACAATGCAAAAATTAAAACTTTTAGGCTGTTTGAAACGCTGTATGCTCTGGCTAAATCAAAAAGTATAAAAGAACCTTTTACCCTTTATTGCGGCTCGCGCAAGGGCTGCTACAATATTTGCGCAAACAGCAACACCCCAAAGGAAATTGCCGCCGCCGATTTTGATGGCGAAAAAATTGGCGAGAGCTATTTCATAAAACAGCGCAACGCCGAAAGCATTGCAGAAAACTCGAAAGAATTTAACTATAACATTACAGACCTGTTCGAAACTCTGGGCAAAAACCCCGCGCTTTTAACCGAGCAAAACTCGAACATACCCGACGCATTGCTGCTGTCTAAAAGGGAATTTGCAAAATGGAATTCGCAAGCACACATTTAAGGTGTTCTGTTCAGATAGATTTATGCGCGCTAGAGCGCAATCTTAAAAACGTAAGGCGTTTTTTGCCCAGAGAGCGCGGCTACATAGCCTTTGTGCCCGCCGATGCATTCGGCATTGGCATTAGCGCGGCGGTTGCGCGCCTTATGGAAAGCGGTGCCGACGCCTTTGCGGTAACCAACCTTGCCGAGGCTATGCAGGTGCGAAGCGTTGGCCTTGGCTGGCAGATAATAGTTATGAGTCCCTCTATTGTAGGCGAAGAAAGTTTCTATTTTGAAAGCGACATTACCCCTGTACTTGCCACATTAGAGGAAGTTGAAAGGTTTGAAAAAGCCGGCGAAAAACTGGGCAAAACCTTGACCGTGCATATGCGCTTGCCGCTAAAAAAACCTCTCATACCCAGCAATGTCGAGGCAAAAAAAATGCTGAACGCCCTGCTCGAATCTAAATATTTAAAGTTCGAAGCATTTTGCGCGCCTGGCACTGGCAGCGGGGCAAAAGAGCGCGATATTGAAGTAGACGCCGACTTTTTGAAAGACGCCGCCGAAATTTTAAAATACAAAAAAACATACATACACCACGGCGATATTTTCGACTATTCCCGCGTACCCGAAAATTTCCTTACGGCAATAAGAATAGGGCTTATTTTGTTCGGAGTTGCCCCCGAAGAAAATTCCATATTAAAGGAATTTAAGCCCGAACAAATAATGTATTTTAGAACCGCAATAAGCCAAATAAAATGGCTGCCCAAAGGGGCTTCGGTTGGCTACGGCAACACCTATACTTTGCAAAAAGACACCAGAATTGCCCTTATTTCGGCGGGCTACGGCGACGGTATGACACGCAATGCCGGCGGCCGCACAAAGGTGCTAGTAAGGGGCAAGTTTTTGCCTATTATAGGCAGGGTTTCTATGGACCAAGCCTGCCTAGACACAACCGGATTAGACGACATAAAAGAAGGCGACGAAGTTATTTTAATAGGCAAATCTGGCGAAAACGAAATAAAGATTGAAGACTATTGCCGCAGTATGTCGATAGTTGCAGCACAAGCCTTGTGCTCTATAACAAAACGCGTACCCCGCTACTACAAAACCCTCACCTATTAACTGAAAAATCTTGACTAACGCATTATTATATAGATAGTCTTGGCACTTTATAAATTTGCTCAGATGGTGGAATGGTAGACACTGGGGACTTAAAAACAACTAAAAAACAAGTATTTATGCGGGTTTGAGAGAAAAGTGTTGCAAAGTGTTGTAGCGTTTTACCGCTTAGTATAATAAAAAATTTTCAATATTTGTATA
>JAXFOH010000029.1:0-13111 GCA_034180465.1 Opitutales bacterium
ATAGCCTACCGCCGATGGCAACCTGCCCAAAAGCGCGCTAACTTCGGAACCTGCTTGGCTGAATCTGAAAATATTGTCGACAAACAAAAGCACGTCTTGGCCTTGCACGTCTCTAAAATATTCGGTCATTGTAAGAGCCGAAAGTGCAACTCTCATACGCGCTCCCGGGGGTTCGTTCATCTGTCCGTAAACCAGGGCAACCTTCGATTTTTCGGGGTGGTCTTTGTCTATAACGCCCGATTCCGACATTTCCCTATACAAGTCGTTGCCTTCGCGCGAACGTTCGCCAACGCCCGCAAAAACCGAAACGCCGCCGTGGGCTTTTGCAATATTGTTTATAAGCTCCATTATAACAACCGTTTTGCCAACGCCCGCGCCGCCGAATGCGCCAACTTTGCCGCCCTTTATGAAGGGGCAGATAAGGTCTATGGGCTTAATGCCCGTTTCAAGAATTTCGGCATTTGTAGATTGCTCTTCCAAAGAGGGGGCTTTTCGGTGAATGGGCATTTTTTCACAGACAGTAATTTCGGGTTTGTTGTCTACGGTTTGCCCTGTTACATTAAAAATTCTGCCCAAAACGCAGTCGCCCACGGGAACTTTAATTGCATCGCCCGTGTCTACGGCTTGTGCGCCCCTAACCAGACCTTCGGTAGACGACATTGCAACGGTTCTTACAACGCCTTCGCCCAAATGCTGCTGAACTTCCAGCACCACTTTTTTGTCGGTTTGCCCTATTTGAACTTCTAGGGCGTTATAGATTGCTGGCATTTTGTCTTCGTCGAACTTAACGTCGACTACTGCGCCTATTATCTGATTAACTATGCCTGTATTCATTTTAAATTATTTTTTGGGTTGTGTCATTCCTGCCGAAAGCTCTACAATTTCGTTTGTAATGCTTTCCTGTCGGGCCTTGTTGTATTGAAGCGAAAGCTCGGCAATTAGGTTGTCGGCGTTGTCGGAGGCGGCTTTCATCGACACCATTCTTGCCGACTGCTCGCTAGCCTTTGCGTTTAACGCCACTTGGTAGATTGTGTTCCTTACATAGTAAAAGCCAAGCTTCTTAAATAATTCTTTGGGCGAAGGCTCTATTAAAAGCTCTCTGTCGTCTTTGTCGTGCAAAGTAAGAGTAGACTTGTATTTTTTCTTAAAAGAGCCGAGAAGTTCGTCGAAATTGTCTATGGGGACAATCTTTTGCAAAGTGGTATCCTGCTTTAATGTGTTAATAAAGTTCGGGTATAAAACTTCTATTGTGTCGCAATTTCCGTTCGAGTATTCCGAAATGGCGAAGTCTACCACGCTTTTCAGTTCCGAAAACTTTACCTTGTCGCCAACGCTAAAGTGCGCCAAAAGCTCGCGCCTTGTTGCCGACAAAAACCTTGCGGCCTTGTTGCCGATGGCTATAAAGGCGCAGTTTTTGCCCATGGCGGCAATTTCCCTAAACAGGTTCGAATTTAGCGGGCCGCACAGCCCCTTGTCGGTCGAAAACACTATAATTAAACGCTTTTTTACCTCGCGGGGTTTAAGCATGGGGTAGTCGTAGTCTTTCGAAGCGCCCATGTCGTTTAAGGTGTCCATCATGTCGAGCAAAAGCATATTGTAGGCGCGACCCGCCTGCGCCAGCTGCTGGGCGCGCTTCATTTTAGAAGACGCAACCAACTGCATTGCATGGGTTATCTGTCCCGTGCTTTTCACCGCCTTAATGCGGCTTCTGATTTCTCGCATGCCCTTCATAACAAAAAACTACTTTGCCAGTTGCGACTTCCAAACTTCGCAAGCATCTTTAAGCTCTTGCGCAAGCTCGTCGGGAATTTTCTTTTGTGTTTCTATTTTTTCTATCAAATCGGCTCTTTGCCCCTCGAAAAATTCGCGCATATTTTCGGAGGCTGCCACCACGCTTTTTACGGGCAAGTCGGCAAAAAAGTCGTTTTGCAGCGCCCATAAAATTATAATCTGCAAGCCAGTTTTGTAGGGAGACGAGTTCGGCTGCTTTAAAATTTCAACAAGCCTGTCGCCCTTGTCGATAGTCGCCTTTGTTCTTGCGTCCAAATCCGAACCGAATTGGGCAAAAGCCGCCAATTCCTTATACTGGGCGTATTCGCCCTTTATTTTGCCGGCAACCTGCTTAAATGCCTTAATTTGCGCCGCCGACCCTACGCGCGAAACCGAAATGCCCACCGAAATTGCAGGTCTTATGCCCTGGTTAAACAGGTCGGTTTCCAAAAATATCTGTCCGTCGGTAATCGAAATTACGTTTGTGGGAATGTATGCGCTTACATCGCCCGCCTGCGTTTCGATGATTGGCAGCGCGGTCAGCGAGCCCGAGCCGTTTTCCTCGTTAAGGCGTGCGGCTCTTTCGAGCAGGCGGCTGTGCAGGTAAAATACGTCGCCCGGATACGCTTCGCGCCCCGAGGGTCTTTTCAAAATAAGCGAAATTTGGCGGTAGGCGGCAGCGTGCTTCGAAAGATCGTCGTAAACGATTAGGGCATCTTTGCCGTGTTCCATAAACCATTCGCCCATTGCGCAGCCTGCATAGGGGGCAATGTAAAGGTTTGCCGCGTTGTCGGAGGCGGCAGCTACCACAACAATCGTATATTCCAAAGCCCCGCTCTTTTCCAAAAGCTGAATTGTTCTTACAATATTCGAGTTTTTTTGGCCTATAGCCACATAAATCGAGTATACGGGGCGAAAGTCTTTGTCGTCCTTGGACAGGCCTTCCTTGTTAAGCTTTGCCTGGTTTATTATGGTGTCGATTGCAATGGAGGTTTTGCCCGTCGAGCGGTCGCCGATAATAAGTTCGCGCTGGCCCCTGCCTATGGGAATCATCGAATCTACCGCCAAAATGCCCGTTTGTAAGGGTTGGTCTACGCTCTTTCTGGGGATTATCCCGGGGGCTATTTTTTCTACGGGGTAGAATTCGTCGGCCTTAATTTCGCCCTTGCCGTCTAGGGGGCGGCCCAAAACGTCTACAACGCGCCCCAAAAGCCCCATGCCTACGGGAACGCTAAGCAGCCTGCCCGTGGTTTTTGCAGAGTCGCCTTCCTTAATTTTATCGGCGTCGCCCAAAATTACGCAGTCGGTTCTGTCTTCAAGCAAATTCAACGCCATGCCGAATGCTCCCGATTCGAACTCGACCATTTCGTTGTACATAACTTTGCCCAAGCCGTTTAACGAGGCAACGCCGTCGGCTATCGAGAGAACTTTGCCAACGCAGTCGTACTTGGATTTAAGCTCTATCTTTTTTATTTGCTCTTGAATGTCTTTTGTAATTTGGCTCATTTTGTTTTACTTTAAATTTTTAAGGGCGTTTTGCGCCGAACTTTCCCAAAGCATGTCGGCGGCGCGCAATCGCACGCCCGCAATAAGCTCTGCATTTGGGCGCTTGCAAAAATGCAGCTTCTTGCCGAGTTTTTTCTCGACAAACTCCATAAGCGATTTTGTCGTTTGCTCGCCCAGCTCGCCGCAGTGCTCTATAACGCAGGTGCGTTCAAATTCGTTTTTCTCGGCAAGGTGCAAAAATTCCTTAAGCAGGGCGGTTTTTTTCGTGTCGCTCATGTCAGAATTTGCGACATACGCCAAAACTTCGGCGCAGTTTTTTGCGTCGAAAAACCCGTTTTCGTCGAGCGCGAATTTTTCGAGAAGCTTTGCCTGTTTTTTTGCGTCCATCGCCTATTCTTTTTCTATGTAGGAAGCCGCTTTTTCGGCTATTTGCGCTTTTTGCTGTTCGCTTAGTACGTCGGCAACCGCTCTTGCCGCAGCCTGCGATACAAGCGCGCCCAATTCTGATATAAGCTCGTCGCGCATTTTTGTGCGTTCAAACTCGGCGCGTTTTTCCGATTCGGCAATAAGAGCCGCCGCCTTTTGCGCCGCGTCTTGCGCGATTTTTTCGGCCGCCTTGTTTGCGCTTTCCTTTGCGTCGGCAACAATCTTTGCCGCGCTTTGCGCCGCCTTTGCCAAGGCTTGCTGTGCATCTTTTTGCGAGTTTGCCAAGGCTTCTTTCGCCTTTTCGGCGTCGCTTAGGCCTTTTTCTATAATGGAAATACGCTCGGCCGATTTCGCCATAACGGGCTTAAACACAAAATAGTACAGCACAGTCGCAACCGCAAAAAATGTAATGCAGTTGCC
The DNA here is from genome assembly GCA_034180465.1 of Opitutales bacterium. GTDB lineage: Bacteria > Verrucomicrobiota > Verrucomicrobiia > Opitutales > Intestinicryptomonadaceae > CAKUIA01. The sequence continues at coordinate 4,123 of JAXFOH010000029.1, forward strand.
CGCCAAAAGGGGAATGTTTACCCCGAATTTGTCGCAAATTTCGGTTATACCCGAAGCGAATACGGCTTGCATGGCTTGCAATTATTTAAGGAATATTGCGTAGAAGGCAACGGCTTCGGCCAATGCCATACCCAAAATGGACTGGGTTAGAATTTTACCGGAAGCCCCGGGGTTTCTGCCAACGGCGTCTACCGCCTTCATGCCAACAAAAGCAACGCCCAAAGCTGCGCCCAAGCAGCCCAATGCGCCCTGTATGCTACCCGTAATTTCGGCAAGTAATGTCAAGTTTGTCATAATAGTTAACTTTCTTTTTTTATGATGGTTTTTTTAATGTGAAATCTGTTCGTGCGAAGCTTCTTCGTGTCCGGTTATAAGGCCTATGTATATTGCGGTAAGCAATGTGAATATTGCCGCCTGAACCAAGCCCACCAAAAGCTCCAAAAAATAGAAGGGGAACGAAATAAACATTTCCGACATGTTCGCCATAAGGCTTTCGCCGCCGAAGTTGTTGCCGAAAAGCCTGAACGAAAGCGAAACAATGCGCATAACCGCCGAGATAACCTCTACGCAGCCCACAAAGAAGAATATGCCGAACATTGCAAAGTAAAAGGGGGCGTTAACTTCGGCGCGGTTTGCTTTGTTGCCAAACCAGTCTTTATACAAAGCCTTCGGGCCCGCATAGCGCATAACGTAGTAAAACCAGGCGACAAAAGAGATTATTGCCAACGCCAATGTGGAATTTAAGTCGGAATTTGCGGGCTTAAATATGGGTGTAAATTTTTTTGCAAAAAGCGCGTCGCCGCATTGCGAAATCGCGTAGCCCGCCTCTTTAAACTGGGCTGCCTGGTCTGGCGAAATCTTTACGTTTTCTATGTCGAACACGGTTCCTGCAAACGGCAACAGCGAGCTCCAGTTATTTAAAAGAATGTAGGCGAAAATGCCCAGCAAAAGGGGAAAAGCCGCCTTAAACGCTCTGCCGCCCATAATAGGCTGCATTATATTTTTAAGCGCGTCTATAAATGTTTCTATCACAAGCTGGCCCTTCGACGGAACCAATTTTGCCGACTTGCCTATCATAAGCCTAAGCACAATCACAATGGCTATGCTGCAAAGTGCGGTTGTAAACATCGAGTTTGTGATATGCACCCCGAAGATGTCGATATATTCGCCCTTAACGCTTTCGGAAGCGAAAAGCGAACTCGGCGTGGACGAAACCGCCAAGATTAAAGCCTTTTTTAGCGGGGTCATTTTCATATAACGAAATTGATGTATATTTTTTTTGCGCGCAAAAAAGTGTCAACTTAAAAAGCGCGGGAAATTTAATTTTTTGCCTTCAAAAATGTCGCTACAGGCCTTTATTTAACTGCAAAAATGTATCTTTAAAGACGTAGTTTTGCAGTATGCTTTCGTCGCGCTGGCCGCTAAGCGAAAGCGCGGCGAACAAAGCTTCTACGGTAGCCAGACCGTTTTGCGGGTCGTTGCCGCTTTTGGACACTCTTGGGTACGCTGTTTTTACGGAACTTGGCAGCCCCCTTAATATCGGCGTTCCGCAGATTTTATTTCGTACCTTTGGCAAAAGCGCCCAAGTTGAATCGAGCAAAAGAATGGGAAGGCCTTTGTCTTTTTCGGAAATTTCGGGGCCGTTGTTTTGCAAAAGAATGTAGCCTGTTGCGTCAAATAAAAAGCCGTCTTTTGCCTTTAAAAACACAAAATTTTCGCGGCTTTCAAGGCCTCTTAGCGAGCATTTTTTAAGGTTTTCCCTCGGGTGGCGTATTACTACAATTTGCGGCATAATTTTTGTGCAGGAAATTATTTTAAAGCCGCAAAAAAAACAACAAAAAAGGCGCAAAGCCCTTTCGGATTTTGCGCCAAGTTAAAAATTTTACGTTATTTGCGGGCAGCCAACACATTTTGTTCGTAGTCTTCAATCTTTTCGAACCAGTCGGCCGAAACTTTCGCCCTTCGGCAAAGCTCGTCCCAAACGGCCCCGAAGGGAAGGCTTTTTGCCTCTTCGGAAATCGCCAAACGGGTTGTAAAGTCGAAGCGTTTTTCGGCTTCCTTAAGGATTTTCTGCGGTTCGAGATACGCCGAAAGCATAGCCTTTTTGGTGTTTCTGGCGCCGACAACCCAAGCTGCAATGCGGTTTATGCTTGCGTCGAAAAAGTCCAGCCCAACGTGTACGCGCTTTTCAAAGCCGTATCTTACAATTTCCTGGAAGATTGCCTTTGTGTCGTCATTAAAGAGGACAACGTGGTCGCTGTCCCAACGAACGCCGCGGCTTACGTGCAACAATACGTCGGGCACAAACAGCAGCGCCGAGCTGATTTTGTCGGAAATCGTTTCGGTGGGGTGGAAGTGTCCGCTGTCGAGGCAAAGCATAATCTGGTTTTTAACTGCATAGCCCATATAGAATTCGTGCGAGCCGACTACATACGATTCGCTGCCTATGCCGAACAGCTTGCTTTCTACCGCGTCGAGATTGTATTTTTTGGAGATGTTTACGCTTAGAATCTTGTCGAGACTGTCTTTTAAGTTTTCGCGGAACTTCAATCTGTCGGCGGGAGTGTCTTTTAAGCCGTCGGGAACCCAAATGTTGTTGCAGGTTGTGTCTTTTAGAGATTTGCCGATATATTCGCCGATTTTGCGCGAGGCTATGGCGTGTTCGATCCAAAAATTCCTGATTTTCTTGTCGGGGTGGCTAAGCGTAAAGCCTTCGGCGGCCAAGGGGTGCGAAAAGAAAGTTGGGTTAAAGTCCAGCCCAATGCCGAGCTTTTTTGCCCACTTTACCCACGATTCGAAGTGTTTTGGTTCAATCTTGTTTCTTTCGGGGGCTTTGCCTTTAAAGTCGCCGTAAATGGCGTGCAAGCTGAACCTGTTTTTGCCGGGGATTAGCTTTAGCGCAAATTCGGCGTCTGCCCTAAGCTCGTCTATGGTGCGGGCTTTGCCCATGTAGTTGCCGGTAACTGCAATGCCGCCGCTAAGCGAAGCGTCGCGCTCGAAACCGCCAACATCGTCGCCTTGCCAGCACTGTAGCGATATTGGGTTTGCCAAAGTCTTTGATATTGCCTTTTCGGTGTCTACGCCCAACGAGGCGTAAATTTCTTTTGCCGATTGATAGTCGGAAGCTTTTGTTGTTTTCATAATGGCTGTTTTTTTGGTTGTGCGCTCATGTTAATTTGCGCGGTTAAATGACGACACCATTGAAGGGGTATATATTTGCACTGTCAACGCAAATTTTGGGAAAAACAAAGGTTTTTGCCAAAAAAACACACTATTTTAAAGATAAACGCTAAAAACGCACAAAGAAATCAACAAAAGCATTTTTGCGTGTGCTATGTGTGCGCAAAAAAATCGGACGCCGTTTTTTGCGGTGTCCGACAAAGTTTTTATTTTGCAAATTGCGTTGTTAGAGGTTTGCAAAGGGGTTGTTAAAGCTTCTGTCCTCGAAAGGCCTGCGCGCCGAATAGCCGCCGCTTTTTTGCGGGCGTCGCCCCTTGTTTGCCATGTCCGAAGCCGAAGCAACTTTCTTTTGCGGATTGCTTTTCATCGAAAGCGAAATTCTCTTTCGGGGAATATCTACTTCAAGCACATAAACGCTTACTTTTTGCTGCGGCTTTACAACCGTGTGCGGGTCGCTTACAAAGGAGTCGGACAATTCGCTTATGTGAACTAGCCCATCTTGGTGCACGCCAATGTCTACAAACGCTCCGAACGCCGTTACGTTTGTAACAATCCCGCTAAGGCGCATGCCTTCTTTAAGGTCTTCTATTTTGTTTACGCCTTCCATAAACGAAAATGCTTCAAACTTTTCGCGCGGGTCGCGCCCCGGCTTGCCAAGCTCGTTTAAAATATCCTTTAAAGTGGGCATACCAACGTCGTCTTTAACGTATTTTTGCAGGTTTATCTTTGCCCTTAAAGACGGGTCTTTAAGAAGGTCGGCTACGTTCGACGATATGTCGTGCGCCATTTGTTCTACAAGCGCGTATCTTTCGGGGTGAACTGCGCTGGCATCTAGCGGGTTTTCCCCGTCTCTAATCCTTAAAAAGCCCGCGGCCTGCTCGTAGGTTTTAGCGCCCAATCCCTTTACTTTTAAAAGGTCTTTGCGCGATTTAAACGCGCCGAACTCATTGCGGTAGGCAACAATGTTTGCCGCCGTCGACAAATTTAGCCCCGAAACATACGCAAGCAACTGCTTTGAAGCCGTGTTTACTTCAACGCCCACATTGTTTACGCAGCTAACAACAGTGTCGTCTAGCGATTTTTTAAGGTTTTGCTGGTTGACATCGTGCTGGTATTGCCCAACGCCTATCGATTGCGGATCTATCTTAACCAGTTCCGCCAAAGGGTCCATAAGCCTTCTACCTATCGAAACTGCGCCCCTTACTGTAATGTCGTATTGCGGGAACTCTTCTCTGGCAACTTCCGAGGCCGAGTAGATAGAAGCTCCGCTTTCGTTTACCATTACAATTACAATACTTTTGGGCAGCCCCAAGTTGCGTATAAAGCCTTCGGTTTCTCTGCCCGCCGTGCCGTTGCCTATGGCTATTGCCTCTATGGAGTATTGGTGGCAAAGCTTAAGTATTTCCATTTGGGCTTCCTGCCTTTTGTGGTCGCCCTGTTCGGGGTAAATTACGCTGTTGTGCAAAAGCGCGCCTTGCCTGTTTAAAACAACAACTTTGCAGCCGGTTCTAAAGCCGGGGTCTATTGCCAATGTGTTTTTTTGCCCCAAAGGCGACGCCATTAAAAGCTCCCTTAAATTGTTTGCAAAAATCTTAATCGCCTCTTCGTCGGCCTTCTTTTTAAGCTCTAAGCGCATATACGTTTCGCTTGTAGCCCCCAAAAGTCTTTTATACGAATCTTCGCAGGCTTGGGCAACTTGGTTTGCGCAGTCGCCTTTGCCGCTTACAAAACGGCGTTTAAGTAGCGAAATTGCGGAATCTTCGTCGGGAGCAACCCTCATAATCAAAAAGCCCTCGGCCTCGCCGCGGCGCACAGCCAAAACCCTGTGCGAGGGAACGTTTTTTGCCTTTTCCGAAAAATCGAAATAGTCGCGGTATTTTGCGGCCTCTTCTTCTTTGCCCGAAAGCACTTTCGAGGAAAATACTGCCTCTTTTTCGTAAAAGGCGCGCATTTGCGAGCGGGTGTCGGGGTCGTCGGCTATCTTTTCGGCCAAAATGTCTCTTGCTCCCTGCAGTGCTTCGTCGGCGTTTGCAACGCCTTTTTCCTCCGAAACAAAGCCCTTTGCATATTCTGCACATTCGGCGTTTTGGTTTTCCAAAATGTAGTCCGCCAAAGGCTCAAGCCCCTTTTCTTTGGCAATCATTGCCTTTGTTCTGCGCTTTGGCTTAAAGGGTTGGTAAATGTCTTCAACCCTTGCCATGCTTTCGGCCTCGTCTATGGATTTTTCCAATTCGCTTGTAAGCAAATTGCGCTCTTTTAAAGAGTCTTTAATTGCCGTTTTGCGGGCGTCGAGCACCTGCAGCCTTTCAAGCTCGTCTCTTATAGCGCCTATCTGAACTTCGTCTAGCGAGCCCGTTGCCTCTTTGCGGTATCTGGCAATAAATGGAATGGTAGCTCCCTGTTCAAGCAGCTTTGCGGTTTCGGCTACGGCGTTGACGGCAATGTTCAACGCTTTTGCCGTGGAAATTACATGCAGTTCGTTCATAGTTTAAAAATATGCAGGCTATATAAAAAACAGCCCAAAGTATAGCTTATTTTCTCGACAACGCAATTTTTTGGCGGAAAATCGACAATGTATGAAAAAACTTATAACACTTACTTTTGCACTGTTTACTTTTTTTGGCACAAGCTTTGCCGACCAAGTCAAAAAAGTTGCCTGCGTAGGCGACAGCATAACCTACGGCTTTGGCATAAAGGGCAGGGAAACATTAAACTACCCCTACATTTTGCAGACAATGCTGGGCGACAAATATAAGGTTGAGAATTTCGGCGTAAGAGGGCGCAGCATAGGCAAAAAAACAAAATTGTGCTACACAAAGGAAAAGGCATATAGGGCCTCGCTTGAATTTAAGCCCGACATTGTGGTTATTATGCTTGGCACAAACGACGCCGCCCCTCAAAATATGGCGTTTTTGGCGGAATTGGAGCGCGACTTTTCCTCTTTGGTCGACACCTACGTAAAACTTCCTGAAAAACCCCTTGTGTATATTTGCACGGTTCCTCCCAGTTTCCCGTCTAAACACGCCATTCAGGAGGTTAATCTGGCAAGGGTAAGGGCGATAGTAAACGATGTTGCAAAGAAAAAGAAACTTCCCGTAATAGATGTTTATTCTATATTAAAGGAAGACGAAATAGAGTTTTTCCAAAAAGACAAAATTCACCCGAATGCCGAGGGCGCAAAGGAAATTGCCGAAATTGTGTTCGACGCAATAACAAAGAAGGAAGATTCCGCAAAAAAATAGGGGTTTTATGGTAAAAACAAGGCTTTTGGAAATAGCCAACTCTATAAGGAAAAATAAAGGGCAAGCCCCCGTTAAAGACGTTTGCGAACAAAGCGACTTGCGCGAAACCTTTGGTTTTGACTCTTTTGATTTGGCGGAGCTTACAGTAAATATAGAGGCCGAGTTTAAGGTGGATGTTTTTGCCGAAGGCCCGATGCGCACTTTTGGCGAGCTTTGCCAAAAGCTCGAAAAGCGGCAATGAGTGAAAAAGGCTTTTTGTTTTGCGACGACAAAGCGGTTTCGTATCCCGAGCTGCTTTGCTATGTGCGCAATGCAAAAACCTGCAAATGCGCATTGTCGGCAAAAGACGTAAAACAGTTCTTTTTTGAACTGGTTTGCGCCTTGGTGTACGGCAAAGACATTTGTCTTGTAGATTCGGATACAACGCAAAGCGAGCTTTTCGCCTTAGGCATAAAAGACACCGAAAAAACGCGGGCCATTTGCGAAACAAAAAGAATAAATTCGCTTTTGGATTTGCTTGAATGCGCAAAAAATTCGCCCTCTAAAATAACATTGTTTACATCGGGAACAACGGGGCTGCCTAAAAAGGTTGTGCACACCGTAAAAACGCTGTCGCGTGCGGTAAGAGTTTCGGAAAAATATGCAAGGCACGTTTGGGGCTTTGCCTACAACCCCACCCACATGGCGGGGCTACAGGTGTTTTTGCAGGCGTTTTTTAACTTAAACGAAATAGTATTTCTGTTTGGCGAAACGCCCGAAAAAATCTTTTCGCTTATAGATTCTAAAAAAATTACCCACATATCGGCAACGCCAACTTTCTACAGAATGCTTTCGGGCAAAGATTCGGCCTTTAAAAGTGTTTTGCGCGCAACCTGCGGGGGCGAAAAGTCCGACAATATTTTGTATGCAAAATTGGCAAAACTATTCCCCCGCGCCAAAATAAACAATATATACGCCGCAACGGAATTCGGAACTTTGCTGGTTTGCAGCGGCGAGTATTTTTCTGTGCCAAATTCTTTGTCCGACAAAATAAAAGTGAAAAACAACTCCCTTTTTGTGCATAAAAGCCTTATGGGAATTTCGGATTCGCTGCCAGATGTTGGCGACTGGTACAATACGGGCGATTTGGTTGAGTTTGTAGACGCCGAAAAGACGAAATTCAGGTTCGTCGCCCGCCAATGCAGCCTTGTAAATACGGGGGGCTACAAGGTAAATATAGAAGAGGTTGAAGACGCTTTGCGCCAAATGCCGCAAGTTGCCGACGCCGTGGTTTGCGGGCAGAAAAATTCGGTTATAGGCAATATTTTGTGTGCCAACATAAAACTTGCAAAAGGGGCTTCTCTAGAAATTCCGCAAATAAGGGAATTTTTGGCGGCTAGGCTGCAGCCGTTTAAAATTCCGCGCAAGATAACTTTTGTTGAAAGCTTAAAGCAAACCGCAACGGGAAAGTTGAAAAGATGAAAAATGTATTGTTAACGGGGGCTTCTAGAGGATTGGGGCTGCAAATTTGCAAAACTTTGCTCGAAAGCGGGCAATATCGCGTTTATGCGACAAGCCGCACAAAAAGCCAAGAGATTGAAATTTTGTTGAAAACATTTTCGGGGCGTTTGTTTTATAAGGCGGAAGATTTGGGCGATGCCATTGCCGCAAAAAACGCGCTGTTTGCCGACGACTTTATTGCCCACAATATTCCCCTAAGCGGGTTTGTAAACAACGCCGCCATTGCCTACGACGATCTTGTTTCGAATTTGGATATTGCGCGCACAAGCGATATGTTTGCCGTTAATGTCTTTACGCCCATGCTGCTGGCAAAATATGCCGTAAGGAATATGATATTAAACAAGGTTGGCGGATCTATAGTGCATATATCTTCTATAAGCGCGCACACGGGCTATAAGGGATTGGCAATGTATGCCGCAACAAAGGGGGCAATAGAGGCTTTCTCCAAAAGCACAGCGCGCGAATGGGGGCAAAGGGGGATACGCAGCAACTGCGTTGTTTGCGGCTTTATGCAAACCGACATGGGCGCATCTTTAAACAACGAGCAAAAAGAAAAAATCTACAAGCGCACGGCTTTAAAAGAGCCAACAAGCCCGCAAAGCGTTGCGCAAACAGTAGGCTTTTTGCTGGGCGAAAATTCAAAATCTATTACAGGGCAAAACCTGTTTGTAGATTCGGGCACAATTTAGAAAAGCCCTAGGCTTTGTCCAGCCCCCTATAGTTTATTGCCTCTAAAAGGTGCGGGGCTTGTATGTTTTCGCTTTCCTCTATGTCGGCAATGGTTCTCGAGATTTTTAAAACCTTGTTCCACGCCCTTGCCGAAAGGTTTAGCTCGCGCATGGCCATTGCCAAAAGGTCGGCTTCGCTGGAATTTAGGGCGCAAAACTTTTTTATTTGCCCGCCGCTCATATTTGCGTTGTTTTTTGCCGCCGAAAGGAAGGTTTCGTTCTTAAAACGCTCCTTTTGAATTTGGCGGGCAATTTCTATTTTCTTTCGCATTTGTGCCGAGCTTAAGCCCTCTTTTGCCGAAGACAAATCTTCCAGCGAAAGCGAGTTTACGCGTATAT
>JAXFOH010000048.1:0-3613 GCA_034180465.1 Opitutales bacterium
GCTGTATTTTAGGGCCGTTAAAAGAAATCCGCAGTTTTTGTTTAAGCCCTATTTTTGGTCTAGAACACTTATGTAGAATACGTTATGGAAAATAAAATAGAGGTGTTTATAATTACCTTTAAAAGGGTCGAATTTTTAAAGGAGTCGTTAAACAGCATTTTGGTGCAAACTGTAAAAACGCAGGTAACGGTTGTAGACAATGCAAGCGACGACGGTACTTGCGAATATATGTCTAAAATGGCCGAAAAATTCGACAATGTTTTTTATGTGCGAAACGAAAAAAATCTGGGATATAGTGGAAATATGCAAAAGGCCGTTTCGCTTGCGAAAAAGCCCTACGTTATGCTTTTTCACGACGACGACATTCTGCACGAATCGTACATAGCCCTTGCAAACAGGGCGCTGGAAAAGTTTCCCGGCCTGGATTTGATTATGAGCGACGTAAGGGGAGTTTTGTCTGAAAACATAAACGCCCTAAATTGGGAAAAACCGAGAACAGAAGCCTATTTTTGCAAAGACAAATTGGCCCTTACTCTTTTTATGTATGCCGTCGGCAAAATGGCGTATCCTAGCGTTGTATACAAAAGCGAATATATAAAGGAAAAGGTTTTCGGGTGGGACGATTGTATCGGCAAAATATACGACAAAATTTTCGTATGCGAGTGCATGGGCAAAGGTGCGGCTCTTTCGTTTACCGATAAAAACCTTTTGCGCTACAGAATACACAAAGGGCAGGACACAAACGCCGCCAACGATTGCGGCTATGCAGAAAAGATTTCGGCAAACTACATTGCCTATTTTAAAAACGCCACTGCAAAAAGCGCGTTTGCAAAATTTTTGTTCGGCGTAAAAACGCACAAGGTGCTAAGGAGTTTGTGCGCAATGCTTATGCCTAAAAATTATCCCTTTAGGGATTTTGCGCGCGCAGTAGACAGCAAATGCAAGCTGCCGCTTTTAACAAAAATTTGCGATATGCCGATTTTTGGAGGACTTGTCTACGCGCTCGAAAACGCCGCAGTTTTCCTTTACAGGCAAAGCGCAAAGAAAGTCGATTTAAAATAGAAAATGCAGCCCCTACAAAACACGATTTTTACAATAGCCTATGCTACCGACGACCGCTACGCCGACATTACCGCAATTTCCGCGTATTCTGCGGCGAAAAACATAAGAAAATGTGTCCTGCAAATTCTGGTTTTGCATAGCGGCCTTGCCGAAAGCAGCATAAAAAAAATCGCGCTTTGCGCCGAGGGCGGCGGGGCAAAAATAAAATTTGTAAGGGTGGCAGAATCGGACTTTAACAGGTTGCCGCTTTCGCCTTGGGTGGGGGTGCAGGCCTGGTTTAGAATTGCTATTGCCGACATTTGCAAAGACTGCGAAAGGGTTTTGTATCTGGATTGCGACACCCTTGTTTGCGGTGATATTTCCAATCTATGCAATATTGACCTTTCGGGAAAATATGCTGCCGTAGTGCGCGACATCTGGAATGTTGAAAAGTATTGCAAAAGGCTTAAAATGGAAAGCCGCGAGTATTTCAATTCGGGCGTGATGCTTATAAATTGCGCGCTTTGGCGCAAAGACAATTTAAGGGAGAAAATAACCGAATATGCAGTGGGGCGTAAAGTAGAGTATTGCGACCAAGACTGTCTTAACAAGGTAATCGACGAAAAAAAACTTATGCTCGATCTAAAATACAACTACCTTGAGCCATGGTGGCGCGGCGGCTACCACGACTACAAGGGAGCGTGGAAAAAGTCGTTTGACGAGGCGAAGCTGGCTCCGAAAATAATTCACTTTACTGGCTTAAAGCCCGGCGCAAAAGGCTGCGGACATTCGTACGCCGAACTGTGGCGAAAATACGCTTTTGAAAGCCCAATAGGTGTCGGTTTGCGGGAAAAGTACGAAGCTTCGGTAGCGCCTAAAATAAAAAAAACGCCACTGCTTAAAAAGCTGTTTTTTTTGGGCAATGTCTACAAAGACGGCAAAAAGACCAAGGTTTTAAGGTTTTTCGGGCTTGAATTTAAAAGGCTTGCAGACGACTGTAACAAATAGGAATACTCAAAAAATATGAAAAGATTTATGGCAAAGGCACTCTCTTCGCTAATTCCGAACAAGGTGCTGCGCAAGCGCGTAAGGAATGCCCTTATAGGTTACGAAAAGCCGTATTGTATAAGACACAAAACATACGGGAGAATCTACATGCCCTACTACAACAAGGCCGCGCTAATCGGCAACGAAACGCCCGACATATACAACAAATTCGGGCAGAAAATGCAGACGTTCTTTTTAAGGGACTTGCATTCGGCGCATATGCCGGGGCATAATTTTTCGAAATACTTTTTGTTCGACAGATTCGACATAGGCTTGGACGTGCATTTTTATTCGCACAACGCGATGCTCGAGCAAATGGGCAATCCCAAAAAGAGGTACGGTTTTTTGATAGAAACGCCCGCAATGGTACCGCAAGACTACAAAATATTTAAAAAGCACAAAACTTTGGCGGATGACTTCGATGCAATTTTTACATTCGACGCCGAAATTTTGGAAAGCGTTAAAAATGCAAAATTTGTTCCCTTTTGTGCAGACTTGGGCGTATTTTATCCGCAGGGATTTGCCGACGAAAACAGATTTTTGCGGAAAACCAAAAACGTTTCGATGATTTCATCGCACAAAAGGGCGTGCGCTATGCACAATTTAAGGTGCGACCTGGCATGGGCGTGCAAGAGCCTAAACGGGGTTGACACTTTCGGAACTTTTGACGGCGGCGCGAGGGTAGATTCGCTTGCCGATGTATACGATGCCTACCGATACAGCGTAATTGTCGAAAACGACATTCGCCCCTACCAGTTCTCCGAAAGGATAATAGCCGCCTTTGCGGCGCAGACTGTGCCCATATACATAGGCGCCACTAAAATAGACGACTTTTTTAACGGCAAGGGAATAATAAAAGTGTCGCCTAAAAACGCCGAATCCGAAATTGCAAAAATCATAACCTTGTGCGGCGAAAGCGATTATGCCGAAAGGCTAGACGCCGTAAAAGACAACTTTTTAAGGGCAAAAAAATACGCAAACGTGTTCGACACCCTGTACGAAGACTTCCTTGGAAAAGACATAGGCATAAAGTAGAAAATTCGCTTTTTGCTCGCTTTTCTTTCTATATTAGGCAAATATTAAGCGAGAAACTCAAAGATATGGACGCCGTTAATTTAATTTTACTTTCTGGAGGATCGGGCACAAGACTTTGGCCGCTGTCTAACGGCGTGCGCTCGAAGCAGTTTTTAAGGCTGCTAAAAGCTCCCAATGGCGAAAGCGAATCTATGGCGCAGCGCATAGTGCGCCAAATAGGCGAGTCGAAATTAAACTGCAATTTGTATGTGGCTACAAACACCGCTCAAAAAGACTGCATTGCAGATCAAATAGGTGGCAAAATTTCGGGCGTTATTACCGAACCAGAACGGCGCGACACCTTTCCGGCCATCGCGCTTGCAGTTGAATATCTTTTGCGCGAAAAAAAATTAAGCGAAAGCGATGTTGCTGTTGTAATGCCTATAGACCCTTATACAGAGTCGGGCTATTTTTCGGTTGTGGAAAAAATGGCGCAATACGCAAAAAAAGG
>JAXFOH010000052.1:0-3977 GCA_034180465.1 Opitutales bacterium
CCACAAGGCAAAGCGGTTTTTTTGTGCACAGAAAAGCGGGGACAAATTCTAACTACCTATTGGCTGCTGCGTTCGCGCTACATCAATATGCGCGGTATTTCACGCGTGGAAGCAAAAAGCTTTTTCAACCGATAATTTGACAACCCAGCTTCTTGTATGATTCTTTTTATAGACGTTGAAAACAAGAAGCTTGTCCTGAGTTTGACTTCCGACAGGAGCGTGCCCGCGCCCGTATTTATGCAGGACGACAACGAGCCGCTAGAAATCTTCCTTTTGCAAAAGGGCGGAGAATCGCTATACGAAATAAAACCGCTTGTTGTCGGCACGGATTTTCTGCGAGTTGCGATTGCGCGTTTCAAAGGCTATCCGAAATCACTCACATATGCGACTGGCTACACGTTGAATCCGAACGGCGGTACGGAAATCGACGGCAAAAAGAACGTGCTGAAAATTTCGCTCGTGCCCGACACCTACAATACTTCGCACGAATACGAGCTTCCCACAAAGTATTTTAGCGGCAACAGAATGCTGCACAAAATAAGGTTCTCGATTTATCTTCCGACGACAAACCCGAACAGCACAAAGGTTCAACTGAGGCTCGGCAGCATTGCGCCCGCAAGCGCGGGGACGATAGTTTCAAAGACCGACAACATCGACAAGTCGGGCGTGATTCTGCCCAAGGACGAATTGCCGACCGCGATATACATTCTTGCAACATTATTGCCGCCCGCAAAATGGCAAGCGAAAGCCATTCATATTCGCACTATATCCCGTCCGTTCCGCACTCGGCAAGACAGCTTACGAATGAGGAAATCGAAAAGTTAAAAAACGACACGCTTTCGCCGTATTTCGAGAAAACGGGCAAGTCGAAATATATCGACATATACCGCACATTACCGACGAATTTGCCTTTTACTGCATAGCCGAAAACATCAAAAACGCCGTCGTTATTTCCGATTGACGCTGCGATTCCAAATTCGGCACCGATTACGGAATCGCCATCTGCAACGGAGCTTTGTGCAAAATGCTCGCTCGCTCCGTGTTTGTAGTCGAACCCGACAGGACAATTTCCTACGCAGCCCTGAGCGGAGAAATCTCGAAAGAGCCCGATTACGATTCACTGATACAATTTCTTCTAAAATAATATGTGTGTTTTGCGCGGCCCCCGAAGCCCATCGGATTCCGCTTTTTTCGTTGACATTCGCCCGCCCCAACCGTAGCCTCGGACTATGAAAACACGTATAGTTTTTTTCGTATCCGCAATTCTCGCGTTGACTATCCCGCTTTTTGCCGAGTCGAAATCCGAAAAATTCGCATCTGACATACCCTACACCGCGCAAACCGACGCCTACGCCAAAGAGCGTTGCAAACTCGACATCTACGTCCCCAAGGGAAAAATCGCCGCAACCGTCGTCTGGTTTCACGGCGGCGGACTCTCGGGCGGCAATAAGAATTTTCCTGACGGGCTGAAAAACTCAGGGCTGATTGTCGTCGCGCCCAACTACCGTCTTTCGCCCAAAATTCCAGCGCATCTCGCAATAGACGACGCCGCCGAAGCTGTCGCGTGGGTGTTTGCCAACATCGAAAAATACGGCGGCAGCCCCGATAAAATCTTCGTCGGCGGACACTCCGCAGGTGCATATTTAAGCGGAATGATTTCCTTCGCGCCCGAATATCTGGCAAAACACAAAATAAAAAACACCAACATAAAAGGCTGCATTCTGCTGAGCGGACAGGCGACAACGCATTTCCGCGTGCGCAGAGATTTCGGCGACACCGACTCGCAATGGCTGCCGAAAATCGATAAATATTCGCTGCTGGGCAACGCCCACAACAAAATTCCGCCCTGTTGCCTCATTGTAGGCGACCCCGCCCTCGAATTTCCCGAGCGCGTCGAAGAAAACATTCTTCTTGCAAGCGTTCTAAAAAAACTCAACAGCTCCCCTCAAATCCGACTTTACCAATTACAGGGGTTGGACCACAGCACGGTTTCAACCGCCATTGCCCCAATCCTAAAAAATTTCGTCCGCCTCTTCTAAATATTTTATAAGACGGGTATCGGCACGGGATTGGCTTTCAGCCGAAGATAATCTACCCACTGCGAAAACGAGGAGATAGGTTGAAAGCCGAAGAGCTTGAGCGATTGGAAAAGTTTTTTGAGAACAACCCAGCGATAAAGCTGGCATACGAATTTAAAGAAAGGTTATGCGAGTTGCTGAACAGGAAACATCAAACGGCAAAGGAATGTATGAGGAATATAAGAGAACTGAAAACAATGATGAAACAGATGAAATACGAAGCGACGCAATAGTTTGAAAGGCTAGCAGAGACGATAAGCGACTGGTTTACGCCGATAATCAGAATGTGGAGAATATGCCATAGCCTTGCGGCTAAAAGAAACATAAAAAGCGTTTGCGTCATTTTTCGGCAGCTGCCACTATCAAAGACAAAAGCACAAATATAATTCCACAAAAAAACGGTATTATAAAAAATACTATAAATAGCGAAAAAAAGCAGCCTTTCCTCTTGCCGAAAAACAGCCCCACAATATTCAGAATAAAACTTATGGGATATACTATAATATAGGCAAGCAACGAAAGCACGGGAAACAACAAGCCAGAATCGCCATCGTTTCCGTTTACAATAACGGTTGTGGCATTTGCAGCCGGCGAAACTGCGGCTACTGTACCAACATTGCTTTTGTCTGCCGCCTTTGTTTCGCAGGGCGCATTAAAATTGTTTACTTTTGCGCCGCATATCGGGCACACAAAAGCCTTGTCAGATATCTTATTTCCGCAATTCGAGCAATATATATAAATTCCTTTCCTATACACGCACTCCGCATTATATATTTTTTATTACCGTAACTAATATTAACGATACAGACAACAAAATCGGGCATATTCTACTGTTTAAGATTTTAGGATAAACAACCGCAAATATGAAAAACGGAGCAAATAAAAACACAAACGGATTTTGCATAAAAGATTCCTTAAATTCTAAATGCAAAAGGGCGTATAGTGCACGCGTGCTACCGCACCCCGGACATTTTAACGAGGTTAGTCTATAAAAAATGCAATCTGGGGTCTTTGAATTCGGCAAATTGGGATCGTTAAAATACAGGTAAACAAGTCCCGCAAAAATGGCGGCAAATATCGCAAAAATTAGCAAATATTTTTTGCCGCTATTCATTTTTTAATCCATCAAATACTCATCGGGAATCACCTCGGCCAATGCTATAAGAATAAGAAATCCGTACATGATAAGCCCCAATGTAATGCCTATGGCGTTTACCAGTTTTGCATTGGTATAAGCCCTTTCGGCCTTTATGTCATCGCCTTTTTCGGCTAAATTGTCGCCGTAAACGGCAAGGCACGCGGCAATCATACCTGTCGGCAAACAACATAAAATCGCCGAAAATGCGGCAGTACCTATTATCCAAGGACGCTCGACACTAAGAACCAATTTCATACTGTAGGCTACCTTTGTGTTGCAAAAGGGGCATTCTTTTGCATTGGGGGATATTTCACCCCCGCAATTTTTACATTTCATGACATGCAACTATGCCAAGTGGTCTTCGCCATACTGGTTTGCGCCCTTTGTTCCTTTTCCGAAAAGCAAGATTAACATAACAAGTATGTTTACAATCGGAATAAGGCCTAGGAGAAAACACCACCCCGATTTGTTTAAATCGTGAAATCTTTTTATATTTAGAACAATAGCACTATAAATAGTTGTAATACGCAAAACAAAAATAAGCACAAAAATTATAGCCGAAAAAATTGTCCCACCTGCGCCTGGCGTTTCAGCGCCCCCGTTAGTTATAAGAAAAGCAGATACCAAACAACATGATAATATTGCGTATGCAACGCCATAAAATACATTCAGCGAAAGCAGTGTTAGTATGAATCTTTTTCAGTTTATGCGCCCTTCGTGGGAAAAGAGCAACTGTTTTAATTTCTGTGTTTTCATTTTTC
>JAXFOH010000044.1:0-3091 GCA_034180465.1 Opitutales bacterium
TTGTCTTTGGCAAAAAACAGCGACTTGATTGGCAGCATATTGTCTAGCGACTTTACATTTGCCAACATTGTAGCCGACACTTCATACATACTCTTTAGCTTTGAAGACGGCTCTATGAACAGCTACCTGCAGGCCATTGTAGACAGCGAAGACAACGGCAAGTACAAGTATATAGACAAAGCAAGCGGCAAATACTACTTTGCCAAGTTTGCCGCCGAAGACGCCACCGGGGAATTCAGCGTAATGTTCTCGGTTCCCGAGCCTTCTACCTGGGCTGCAATTTTCGGCGCATTGGCTTTGGCATTTGCCATATACCGCCGCCGCAAGTAAGCTAAAAACTACATAAAAAGCAAAAAGCCTTCCGGTTTTCCCGAAAGGCTTTTTTGTTGCCGTTCTTTTGGCATTGTATATGTTGTACAATTTGCTCTAACTACTAGTTTTTATAAAAATGGTAGTTTCAATACAATAGCGTAATATATAAGATATTATAAAAAATATTATACCGTTTTTTATCACGCATTTCAATGCGACAATAAAAAGATAGTATTGCATTTGCCACCTAAAAGATAGATAAACCCATAGTATGCAAAACAAAGAGTATCAGTGGAAAATTTTTAGCGACAAGCAGCTTAAGCTTTGGCCGCAAAACAACATACCCACATACCTTAATTTTGCGGAGGAAAGCTTTTTTCATAAATCGCTAGATTGGGGCGGGCAATATGTAAAATTTCCCGCAGCCTACACAAACAAAATTTGGGAAAAGTTTGCCATACTATCGCTGGGGCACGTTTGCCACACAAAGGGCTTTTACCACTCGCGCCAACAAAACCCCTACATAGACATAATTTTTGTTGTAAGAGGCAAATTCGGCGCAAAATTCGGCAAAAAAAAGCTTTCTTTAACAAGCGGGCAAATGCTTGTAATTACCCCAAACAGCGAGTGCGACACCTTTGTAAACGGCAAAAACGCGTTCGTTTATTGGGCGCACCTAAAGCCCGCCAAGCAGTGGAGCGATATTCTAAAAAAAGAGCCTTTTACGCTTAGTTTAAACTGTCTTAACCAGCTTATAAACGTTTTGGTAGGCTACGAATTAGAGCTTTTTTCGCAAACGCCCTCGCCTTTTGTTTTGGAGCAATTTGCGGGAATTTTTGCCCACGTTTTAAAAAGGCAGCTTTGCAACAAACAAAACCCTTTGCCAGAGCAAAACAGCGCGCTCTTGCGGCCCTATGCCGAAAGCGTAGCACAAAACCCAAAAGACGCTTTATCCCCAAAAAACTGCGCCCAAAAGTTTGGCATTACCCAAAGGCAGTTAGACGATTTTTTTTACGGCAATTTTTCGCTTAGCTACAGCAAATATATTTTGGCAAAAAAGATGGAAAAGGCGTTGGAATATTTAAAAGAGCCTCTCACCCATGCGCAAATTGCGCAAAAACTGGGCTATGCAAACGCATATTCGTTTTCGAAAGCATTCCGCAAATTCTACAAAAAATCGCCAAAATTTGCAAAAAATCAACTGTAGGCAAAGGTGCGCGCCTTTTTATTTGCAGCTATAAAATTTGTCATTAACCGAAATACTTTTTGCCAAATATACAACCGATTTACATCGCAAATTTAATCAATAAACAAAAAATTTTTGCCTAAATCGAAACACCGCGCAAAAAGCGCGCGTATTGTTTGCATCTTGCTATATATCAGCATATACAACTCCAGTTCAAAAAAAATATATTGACAACATGCAATAAAACGGTTTACATATTAAACGTTTTAAAACTTTAGCTAATTTTTTAAGATTAATACATATAACAACAAAAATGAAAAACATATCAAAAATACTGGCAGTTTTGCCTATTCTTGCAGCGTCTTCGGCATTTGCCGAAAGCTATGTTTACATGCAAACGGCAAGCTCGGGACATACAGCCTACAACAACGGCTCGTGGTATAAAGCTTCCGATGTCCTTGGTGCCGACGGCAAAATAGACACATCGTTAATCCCCAATGTAGGCCGTGCTGGCATTGCAAAGCCTACTATAAACGACGATGTATTCTTCGGAACCTATGTAGGTTCGGCTTCGGGCGAATCTACATTGGTAAATAAAAAAGGCGAAACCGTTTATACAATGACGAATATGCTTCACAACGCAAATTCGCCAGTTACGGCTAAAAACCTTACTTTTAATTTCGACTACTCTCAAACTTTTAGAGGCACAACTCCCTCCGCCTATAATTTTCAGGCTCCCGACGACGGCACAACAACCGAAACTAACAACAGCATAACCGTTGCCGACACCCTTTCGGTTTTAGGCGGCAAAACCGTTAATTTCTTCGGGCAGTCGAACCTAACCGAAACCGGCAAATTCCGCAACTACAGCCTTGTAGACTTAGGCCGCGTATATTTGGAAACAACCGATACGACTTCGGGGAACGCAAAAGCCCAGCTGAGTTTGGGCAACTATATTAAAGAAACGCGCATTGGCGTAAACCAAATGGGCGAAACGTACGAATCGAACGGTTTGGTTTCGGAGCTTAAAAGCGGAACGGTTCTTACCCTAGGCGGCACAAAATACGACAACCACACGGGCATTTATTTGGGCGATGCAAACAACGCCGGCACAATTAATGTAAACGGCGGCACGTTCTACAATGTAGGTACAATAGAAAACAGCGGCACGCTTTCGATAAGAAACAATGCCGTTGTTAAAAACGCAACCGTAAACGGCGGCTCTTTCCGCATGGAAGGCGGCAGCTTAGACGGCACAATTAACCTTACAAACGCGTCGTTTTCGACCAAAAACGGCTTTGCCGCAAACTTTGGCGACAACACCGTTGTAAACGCAACCGTTAAAGACGGCTTTTGGGTGAACTTTAACGCAGAACAAGGTTCGGCCGAAAAGTACGATGGCTACAGAAACCAAAACGTTGTAATGGGCGGCGTATACAACCTTAAAGGCTCGGGCGAATACCTAACCTACAGCAGCGGCAGAGTAATTCAGCAAGTTTACATTACGGGCAAAACCCTAAAGATTAACGAATTGAACTTGTTGGGCAACTTTGCCTGCAACGGCGGTGTAGACCTTAATATGACGGTTCTTGC
>JAXFOH010000042.1:0-9426 GCA_034180465.1 Opitutales bacterium
AGGGGTGTTTATTGCGTTTTTCGGCCTGCAAAGCGCGGGCATTATTGTGGGCAACCCGAACACACTTGTTTCGTTTGCCGACATTTCCAAGCCCGAAACGCAGTATGCCTTGGGCGGAATGTTGCTGGTTGCCGTTCTTGTGGCAAAGGGCTACAAAACGGCCGTAATGCTTTCTATCTTTATAATGACGGTGCTTGCAATGTTTATAACAAATTCGCACGGTGTTAAAATAGCCGAAATGCCGTCTAAAATTTTTGCGATGCCTCACAATATAGACCAAACCTTTTTTAAGCTGGACTTGGGCTTTTTGTTCAGGGATTTTAAAACGGCCTTTCCCGTAATTGTGGTGCTGTTTATGATGGATATTTTCGATTCGCTTGGAACGATAATTGCAATGGGCAAACGCTCGGGGCTTATGGACGAAAACGGCCATATGGAAAATTTGGGCAACGCGCTTACAGCCGACGCGTTTTCGACAATAGCCGGCGCGCTTTTGGGGACTTCTACAACAAGCTCGTTTGTCGAATCGGCAACGGGTATTCAGTCGGGCGCAAAAACGGGGTTGTGCGCGCTTTTTGTGGGCGTGTTCTTTTTGCTTTCGCTGTTTTTCGGGCAGCTTATTTGCGCAATTCCAATTCAGGCGGCTGCTCCCGCTTTGATTATTGTGGGCGTGCTTATGATGCAGGGCATAAAAACCCTTAAGTTCGACGATATGTCGGAGCTTATACCCGCAGTGTTTTGTATGCTGATGATAGCGTTTTCGTTCAAGATAAGCGAAGGGCTTGCCCTTGGCGTAATTTCGTATGTGGCAATACGCATATTTACGGGCAAGGCAAAAGAAATACCTCTTGGCACTTGGCTGCTGTTTTTGCTTATGGTTGTTTTGCTCTGCCTATGCTAGGGCAGCAAGGCTCCGAAAAGATACAAGGCCCCGTAGCTCCAATTTGCGCCTTTTACATTCGGAAAATTGGCTCTGTCCATAGTTAAGAGAACGTATTTATAAGGGTAGCCTTCGGGCAGGGTTACAATATCGGCCCAAATTCTTTTTGGCGGCTTCGGCGCGTGGGGCGGAAAGTTTAAATTTAAGTCGCCCAGATATTTTAAATCGGGGTAGCTGTGCACGCGCAGGTTTTGCGAATATTTTTGTTCGTAATTGTTGCTTAGCCCATTGCCGCCCATAAGGCAGTAGGGCTTGCCGCCTATCTCGCAAATCGAAGTTCCCGTAGAATTTGTATCTTTAAGCCCCGCAATTTCGGTAAAATTGCCGTCCCATTTGTCGGATTCGTATAGTGCGCAAACGATATTGTTTTCTACAAATTTGCTTGTAAGCAGGCGATATTTTTTTGCGTTGTTGTCGTAGTAAAGCGAAGGGTCTTCGTTGTGGCCCGGAATGTTTTCGGGTTCGGCGCGGTATGCATTCATAACCGAAATTCCTCTAAGGGGATTTTTATCGCTTTCGGCAAACAAAAGCCCCGTATAAGTTCTGTCGTCCCTATTTTTTGTTCCGCCAAAGTCGCACGAAATTGCCCTCCATTTATTCGAATTTTTGTCGAAAAACAGATGGCTTGCGTAGTCGTTTCTAAGCAGGCCGTCGCCGTGGTCGAACAGAATAAGACCCTCGAATTTTACATCGAAAACTGACGGGTTAAAACTTAAAACGCCCTGTACCGATTGCGCCGTGTATAGCCCGCGCGCCGAAAACGTAAAGTAAAGCCTGCCGTTTTCCATATAGGGGCTTAAGTCTGAATATTTTACAGCCCTTAAATCGGCCTGGCCTATGCCGGCCGAAATATACTGTTTTGCCGCGCCGATTTTTGCCGAACCGAAGCCTTCCGAGAAAATCCCGAAAATGCCTTTTGCCGCTGTTTTCCTTATTCTAAAATCGCAGTTTTTGCCGAAAAAGTCGCCTTTTTGCATGTGCCAAACATAGCTTGTTTTGCCGTCTTTTTCGGTAAAGACTGCGGCACAGTTTCCGTAGAGCTGCACAATAAGCTTAAAGGGCGGCAGGGGGGCGTTTTTAAGAATTTGGCGCAACTGCGTTTTTTTGCCGTCCGAAAATTCGTCGAAAACAATGTTTGTGTTTTGTCCCGACTTTTCGCAAAAAAACCTTACCGAATTTCTCAGGGTATTATCGCCTATAACGATTCCGGTCGAAAAGCGGTTGCCGTTTTCGCTTTTTATGCCGTTTATTTGCGTTTCGTAGCAGGCGAATGGAAAAACGCCGCCTATGCCGATTGCGCAAAGTTTGTCGCCGGAGTTTTCAAAAACAAAATCACTGCCGCTTGGGTCTTTAAAATCCCTTTTTATATAGTTTGGTTTGCCGTTTTCCGACACGCCCAAAATGGGATACATGCTATTGAACGCAACTATTTTAGAGGGCAAAAATTCGCACAAGTTTATGTTGTTGTCGAAAATGAATCTGCGTACCGCCAACCGGCTAAATTGCAAATCGGTGGGCAAAACTTGCGCAGTTAAAGAGCACATTGTAAGTGTAAAAAAGGCAAAAATATGAAACGCTTTCATTATTACTGATTTGGCGATTATCAATGCTTTTTCATTGCCCTTCAAGCAAAAAAACCGGCTGTGCAAAAAGACAGTCGGTTTTTGGTTTTATCTTATGTTTTGTTAAAACAGGCTAAGCGAGTCGCCGTCGGTAAAGATTATGTATTTTTGCAAATCCTTTTTTTGGTTGTTTATGTCGTCTACGCTCCAGCCGCCGCCCAGTGCTTTGTATAGCGAAATAAAGTCGCTTATAAGGTTTTTGCGGTTGTTAACCAAATTTTGCTCCGAGGTTAAAAGCGACCTTTGCGTTTCAAGCAAATCTAAAAACTCTAGCTCGCCCTCGCTATAGAGCTTTTTTGATATGTCGAAAGCCTTTTGGTTTTTCCTTACCAATTCTATTAAGATGTCTATTTTTTGCCTGCTTTTTTGCGACGAAACAATGCCGTCTTCAACCTCTTTTGCCGCGGTTAAAACGGTTTGTTTCCATTTTGCTTCGTATTCTTTTGCCGCAGTTTTTTGGCGTTCTATGTTAAACAGGGTTTTGCCCGCATTAAATATATTCCACGAAATATTTGGGCCAACCGACCACGTTCCGTATTGGTTTTGGAACATATTGCCTATGTCGGGAGCCTGATAGGAAATGCTGCCCGTTATCGAAAATTTTGGGAGCAAGTCGGCTTGGGCAACCCCTATTTGCGCCATTGCCTGCCTAAAGTCGTATTCGGCGGCTATAATGTCGGGGCGGCGTTCCAAAAGCTCGGCGGGAACGCCGTAGGGTATGTAGTTTTCCAAATCGGGAAGCTTTGCCGGCGTGCTTTCAAGCTCATCTTTAAGCGAGCCGCTTTTTACCGCAAGCAAAAGTTCCAGCGCGTTTTGTGCGGTTTTAAGCGTGCTTTCAAGGGTTGGAATTTCCGACATTGTGCTTTCTACCTGCGCTTGCGCCCTTACAACGTCAAGCTCGGAAACAAAACCGTTGTTGCGCCTTTGCTGCGTTATTTGGCAGGTGTTTTTTTGCGTTTGCAGGTTTTTCTTTGTAATTATAAGGCATATTTGGGTTGCCCTATATTTAAAGTAGCAGTCGGCAACTTCGGCGGCAATGGCTATTCTTGTTGCGGCCTGACTTGCAAATGCCGCCTCGTACAGCGCAATTTTAGATTCTATTTCGCGCCTTGTAGCCCCAAAAACGTCTATTTCCCACGAGCTTTTTAGCCCCGCAGAATACGTCGGGCTTGACTTGTCTAGCATCGTGTTTTTGGTTTTTTCGGCCATTGCGGCGTTAATGTCTACAACGGGCAAAAGCGAGCTTTGCGCAATACCCAAGTTTGCTCTTGCCTGCAAAACCCTGTATCTTGCAACTTCCAAATCAAGATTTTGGCTTAATGCGCGCTCTATAAGCGAATTTAGTTCGTCGTCGTCAAATGTTTTCCACCATGCGGCAAGTGCCAGGCTGTCGGCTTTGTCGGACTTTTTTGAATAGCTTTCTCCTAGCAGCTTGTCGGCTTCGGGCTTTTCGAAGTCGGGGCCAACCATGCATCCGCACAACGCGGCGCACAGTGTGCATAATAAAAATGTTTTTGTTGAATTATTCATATCTTAAAGCTTCTATTGGATCTAAACGGGCGGCTTTCCACGCAGGGTAGTAGCCGAACAAAACGCCTACCAAAACCGAAACGCCCACCGCTAAAAATATTGCGCTATACGAAATCGCCGAGGGCCAATTCATTACTTTGGAAATTATTAAGCTTGTTGTGTGCCCAGCCAAAATTCCTATTGCGCCTCCTACCATGCAGATTACAACCGACTCTATCAAAAACTGGCGCAGTATGTCGCTTTTCTTTGCGCCCACCGCCATTCTAAGGCCGATTTCCCTAGTTCTTTCGGTAACCGAAACGAGCATTATGTTCATTATGCCAACTCCGCCTACAATAAGCGAAATAAACGCAACGCAAATAAGCAGGCTTGTCATTGTTTTTGTAGACGAATTTAGCATTTCGTAGAATTCGGCAAGGGTGCGTATAAAAAAGTCGTCGTCTTCGTTTATCGAAAGGCCGTGCTCTTCGCGCAAAATAAGGCCTATTTCCTTTACTGCGTCGTTTATATGCTTAGTTGAAATTGCCGACGCCGAAATTCTGTCTACATTTTGGAAGCGCACGGGCGGCAGCGATGCCCCCGTTTTTGGCGCGTATATTGTAGTGCCTCCGGTATAGATGTCGGACGTACTGCTGGTGCTGGTTGTGCTTGTTGTAGAGGCTACGCTTGCCGCGCTTATAGAGCTTTGCCCCGCGCCCTTAAGGCGCGCCTTTACGGTTGTCCACGGCATAATAACGGTATCGTCTTGGTCGAAACCCATCATATTTGCCCCCTTGGCCTTTAACGTGCCTATAACCTTAAAGTTTACGTTTTGTACGCGAATGTCTTTGCCTATTGGGTCTTCGCTGCCGAAAAGCTCGTTTACAACCGTTTGCCCTATAAGGCACACCTTTGCGCCCCTTTGCACCATTTCGTTTGTAAAGAATACCCCGCGGTCTATCTTCCAATTTGCGATTTCAAAAAATTCGGTATTTACTCCGTTTATTGCCGAAGCGGGGTTCCAGTTTTTGTTTTTGTAGATAATCTGCCCCCTAACCGAAACATTTGGTGAAACTTTCGAGACAAATTTCGCCTTTTGGCGTATTGTTTCGACGTTCTTGTAGGTAAGGTTAACTCGGGCACCCGCGCCGGAATTTACACCGCCTTTTGTGCTGCGGCCTGGTATAATGTTTATGTTGTTTACCCCCATTGTCTCCATATTCTGGCTTAGCGAAACTTGCGCGCCATTGCCTATTTCCATAAGGGCAATAACCGCGCCTATACCTATTATTATGCCGAGCGTTGTAAGAAAGGTTCTTGTGGGATTTCTGCAAATCGACTTAATTGCCGATTTAACTGTTTTAAGATTTTTCATAGCGCGCTTTGCTTGTTTGTAAGGTAGTCGTCGCAAATTGCGCCGTCTTTTAGTTTGACAACACGCTTTGCCATTTGGGCAATATCGGGTTCGTGAGTTACCAAAATTATGGTTACTTTATCGCGCTCGTTTATGCGGCGGAACATGTCCAAAATTTCCTCGCTCATTTTCGAGTCGAGATTGCCAGTGGGTTCATCGGCAAACAAAATTTTAGGGTCGTTTATAAGGGCGCGGGCGATGGCAACTCTTTGCTGCTGCCCACCTGAAAGGCGCGAGGGCTCGTGGTTCATTCGGTCTTGAAGTCCAACCATTTTTAAAAGCTCTTTGCCTTTTTCTATTGCTTCTCTTTCGCTTAGGCGCAGGTGCGAATATTCGAGCGGCATAAGCACGTTTTCCAAAGCGGTTGTTCTGGCAAGCAGGTTGAAGTTCTGAAAAACAAAGCCTATTTTGCGGTTGCGAATGTCGGCGCGCCCGTCGTTGTCTAGGTTAGAAATTTCGGTGCCGTCTAGCATATACGAGCCGCTCGTAGGCCTGTCTAAACAGCCCAAAATATTCATAAGCGTACTTTTGCCCGAGCCCGAAACGCCCGTAAGGGCAACCATTTCGCCGCGGTCTACCGAAAGGTTTATGCCCTTTAATACAGGCAGCGAAATGTCTCCCATAAAATAGGTTTTTTTCAAATCTGTCAGCTTTATAAGTTCCATTTTTTTGCCGTTTAGCAATTACCTTTTTGCTGAATTTTTTATGCGTTTTGGCATTTTCGGCACAAAGGGGGTGGCCGCCATCTTCTTTTTCTCGGCAATGGTTTCCACCCCGTAAATAATCTTGTCGCCCGCTTTAATGTCGGGGCTTTCTATTGCCGTTTGCGCGCTGTTGTCGAGCAGGCATTTTACCTTTACGGCATATATGGAGCCGTCGTCGGACAATACCCACACTTCCTTTTTGCCGTCTTTGTCGGCTTGTTGCGCTTTGCCTTCGGGGTTCCACAAAAATACGGAGTTCGGAACAATTTTTGCATTTTTAAGCGAGTTTACTTCAAACTTTAAATTTGCCGTCATATAGGGCAAAAGCTTGCCGTCTTTGTTCGAGGTTGTAACTTCTACAACGTAGGTGACAACGTTTTGGCTCATTGTGGCGTTAAGCCTTATTTTATTTACCGTTCCCGAAAATGTTTGGTTTGGCAGGCCGTCTACCGTAAAGACCACGTTTTGCCCAACAAAAATCGAGGCAATGTCGGCTTCGTTTACCGATGCCCAAACCTCCATTTTAGAAAGGTCTTTTGCAATCAAAAACAGGCTGCTTGCGCTCATGCTCGAAACTACAGTTTGGCCCACGTTAACCTTGCGGTCTATAACCACGCCGTTTACAGGGGCTTTAATTGTGCAGTAGTCTAAATTGCGTTGGGCTTCGCTTACGCTTGCCTGGGCTTTTGCAATGTCGGCTTCGGCCGAAAGTATTTCGGCTTTTGTTACGTCTATTTGTGCGGTTGCCTGTTCCCATTGCGAAAGGTAGTTGTCGTACGCCGACTGCGAAAGAGCTTCGCTTACCCCAAGTTTTTTTGCCCTGTTCCAGTTGCGCTCGGCTTGGACAAGCTTTGTTTGATTTAGCTTTAGCGAGGCTTTTGCTTGGGCAAGCTTTGCCTTTGCCGCCTGAAGCTGCGCTTTTACCGAAAGCATATTCGATTGCGGGATTGTATTGTCTATTAAAGCCAAAACGTCGCCTTCGCGAACCGTAGAGCTATAGTCTATTTCCTTGCCGTTTTTGTCTTTCCCGAACGAGACAATTTCGCCCGAAACGCGCGCGCCTACGTCTACTAAGTCTTCGGGCTCTATAGTGCCTGTGGCGTCTACATAAACCGTCATATTGCCCGTTTCAACCGAAGCGGTTTTAAACGCATAGTCTTCCTTGTCGGAATTGTAAAAGGCAAAGAATAGTCCCGCTGATGCAATAAGCACGACTGCGGCTGCTAGTATTTTTTTTGAACGCTTTTTCATTGTATATGTAATGTAAATATTAAAGGTCGCAAAAATACTAATTGCGTTCTTGCCGTCTGCAAGTTTTTTCGCTCCCCTAAAAAACACATAATATAAACGCCAATTTAAAATAAAAGTTTCAAAATAAAAGATGGCAAAGCCGTTTTTTTAAGATGCTTTTTTGCGCACCTAAAATATATGCCTTTGCCTAAAACGCAAAAAACCCCCGAGAAAAAACTCGGGGGTTTGCAAAAAATGCGTTTATCGATAGCTTAAAGCAATTATATGCCTTGGTCTATCATCGAGTCTGCAACCTTCTTAAAGCCTGCAATGTTTGCGCCGTTCATATAGTTGCCGGGTGTGCCGTATTCTTCGGCAGCTTCCATAGCGGCTTTGTGAATCGACTTCATAATGCCGTGCAACTTTTGGTCTACTTCTTCGGAAGTCCAGTTCAAGCGCATAGCGTTTTGCGACATTTCCAAACCGGAAGTTGCAACACCGCCCGCGTTCGAAGCCTTGCCGGGAGCGTAGAGGATTTTTGCCGACATATAAACGTCGATAGCTTCGGGAGTGGAGGGCATATTGGCGCCTTCCGAAACGCAGATACAACCGTTCTTGATAAGGTCTTTTGCGTTTTTGCCGTCGATTTCGTTTTGAGTTGCCGAGGGAAGTGCAACCTGAGCTTTTGCGATGCCCCAAGGCCTTTTGCCTTCGAAGTATTTTGCGCTCTTAAATTTCTTTGCGTATTCAGCAATTCTGCCGCGCTTTACGTTCTTTAGGTTCTTTACCCATTCCAACTTTTCCTGGGTAATGCCGTCTTTATCGAAGATAGTGCCGTTCGAGTCGGACATTGTAAGAACCTTTGCTCCGCACTGCAATGCTTTTTCTACAGTGTATTGGGCAACGTTGCCCGAGCCCGATACCAATACGTTCTTGCCTTCGAGCGAGTCGCCCTTGGTTGCAAGCATTTCTTGGCAGAAGTATACATTGCCGTAGCCAGTTGCTTCGGGACGAATAAGGCTGCCGCCCCAGTTTAGGGCCTTGCCTGTAAGAACGCTTTGGTGGGCGTTTACAATCTTTTTGTATTGACCGAACAAGTAGCCGATTTCTCTGCCGCCTACGCCGATATCGCCGGCGGGAACGTCGGTGTCGGGACCAATGTGGCGGTACAATTCGCGCATAAAGCTTTGGCAGAAGCGCATAATTTCAACGTCGGACTTGCCTTTGGGGTCGAAGTTTGCGCCGCCTTTGCCGCCGCCCATGGGGAGGGTTGTAAGCGAGTTTTTGAAGGTCTGTTCAAAACCCAAGAACTTAAGTATGCTTAAATTTACGGAAGGGTGAAACCTTAAACCGCCCTTGTATGGACCTATTGCGCTGTTGAATTGAATTCTATAGCCTTGGTTTACTTGGATAACGCCTTTGTCGTCTACCCAGGGAACTTGAAAGAGAATTACTCTTTCGGGAACAACCATTCTTTCGAGAATCTTGTTCTTTTGATATTTCTTTTCCTTGTCCAATACGCTGCTAAGAGAAGAGAATACTTCTTTTACCGCCTGAAGGAATTCTTTTTCCCAAGGCTGTTTTGCAGTGAGGTCGTTAAGGACGCTTTCTACATATTTATTCATTTGTTTATTACCTTCCGTTTGTTTGGTTTAAAATATGGGCAAGATATTTTTACCGCTAAATACTTGTGTCAAAGGCATTTTTTTAAAATCATCGCATTTTCGACAAAAATTACAATTTTGTATAAAATTTTTTAAATCGAAGCACAAAAGTGTAGCAAAAAGCGCGTTTTAGTGCGTGGCAAATGCAAAAATTACAGAAGTTTATTTAAGCAAATTAATACAGCTTTTGCACTGTTCTTTTAAGGAGGGCAAACCCGCTTTTGTGGCGCAATATAAAAGCATTTTCAAGGCTTTGGGTATGAATTTTTCGTATTCGGTTTTGCCCTTGCTTTTCGACAAAAACGCATAGGCACCCAACGCCTGCATTAGCCTTTGGCAGGCC